>JAEYEL010000139.1 GCA_023403475.1 Actinomycetes bacterium
CATGTGCGCACCACGGCGAGCGCATGGGGAAACTGCGGCGTTGCCCCGCGATCGAGCAGCGCCATGGCAGACGTGAGTCCGCCCCCGCGCAAAAGCTCCAGCTGCCCCAGCTCGTCCACCACCAAAAACGCCTGATAACGAGGGCGACGGCTGTCAGGCCGGCCATCTGCAAAGGTGCGTTCTTCAGAAATCCGTCCCCCCTTCGCGCTCTTAACGAACTTGCCCTTTTTCGCACTTCCGTCGTGTTCGCCTTGTTCCGAAGATGTTTCACGTGAAACATCTTCGCACGAAACCGAGAGGGAAGAAGCCACAGCGCCCAAACCGCTTTGCCGCGCCAATGTTTCACGTGAAACATTGGCTCCCGTATTGGCGCGCAGCAAATCGTCGAAATGCGCGTTCACGCGGGCTATGGCAGCGTCGGAAATCTCCCAAGCCATCTGAGCGGCGGCACTTTGGCTGGCAACATCGTAGGAGCCTTCCGCCAGCGCGAGATCGCGGCGACGGGCAAACGGCACACACTCGCCGTCGGGCAGAAGCACATTGTCGATGCCGAGCTTCTCAAACCGGCCCGCACCCGCAGCGCCGCCCGCGCCGTCAGGCTCTTCGGCTCCGCGCTCGCGCCACACGCCCGGCGCCAGCACGCCCGCGCTTTGCACGCCGCACTCGGCCAAATCTTCCACCAAACGCGAAAGCCAGCGCGTCTTCCCTATCTGCACATCGCCCGTCAGCAAAAACAGCATGCCGTTCCCTTCCTCGAAAAAACCAACCCGCAACCGCCGGCGCAAGCGAACCTGCATAAGCGATAGCATACGCCCGCAATCGCATCCTTGGCATCGAAACCCACGTCTCCCCGCAGGCTCCACGTGCTCCCCGCAGGCTATGCGCAGGGCAAGAGCCTGCCCCTTCCCCCGCACAACCTGCAAAACGCCGCTTCCAGCGCGGCTTCGCAACTTACAAGCGACGCCCAGACGCAAAGCGGAGGAATTCCCGGAAAGCTGCTTCCCTATTGTAGTATATTGAATGCATTGGCTTATCACGACGAGAAAAGGAAGCTCACCATGGGTTGCCCCGAAAAAGACTGCTGTACGCACGGCACAAAAAACGCCGTCGTATCGTTTCCCGACACGTTCGACCACGACACGCCGTGGAAATTCTACAACCATTTGATAGGCGGAATTCCCGAAGGCGTCCTCGTGCGCGACTACTGCCTGGGAACGCATTGGACCTACGTGGAGGCCGAATGCGGAAGCGGCGTAAGCTTCACCACGCGAAACGGCGCGAAGCGCCAGTTCACTATGGACTTGCGCGGGCTTCCTCTTCGCAGCGTGGCCGAGCTTTCCAAATCATGGTGCTTTGAGGAGGCGTCGCTGGGTGTGGCGGCACTTAACGCATGGTATTCGCGCGCCGAGCTGCTCGACCCGCTAGGCGTGGTGTACGATGCGCCGGATGCCCGCGATAAGGCCGGACGGCGCGGCGGCTTCGTGTCGCACGACGCGTTCGAACTGTACCGCCCGCGCATCGAAGCGCTCAGCGCCAAACGAGCGAAAGCTGCGGAAGCCGCCCGAGCGGACTCGGCAGACGGCGCGACTGCGAACGCAAGCACGGCGAGAACAAGCGCAGGCAGTGCGAACCTGGGCACCGACAGCACGAGCGCCTCGCGCCCACGCGCCCACGTGACCGTGGTGGGGCACTTCCCCCATGTGGATCGCATCACCGAGTACGCCGATCTTACCGTTCTCGAGCGCAGCTGCCGCGATGGACTGGACACGCCCGACCCCGCCTGCGAGTACGTGCTGCCGAAGACCGACTTCGCGTTTATCACCGGCGTCACCATCATCAACAAGACCGCGCCGCGCCTGCTCGACCTCACGAAGAACGCAACCACCGTGTTCGTAGGCCCAAGCGTGGTCATGACGCCGTTTCTGTTCGATTGGGGCGTGGAAATGCTCGCCGGCAGCATCGTGGGAGATGTCGAAAAGCTGCGCTTCGCCGTGAAGAACGGCGCCGGCCAGCTTTTCGGCGAGGCTCTGCAAATGGCGTCCCGCGCCGCTCACAGAAGCGGAACGCATACGCGCTCGATGTGACCGCGCTCCACTTCCACATCCACCACGCGAGCGTTCGTGTTGTAGATGGTCTGCATCACCTCGGTGGTTATGCATTCGTCCGGCGTACCGTCACGCAGCACGCGACCCTCGTGCATAACCACCACCCTATCGGCGCAGAACAGCGCATGGTCGGGGTCGTGCGTCACCATGATGACGGCCTTCCCCATTTTCGAAAGCATGCTCATGCGCGAAAGCACCAAATGCTGGTTGCCGAAGTCAAGCGATGCCGTAGGCTCGTCCATCACAAGAATGTCCGACTGCTGCGTAAGCGCCCGCGCAATAAGGACAAGCTGCTGCTGGCCGCCCGAAAGCGTGGTGTACGCCTTTTCGGACAGATGGTCTATGCCCAACAGCTTGAGCGCGCGATACGCCACCATACGATCATGCTCGGTGATGCGCGCCAACCTGTTCACATACGGAGTACGACCCATAAGCACCACGTCGGCAACGCTGAAGGGAAACGGCGGCGTGTGCGCTTGGGGTATATAGGCGAACCTTTTTGCCAGCTCGCGCTCATGCAATGCGGCTATGTTCACACCGTTGATACGAACTTCGCCCGCTAATGCCGGCAAAAGCCCCATAAGGGCTTTGAGCGTCGTGGTCTTCCCACAACCGTTCGCACCGATGATACACAGAAACTCGCCTTTACCGACGGAGAAGGAGACACCGTGGACGATCTCGACGGGATGCTTCTTTCCGTACCCGCAGCGCAGTTCGTCAACCTCGAGCAACCGCGCGCTCATGAGCGCCATCCCCTCATGTTGTGCTTGAAGATAACCACGAAGAACGGCACGCCCAAAATCGCCGTCAATATGCCGATGGGTACCTCCACGGTCATGGCAAGGCGCGCTATGTTATCGACTATCAGCAGGTAAACCGCCCCCACGAACATGGACGTAGGAAGAAGCACCTTGTAGTTCGGCCCGACGATGGCGCGTGCAAGATGGGGGATGACCAAGCCGATCCACCCCACAATGCCGGCAACCGCCACCGACGCGCTCGTGATGAGCGTTGATGCGAATATGACGAGCAAGCGCGTGCTGCGGGTCTTCACGCCCATAGCCCGCGCCTCTTCGTCACCGAACGAAAGCACGTTGAGCTTCCATGCCTGCGAAACAAGGATGCAGAACCCTACGGCCATAGGGGCTAGGCACATGAGCAGATCGCGGGTGTTGATGGACGCAAACGATCCCATGAGCCAAAACGTGATGGTGGGCAGCTTGTCGTCGGCATCTGCCAGAAACTTCACCATCGACATGCCCGACTGGAACAAGGTCGACACCAAAATGCCGGCAAGCACCAAGCCCAACGTGGGGTCGTAGTCGACCGCCTTGTTCAGCCACACGGCCATAGACACCGCCAGCATACCGCCGACAAACGCGAACAGCTGCACGTATTCCCCCGAAAGGCTCCAAAGCAAAGCCAAGCACGCACCCAAGGAAGCGCCTGCCGACGCGCCCAGCAAATCGGGCGACGTGAGCGGGTTTTTGAACATACCCTGATAACTGGCACCGGCAACAGCCAACGCCGCGCCCACCAGCATGACCACTAAAACCCGCGGCAAGCGTATGCGGAACAGCACCCTGTCCATTTTCGGATCCACCGCACTCGGATCGAAAAAGTGGGTCCAAAACGTCTGCACCACTTCCATCGGCGTCATGGCGTACTTCCCCAGCATGAACGAGAAGAAGAACGCCAGCACCACGGCCAGCGCAATGAGCGCTTTCACCCTGAGCGAAACCTTGGATCCGAACGTGCGCTCGGCAGCGGCGCGAACCTCCGGGTCGCTCTCGTTGGCTCCCCGTTCCGTCTCTACAAGAAGTTCTTCGACCAAAAGGCCGTCGGGGGAAGCGACGGTTTCGGCAGAAACCCGCCCCATCAATCCGCCCCCGCCGCTCGAGCGTTGCGCACCGATTCATCGTCCACCCCACCTGAAGCAGAGTCCGACGCCGCAGCGTTCGAGCCTCCTTCCGACGACGAGGTCGATTTGCCTTCGCCGCCCGCATCGCCCGCACCCGTATCCGCACCGCTTTCCTGAACCATGTACAGTTGACCCGTATTCGGGTCTTGATACACCTTGCCCGCTTCTATGTAGTAGGAGCCTCCTTCCGAAATGTCTTCCGGAAGCGTTTCGGGATTCACTTCTTCAAGCTGCTCGCCCTCAATCTCTGTGGCAGGCGTCACGTCGATGTTCCAATACGAAATGAGAGCCACCATGAACCCACAGGCAAGAACCAGCATGCAGTCGGCAAGGTTCACTATGTACGCCGAAGGGTTCACGTCTTCGCCCACCTCGCCCCTGCTGCGAAAACGACTCTGGCGAAATGCGCGAACCATGCTTATTCGCCGCCTCTCAGCGAAGGGCACGGCTCGCCGTCAGCAATCCGCGAGTAACCGTCCGTCTTTGCAGGCTGCGACCGCATCGACAAGCGGGAAGAAGAGCCTTTCGCCTTCTTGTCAGAAGCCGCAAAATCGGCCAACGGGTTTCCTGTGTAGTTGGCGGGCAGCGCCACGCCTTCCGTTCGCGCCCGGGCGGCCTTGTCCACAACGCAGCTCATCACCGATTCCAGAACTTCGATGTATTCAGTATACCAACCGGAACGAATCTTGGAAACCACGAGCGCGAGAATGGCGCACACCAAACCGCACACCGTCGCATCGAAAGCCAGCAGAAGAGAGCGAGAAAGCCCCAGCGTGTCGCCCTGTCCAAGCGCCACGATGCCCGGCCCGAGCGGAATGAGCGTCCCCATAAGCCCCAGCAAAGGAGCGATCTTCGATATGGTATCGGTCCAGGCAAGACGGCGTTTGTAGTGCTTTTCGGCCTTGTTGATCTCAATCTGAGCGAGGGCGAAAAGCGGTTCCTCGGGAAGCCCCATGTTGCGCGAAACGGTGATCAGCGGCGCTTTCTGAAAGCGCAGGAGCCGACTTTCGGCCACGACGTTCGTCACGTTTCCATAGGAGGCGTTATTGATGTCGTTCACGATGGCAGGCATGTTCTGCTTGAAATGACGCCGCTCGGTGAAGTACTCGACGATTATCTGTCCGAAGAAAAACAAGCTCACCAAAATGAGCAGAATGATGAGCACCATGGTGGGGCCCAGCAGCCCCTGTGCAATATCATGCAGAATATCCGCCAAATAAGTATCTTCGTAAATGTTCACGCTTTGCTCCTAGTTTTTCCCGTAAGGCGGATAGCTGTTGCCCAGAAGGCTTTTCGCCTGTTCATCCGTTATATCGACCCAGTACAAAAGACTATAGAACTTTTTGACTTCCTCCACCATATCAACGTCGTACCTATCGGGGTACAGCATGTTCGCCACCCATTGCAGCCCAAGGAAGCGGTTCACCCCTGGCGGTCTGTCGCACCACGCGAATGGCGCGTTCGGCATCGTGTACACACGACCGTCCTGCACCGCCTTGATAACCGCCCAATCGGAGTTCGTTCGGATAATCTCGTCGGCGCCACCGCGAATTTTCGCATCCCACGCTATGATCACCTCGGGATCCCATTGGATAACCGACTCCAAAGATACCGCCGACATACCGTAACCGCTCGACGAAAGCGGGACTTCGGCAACGTTGCGCGCCCGCGCCTCCACGAATGTTTGAGCATGCTGCGACACGTCGGGTTCGGTCGAGAGGCCGAACGGCCCTTCGGCGTAGTACAGCGAAACGCGATCCCCGTCGGCAACATCGGCAACGGCCTCTTTAACATCGCCGTATATCTGCTCGAGATACTCCGCTATCTCGACACCCCGGTCGGTTCGCCCCATAATGTCGCCCACGAACCGGTAAGCGTTCATAACGTTCGTGAATGACCCATCGACCAACACCACGGGTATGCCGGTCGCGTGCTGCAGATCATCCGCCTCGGATATGTTCGCAGCCGTTAAGGGAACGCCGCTTATCGAGAACACGAGCTGTATGTCCTCAGCTACAAGCATCTCACGGTCGATCTGGCCGCCTCCGGCCAGCGATCCCATATAGAGCAGTTTTTCGGTGCCCTCGGGAAGATACTCCAGCTCTCCGGAGGTGAACTGGTAAGCCGACCCTCCTTGCAGCTCAGGCTCAAGCGAGAACACGTATATCTGGCCGAGCCCGCTCGTGTAGTATATGCGCTCCAACTTGTCTACCGTAGGAATGATCAGCTCGCGATCCGCATGGTCGATAACCGTTCGCTCTCCTCTGAAAAACTCATCGCCCGCCTTCGAGCGACATCCAGCCAAAGCGCCGATCGTCCCCGGTGCCAAGGCCAACGTCATCGCGCCCACGCCCCCGAACTTGATGAACGAGCGCCTTGTGACGCCCCTCCCGCAAACTTCGTCTTGCGGCGAGGTTGCATCACCCTCTTTGCACGCAAAACCCTCTGCCGTCAATTCTCGTCCCTTCGTCATATACCACTACAATCTTTTACAAGCCTACTAAAACCCACAGCGAAGCCTGTAGCGCGCGCCGTGCGCTGCGCGTCTCAAGACATCGTCTGGCGCGGATCGTGCCCGTCAAGAAGAACGGCCGCAAGCGTGGCCTCGTCCACCACGCTCCACGCTCCATCGGACCCCTTCACCATATCCACCTTCAACGTCAGCTGTTCGCTTTCCCACGACGCGGCCTCGCTCTCCGACGCGAATGCCACATCGGCATAGCCTTCCGCATTTGCATCCGCACCTGTTGCGAGCGCCTCGTCGCGAGCATGCGCAAGCGTTTCCAAAACGCCATCGATCCCATAGGCGGAAACCGTCAGATCCACCGTAACCGCATCGCCGCTTTCTTTCGCCTCACCAAGAGCGTATTCGAAATCACGGAAGTAAATCTCCGAGAAACACGATGAACTCACGCCGTAATCCTCGGGATAAAACCATATCGATCCGAACAACTCGGAGGCATAGGCGCCGTCGTGCTCTTGCAACAGCTGCATATCGCTTTCAAGCGCTTGCTTCGCCCCATCAATAGCGGCGCTGGAACATCCCGCGAAAGCGGAAGACGCACTAAGAAGGAACGCCAAGAACAGCGCCGTCAGCGCTTTGGAAACAGACGAAACCCTTATTCTGCCTTCATGCATATTGTTCCTTTGCATTCTCTTCAGCAGCATTGGCCGCTTCCCACTCAAACGTCGTAATAGCATCGGTAGCCGCAAGACCGCACCGGAAACCCGATCCTGATGTGCTCCGCACGTCGAGAGACGTCGCAGAAGAGCCGTTCGATGCCCACTGCGACGCCTCGTCAGTTTCGCACAGCTTACGCTAACGCTTCTCGTTTCTTCTACGGCTCAGCGAAAGCGCTGCCGCGCCGAAGGCAACGGCTGCCGCGCCGCACGCAAGCGACACGAACGGTTGTGCGCTGTCCCCTGTTTTGGCCAGAGCACGGGCGCCCGATTTGGATCCTCCCGAAGCGCTGTTCTGGCCGTACGCGCCATCGCCCGGCACAATCGGGTCTTCGACCGGCTTGGGCTTGATGGTGAACGAACCTGCCACCTTACCCTCGTAGTTGCCCTTGAAGGTCACGAGATACTTCGCCTCGCCCGGCTCCACGTTGTTCGTCGCCGCAAGGTCGTAATCGACGCCCGAGGCAAGCACTACGCCGTTCACCGTTACTACCGCATCGGGAACAATAGGGCTTCCTGTGTAGGTTTGCGGCTCGACGGTCACCTTCACTTCGTTCTCTGTAATTTTGCGGGCGCTCACGGAAACTGTCGCAGAAAGTTCCGCCGACTCATAGTTATCCGCATCAGCAGGCGTGAACACCACGGCGAAATCGGTAACGCCGCTGTCGGACACGCTTGGCGCAGCAGAGGGGTCTTTCCACGCGAACGCACCGTCAACCGACGCGACCCCGCCGCCAAGAACGCTTTCCGCCAATGTCTGGCCAAATTCCAAGGGAGAGGCCGTCGGCGCGGTAACGATCGTCGGCTTCGCTTTCGCAACCGGCAAAGCAACGTTGCGCTTTACGGTCTTCGAAGCTGGATCCCAACCCTCAACGTTCGAGTAGTCGTTTGCCGCAAGCTCGTCGGGTGTTGGAGCGAACACCGCAGCATAGGCGGCAATGCTAGGCGTAGGCACTATCGTCCCGTCAGCCCATTCCCAGCCATCGGGTAACCCAACATCGGCAAGAGCCTTGCTCGGATCATAGGTTACCGCAGCAAGAACAGGGTTTTCCAC
This sequence comes from Actinomycetes bacterium, assembly GCA_023403475.1. Classification (GTDB taxonomy): domain Bacteria; phylum Actinomycetota; class Coriobacteriia; order Coriobacteriales; family Eggerthellaceae; genus CAJFUR01. The sequence goes on from JAEYEL010000139.1 coordinate 8,261, forward strand.
CATGCCTTTCGCTTGAGTCTTCACAGCAAGGGGCCTCGCATAAGCCTGACTGTAGTTCGGCAGTTCGTCAACCTTGGCGAACAGGAAATACTGCGTTGCAGCCTCTAACCCGTTGAACGAGGCGGAATCCTGCCAAGCCAAACCTTCAAGATTCGACTCATCGCTCTTCGACAGGGCGTATTTCACCGTGGCCGGAGTCTCGCCATCGTTTGGCGCAGCCAAGCTCACCAGCGTCTTGCCTTCCGCCGGAACAAGGGTGACGGAGTTCGAACTTACCGTTGTCTCCACGTCTTCGTCGAAACGAATCTCGTTGACGGCCTTGCTAACGACCGCCGTGGCAACGGGCGAGGCAGAAGAAACACTCTCGCCGCCAAAGGCCTTGCCCGACACGACGCAGTAATAATAGTAGCTGCCCACGCTCTTGCCCTGCGGAATTCCGTATCTTGCAGCGGTGGCACCGGCGATCAGGGTGCCCGGCTGACCCTCTTCGGCAGTCTCGTACCACTGATACCCCGTGATGGAACCACCCGCAGGAGCAGTTGCCTCCACCGAAACTGCAAGGGAATCCGCCGCATAGCCGTACGTACCGCTCGCTCCATCCACCTTCACGATAACGGGAGCTTCGGGCACCCATTTCGCGTACAGCGTCAGATCCTCCGTTACGGGGGTGCCGGCAAAGTCGAACGCCTCGTCCGAGAGCGTCGCCCCGCCGTCCGCGCTTGTGAACCAGCCGGCAAACGTACTGCCATCCTTCGTCACAGTCTCGCTCGGTGCAGCCGCATACGTGCCCTTTTCGATCTCTTGCGCGGCGGGTGTCGGCGAGCCCCCCATCGCGTCGAACGTTATCGTCACTTTATTCATCGTCGGCGCGGGACCCAAGGAATTCCATGACCAGCGATTAGCGGACATGATGGTCTCCACGTACTTCTTTGCCGCAGCCGCAACGTCATAGCCCGATGCCTCCACATCGTAACACGCATAGAAAGCGTTGTTGCTCATCACGGGCTTGTCGGCAGAGATTGACTCGAACCGCACTTTGCTCAGCGGCGTTTCGCGGAATGCGTTGCTGCCGATTTTGGCGACGTTTTTGGGAACGACGATTTCCCGAATACCCGACTTGCGGAATGCGTTGGCGCCGATCTGCTCAAGCTGCGAACCTTCGGCAAACGTTACTTTCTTGATGTTGCCCAAATTCGTCGAAGAACTGGCGCTTGTGGTTCCAAACGCCTGTGCGCCGATCGTCTTTACGCTTGCAGGAATCTCCACTGACGCGATCTTGGAAGCGCTTTCGCTGATCTCGCCGGTGCTCCCGCCGAATGCCTTGTCTGCGATGCTGGTTACGGTATAGACTTTGCCGTCTTTTTCCACCGTGCCAGGAATGACCATGTCGAAAGCGTCTTTGCTTCCCTTGTATGCAACGCCCGTAATGCTAGCCGTACCCGCTGTCTCGTCCATCTCGAACATGAACTCATAGGGCGTGCCTTCAACAAGCTTGAACGTTCCGGAACGAGTCCCCGTAAACGCGCTTCCTTCAACCGCCGTAATCTCGAACGACGCTTCGCCAAGCTTGTCGTTACCGGCATAGGCGATGGTATAGTCGGTGCCCTCGGTCAGCTGAGAGCCTCCGTACCACACGGTGACGGGGGTGTAGACGGCACCATCTTCGAAAACGATATCCTCTGTTCCTTTGACGACGGCATTTGCAAGATCGATTTTGACACCCTCGTCTTTGATGAGGAACTTCATATTGTCATAGTTGCTGAAATTACCGCCCGATATGTAGCGAACGATAATGTAGCCGAGGTCTTCTCCGCCCTGCTTCCCAAGGTTTTCCTTGCCCTGCTCGACCGTTTGACCATCGTTCAAGGCCTGACCGTACACAACACGGTAGTCACGTCCTTCGACGAGGCTCTTGCCCTTGAAAACGACGTCAACGACCGTGGGCTTTACGGGATGCCCCGTATAGGCGAATGTCACAAGGTCGCCATCCTGCTGGCCGGCACCGCTTCCTACCGGCAGGTCGCTGCGGCGAGTAAGGCTATCCCATGCGTACTTGTTGCCCATGTACTCGATTTCGGTAGGATAAGCGCCCTGCGCCAGCTTATCGGGGTCTTTGTCCCAGATGATCTTTGCAGTCTTTATGTTGAAAATTCCCGTTGCGGTACCCGTGAAATGGGTGCTGGCCTCATCGGAGGCTTTGATGGTTATTTGGTATTTACCGGCGTTGACAGCCCCTTTCTTGCCGGTATCGACGTTTGTCGCCTCGTTGTTCTCGTCCAAGAACGAGAGATTCCCGTTGTCGGAAGGCACCTCGAACGTGTACTCGGTGGCGGCAACTTCCTTGCCAGCCAAGTTCGTAACGTGCACGGCGCTTTGGGAAGGCGTCTGCGCCTTCCAGTTAAAGGTCGCCGCGTCAATAAGCACGGTGCAGTTCGCAAGGTCGCCCTTGTCGATACCGTATGCCACTTTCTGGGAAGCTTCGCCTTTATAACCGCCCAAACCCTTGACGGTGCCCGAATAGGGAGCTTCTCCTGCAGCAGTGATCTCGGTAGCGCCTTTCTGGGGCTCCACGTAGAAGTCGACGTTTTGCTGCAGCAAGGTATTGTCGGCAAGGCGAACCGTTACGCCCGGAGCCGCCTCAAGACCCGTATACTGGGCGTTGGTTGCAAGCTCGACGGTTGCGTTGGCAATATCTGTCAGACTCCATGTAACCTGACGGTTGAGCACCGGGTACCCCCCGTTTACCGTCCCGTCCGACTTCGCCCAATACCTCGACCAGCCGCCTTTGTCGCCCGCAGAGTTCAAAATGCTCAGAACCGTCGCCCCTTCGGCAACGACCGTGCTCGACGAGCCCTGCGACGTCTCGATCGAAGTGTTGTTCTTCAACTCGCCATTGCTTACCAGCACGTTGTTCGAAACCGTGCCGCCGGACGACTCCGTGTCGTCACTGTACATGCCGTACACAAGGCGATCATCGTAGACCTTGCCCTTTTCGGCAACGTTGTCATGAACGTAGCCGGAGTTATCGCCCACAAGCGCACGCTGGCGCATGTTGTCGATAGCCAGAACAGTACCGGCGTTGTAGCATCCGTACACTTCGGGCAGAGGAGAAACGCGCGTCTGCGCACCGTCCTCCGCTTTGGTGAAGTAGGAGATGTTTCCCGCAATGCCGGAAGCGAAATAGCCGCCCGACGTCTTGATTGTTTTAAGCGATTCGTCTTCCCATGTGCCGGCCGCCACGGTGCCTAGGTTGGCGCAATACGCCACGGTTCCATACGAGCTGCCCACGATCCCCGACGGGAACGGCTTGGTTGAACGCGTTCCCAGAACATAGGTGCCCGAATCGTTCAAGCACCCTTCGATAGACGTGTTCGTGCCCGTGCGACCTGCAATGCCGGCAGGAAACGCATAGCCCCAAACGTTACCGCTGTTGCCGCAGTTTGTAATCGACAGGCTGGCTGCACCTTCCGTCATACCGTCGTCAGAACCCTCTTGCGAGAAGTTGCCGTGGTACGACGAAGTGGTGGTCTTGGCGCGCAGGCTGCCCACAATGCCCGCAACGCCCGTAGTATGATTGGCGCTCAGGTAGCCGCTGTTATAGCAGCTATCTATGGAAGCGCGGCTATATCCGGCGATGCCGCCCACATTGGAGCCCTGCGAGTACACCACGTTTCCGAAGCGGTCTATGCCGTTGGTCTGGGGAGTATCGACGGAAACATTCCCCGTGTTCGCGCACCCGGAAACGAACCCGTGCGCACCGCTCGTCGCCTTGTCGAGCGAGCTGTCGAGCGCACCCGCGCTGCCCACGATACCGCCGATGTTTATGGCTAGAATGGACTGGTCATCCCAGTCTGCCTCGTCTTTGCCGGCCTTGTAAGGAACACCCGTCTCGCTCACGCTTACGAAGCCGTTGTTCGTGCAGGAAGAGACGTTCCCCTCGCACACGCCGGCCAAACCGCCCACGTTCTTAATGGGGAACACGATGGATTTCGTTTGATCCATGGCATGCGAAACGGTTACTTTGCCGTTGTTCGTGCAGTTCTCGACGGAACCGGCGGAATAGCCGACCAGCATGCCCACGTTCTCAATGGCCTTGTCGTTATCGCTGGCACTCAGAGAAAGCGAGAGAGACGCGGCCGACCCGACGGTCAGGTTCTTGATAACCGAGTTTTGGCCGGCCTTGCCGATCAGCCCTATGTTTACGGTGTTGCCCGTGTCCAGCACGAAGTTATCGATCCGCTTGCCGCCTCCGTCGAATATGCCCTCGAACGTCTTGCCGTTTTGGCCGCCCGCAGGGGCAATCGTCTGGCCTTTGAAGTTAAGGTCTGCGCCAAGCCGCACCGTCTTGCCCGCAAACGAAGCGGACTCGCTTGCGCCGCTGCCGTCAACGTCGGCGGTTCCGTTCACTAAGCTCACGAAACCTGCGTAATCGCTTTCGTTCGAAAGGACGTACGTATCGTCGCCCGCATCGTGGTTCGTGTACCACGTGTAGCTCGGCTCAATACCTGCCGCCCAACTGATGATGGGAAGGGCTACCAGCACGATGCACGCGGCGGCCAATGCCGCTATCGAACGCACGGAAAGCTTCCCTCGTCTCATTCGCAGCTTAGGTGAATCGCCTTTCCTGCGATGCACCGTTTGACCTGCTGTCTCTCGCATCTCCTGCTCCTTTTCCAACGTTTCCAACGACTGCCTGACTTCGCCAACCATGTGTCTATCGATCACGCAAGCGCAACTCCGCGCACCTGCCTCCGATACCATACGAACGACTCCATTCCCCCAACGGCAAGCACTGCCACGCCAAGGGGGAAAGCATACCTTTTGAAGGGGTTATCTGGATCTATGGCTCTTTCCGTTTCGGAATCGTTCCTGTTCATTACTTGGAAGACCGAGAACTTGCCCGATGCGGTATGACCGCCGGACGATTCAGTGCCGGATGCATCGCCGGCAGATCCGCCCGACTCCCCTTCGGCGGCTTCCGTATCGCCCAAACTGGCCGCATCGGCACCGCCCTGCGTGCCTTCCGCCAAACCGGCTCCGGCACCGATGCCGGATTCGCCCGCGCCCGATCCGTCGCCAACAGCGCTCCCGGAGCCGTCGCCCCCACCAGAGGAGCCTCCCCCGCCGCCTTCTCCGTCACCAGGAGTCACCGCCGGACCACCTTCCAGCACCACGTACAACGTATGTATCCATTTGATCTGATACTGAGAGGTTCCCCCGGCGGGCGTCGAACCGAACAGCAGTCGGAACCGCGTGCCTTCGCTCATGTCGTAATTGGGGTCGGCGCTTGCGTTCTTGACCTCGTTGCTTTCGAGGGCAAGAATAGGGTAGACCTGTTGGGCCCCCGTATAGCTTCCAATATCCACGTTCGGGTAGTAATAGCGGTTCTCGCCGAAAATGTATCCGTAGCTCACAGGCCTGTCGATGTGGTCGGCTGTGCCGAATGCCAACTGCTTGACGCCGGCAACGTTCACGCCCGCATTGGCAAGCACCGTCGACAAAGGCACGCCTCGTCCCGTCATGGTGTAGTACGATCCGCCTCCTAAAGCCGTATAGCTTTGCGTGATCGTGCCCATAGACTCCATCTCTTCAACCGAATACGTTTTGTTGATGACGAACCGCTCGTCGTCTCCTTGCATGTTGGTCGGCCGGTAAAGCTCGTAGTAGGCTTTGACCGTCAAGGACGCTTGAGGATGGTAGCCGTCCTTCACCATGCCGCCTTCAGGATCTTTCGTGTTAACAGTGGCGCTGCCCGTTACCGTTGCGTTCCCAAAACCAGCGTTCGACGAAACGTACAAGGTCACAATGCCATAGACCAGAGGCCGAAACAAGCCCTGCGTTTCGTCGACGGCCGCCATAGCGGAATCCCCCGCATATCAAAGCACATCGGCGATATCTCCGGTTTGAGACGAGATAGATCCGTTTTTCGTCGAGTAGGTTTGCGTCTGGCCCGTAACAGGATCCATCACATCAACCAGGGCATGGAATTGCGCTTGGGCTGTCGTGATATCGGCTTCCAGAACATAAGCCGCAGATCCTATGTCGTTTCCGTCCGGATCGGCTATGCGAACGGATGTGACATAGCGTGCATCGCTTTGCCCGGATATATCTACGTATGCCTTTGCGACAAGGGAAGATCCCGAAACGGTATTGGAGCTTACCGTCGCGCGCACCTCGACCTTGCCGTCGGCGATTGCCGTCAGAATGCCTGCTGAGTTGATGGTGGCCAAAGATGGGTCGCTCGTGCTCCATGTGACCAAGCGGGTACCCGGTTCGTTAGTCCAATCCGACCAGTAGACAACGCTGTCGAACTGGATGGTGCCGCCCTTGGTGGATACGTATGCGGTTTCCAAGTACGGATTGGTCGCATACCCTAAACATGTGCTGGTTTGATGATAGAAGATCGCGACATCATCGACATAGTGCTGCACGGTTCCACCAGAGCCACCCGAACCGCCACCGGAATCACCAGAGTCTCCTCCCGACTCGCCACCAGAACCGTCGCCCGATTCGCCGGAACCGCCCGAATCCCCGCCGGGTTCGCCTTGTCCGCCCTCATCGCCGCCATCCTCTGCTGTCAGCTCCTCTGCAAAAGCTTGGTCGTGCAGATACGATACCGAATATAGGGGCAGTGCGCCGAGAGAAATCGCGCAGACAACGGCGACGGTCAAGAACGACCGCAGAGAACGCGCTATCACAGACCTCATGCATGCCGCCCTCGCGAGCATCGATCGTATAGGAAGTTTCGACCCGGCAAGCAAGTTTCCCTCTTTCCGCTTCTCGTATTTATATATTTCCAAAAGAAAATTATTCAAACAAATAAATTATACACTTTTTTCATCCATTTTATTTCAGGATTAATACTTTATAAAAATAATTTCGATTCATTATAGTGTGGTTGTTTTCTCCCCCTAAAGCAGCAAGGCCCCAGCCGTTATGGCTGGGGCCTTGCTGAAAACAGATTGGAACTATGCGCTACTCGGCAGCCTCTGCGGGCGCCTCAGCGGGAACGGAAGCCTCGGCGGGAGCCTCCACCTCAAGGGCTGCAGCGGCTTCGGCAGCCTGCGCCTCGGCAGCAGCGGCAGCTTCAGCTTCGGCGGCGGCAGCACGAGCGGCCTCGACCTCTGCCTTCTTGGCGAATTCCTCGGCACGCTTGGCCTTTGCGGCGGCCTTTGCCTCGCGCTCTGCCTTGCGAGCGGCTTCAAGCTCTGCGGCCTTCGCGGCCTTCGCGGCCTTGCGGGCAGCCTCGCGCTCGGCGACCATGTCTTTGGCCGATCCGAACTTGTCGGCGAAACGCTGCACGCGTCCGCCGGTATCGACGAACTTCTGCTGACCCGTGTAGAACGGATGGCAGGCGTTGCAGATATCGATCTTGAGCTCAGGCTTCGTAGAACGCGTGGTGAACGTGTTGCCGCAGCTGCACTTCACCGTGCACTCCATGTACTCCGGATGAATTCCCTGCTTCATGGTATATACTCCTTAAGAAAGTATCGCCTTGGTTTCCGACCAAGGCTAAGACAGCCTTTGCATGTTACCACAAACCCTTCCGAAAACAAGTGGGAAATCCCATTGATCGACGGGAATGGCTTGAACAACATAGAAACTACGGAGCCGAAAATACCAAGCAATACGCCCCGAAGATTCCCCTTGAAGGTGAACGCTTTCTCATTGCCATGCCGGCGGAGGCCGCCCGCGAAGAGCGCGTTTGTGACCTTGAGGGCTGGTTTCAACGCGCGATGCCGGCCGCCAAGGGAAGCGCCACCACATACGGCACCGCCACAATCCCGCACGATCCAACGCGGTTAGACAATCAGGCAAGCAGTTCTTCGTTCAAGTCAAGGTCGTACGCCTTTGCGATTTCCCGAAGGTTCGCATCTGAAAGGAGGCGCTGCAGTTGCCCCCCTTCCGCCATTGGGCAGGCGCGCGCATATACCTCGGATGCCTTCTCTATAGCATGCATAAGGCCGAACGCGGTATCGAAGTTCGCCCCACTGCAGAACACGCCGTGTTGCGCCCACAGCACGGCGTTGAAGCCTGCCGCCATAAGCTCGCTTGTGGCGC
>JAEYEL010000202.1 GCA_023403475.1 Actinomycetes bacterium
TCTGCATACCATGCGCGAAGATGCTTCCATGAAGCACTTGCCGGTCATGATGCTTACGGCGAAGGGCGCAGAATACGATACGGTGTGCGGGCTTGATGCGGGCGCCGACGACTACTTGGCGAAACCATTCGGCATGATGGAGCTTGTCTCGCGCGTGAACGCTCTTTTGCGCCGCGCCTCGACACCGGCCGTCTCCGGTGATGACGAACTGCTGCAAGGTCCTATCAAGCTGACGATTTCAGCGCATATGGCAAGCGTGAACGACGTTACCGTTTCGCTGACGCTCAAAGAGTTCGACCTCTTGCGCGCTTTGATGCAGAACGCAGGCCACGTGCTCTCGCGCAGCCAGCTGCTCGAAGACGTGTGGGGCGTCACTTATGTGGGCGAAACGCGCACGGTGGACGTGCATATTCAGACGCTGCGTCAGAAGCTGGCGGCTGCAGGCGACGGGGCAGACGGGTGGATTCAAACGGTGCGCGGCGTGGGATATTGCCTGAAGCGCCCTTCCCAAGACTAGTATAGTAGCGTCATTCTGTCTTGCTCTTCAGCCCTTATAGGAAAGACCGCAGGAATTCAAGGGCGGCAAGGAAGCAAAGGCAAGGCTTTTCTTTTTCGTTGGGGGTTGCTAAACAAAGATGGAGACGAGGCGACTATGAGTCCATCGCATTTCAAGGTGAAGAGCCTTTCGGGCAACATATTCTCGAGCGTGCTCGTGTTCGCGCTTGCTCTTATCATGGTGTTCGGCGTGGTCATGACGTCAATTTACTACTACTCTTACGAGCACGATGCGGAGGCGAAGCTTTCCGCGCTGGCAAGCGATGCCGCGAAGAGCCTGAACGAAACGTCTTCCGAGGCGAACATCCCCGTGCTTCGCGAGCAGTTTGCGGGAATGGTGCGCTACACGCTCATCGCCAACGACGGTACGGTGCTGTTCGACAGCGTGGCCGACGAGGGCTCTTTGGGCGACCACCACGAGCGGCCCGAGGTGCTTGAAGCCGATGCGACGGGTGCGAGCACGGTGGTGCGCTATTCGGAGACGCTCAAGACCGACACCGTGTATGCAGCGGTGAAGCTGAGCGACGGCAGCATCATTCGCCTTGCGGAAACACGCGAATCGTTGGCGGCGTTTCTGGGCAGCATGATAGCGCCCCTTGCGGCGGCCTTGGTTTTGGTGTCGGTGGCGGTGTTCTTCCTTTCGAAGACGCTCACGAGGCGCATCATGAAGCCCATCGACGCGCTCAACTTCGCCGACCCGTTGGAAAACGAGATCTACGAGGAAATGGATCCGCTGCTCGAACGCATCGATGAGCAGCAGAAGCTGCTGAAACAGCAAAACGAGGAACTGGCGCTTGCCGAAAACATGCGCCGCGACTTCTCCAGCAACGTGAGCCACGAGATGAAAACGCCCTTGCAGGTTATTTCCGGGTACGCCGAACTTATGAAAAACGACATGGTGCAGCCTTCCGACCGTCAGAAGTTCGCTGCGCTCATCTATGAGGAGGCGCAGGCCATGCGCTCGCTTATCAACGACGTGCTCACGCTCTCGCGCCTAGACGAGTCGTCTTACGTTGCCGAGCCCGCAACGGTAATCGATCTGCACGACATGGCGGGTCGTGTGGCGAACCGCTTGGCCAGCTTCGCCGCCGAACGCGGCGTGCAGGTAAACGTAACCGGCGGCAGCGCGCGCATTTCCGGCAGCGAGACGTTGGCCGAGGAAATGCTGTACAACCTTATAGAGAACGGCATTCGTTACAACCACGAAGGCGGCAGCGTAACCATGGACGTGGCGGTTGAAGGCGTTTGCGCCAATGCGCTGCAGGCGGTAGTGCGCGTTACCGACACGGGCATGGGAATTCCCGCCAACATGCGCGACAAGATATTCGAGCGCTTCTTCCGCGTGGACAAAAGTCGCTCGAAGGAAACAGGCGGCACCGGCCTGGGCCTTGCCATTGTCAAGCATGCCGTTATGTACCATAAAGGCACCATAGAGGTGGAAAGCGAAGAAGGGAAAGGAACCACCTTTATTGTGAAGATCCCAGCGGCTACAAATTCATAAAGCAACACCATTGCGATGCAGGTGGGGGTTGTAATAAAACCGGGAAATCGGCGTGGACGAGGCGAAGCGGCTTCTCTTGCATGCGCGGATAGGTGTTGTTGTATACTGCCTCTTGGATGTTTTCGGAAGGAGCGATGACTATGACCAGCGAAGATGGCGGCAGAATTTCACGATTGACGTTGATGTGCCGCGACCATGAGGTCGTCGAATTCGCGTGGAGCCATCGCTTTTCCAAGGTTGTGGGGAAAAGTTCGCTGCGAGAAACCGCGTATGTACCGTACGGCTGCATGGACAGTGCGGGGAAGTTCACAAGCACTGGACTGACGGCGTGGATGGTCGATCGCGCGATTCCCGATCTTCGCCCGTCGGCGCGTGAGCGGCTGGATGAGCTTGGCTATTCGTCGGCTGCAGATTTGCTTGCGAGCGGGTTCGGTTTGTCTCTTTCCGACCAGTTTTGGCTGCGCCCCGAGGGATCGGACGCCCGCTGGGACGATGTCAATTGCTTCGAAAACGACTTCCCCCAGGAGTTCGGCGAGCTTCTTCTCCCTCATGATAATTCGTCGGTTCCCGATCTGGTAAATCGGCTGAAGACCTCTGACGTTTTGCTGAAATCGTCCCCCGATACGGCGCTGAACGGCAATCTGCCCAAAAGGTGGCGTATCGAGTCCGATGGGACAAGGGTGCTGGTCAAAGCAGGGAGGCCGGGTAATCGTTACCAGGAGCCGTTCAACGAGGCGGTAGTTACTGACTTGTGCGCGCGGCTGCTGGCAGTGGGCGATTTCGTCCCTTATGCGTTCGAGGACGGCGGGTTTGCATCTTGGACGTGCGCTTGCCCGACCATGGTCGATGCGCGTACGGAACTGGTGCCCGGTTATCAAATTTACAAGTCGCATAAGCGCGGGAACAGCGAATCGCTGTACGACTTCTTCAACAGGGTGTGCGCCGAGCATGACGTCGACTCGCGCGAGTCGGTGGAGAAGATGCTCGTGGTCGATTTTCTTGTCGCGAACTTCGACCGGCATTGGAGTAATTTTGGGGTGCTGGTCGATACCGAAACACGGCAGTGGCTGCGCGTTGCTCCCATTTTCGACACGGGCGAATCGCTGTGGTGCGATAGGGAAACGCGCGAGGCGTTCGGCGGCTACAAGATGCCGAAACAGGGAATGAATCGCCCCTTTTCCCGCGACCTTGACAGCCAGGTCGAACGGTTCTGTGGCAACTTGAAGTGGTACGACCCCAATCGCCTTGCCGGCTTCTGCGATTTTGCCATCGAATTGCTGCGGAAGAACCCCTTCGTCGCAAACGACCCCGGCCGCATCGAGAAGATTCACGAATCCCTGCAGGAGCGCATCAGACTCATGAACGACATCGCACGGCGCGCGCGGTAAGGCTTACCGCGCGCGGCTTTTCTCGCTATGCCGTTTCTTCTATGGCAGAACCGCCATCGTGACCCGCACGATTCCAGACTGCTAGACTCGGCAATTGTTGCGAGATAGCCGAATGCAAGGCACATGGAATGGCTCGTGCCTGCAATGGTGGTTGGGTAGTCAACCAGAAAACGTCTTTCCATGTTGTTCCCGACGGCGTAAAGTCCTTCGATGGGGTCTGCCGATTCGTCAACTACAAGAAGGGAGTCGCTGTCGATTGCGAGTCCCCCCATGCATTCCAGCAGAATCCCCGTCTTATCGACGAATGGCAAGATGCGCCGAAAATCTGGGGAGCTGTCCGCAAATCTGTTGACGATAGACAGGAGAACGGTCTCTATATTCTTACCGGTTCCACTTCTCAGATTGTGGAAACTCCCCATACGGGCACTATGCGCATTTCCAGAATGGAGATGTGGGTGCCTTAGGGAATAATGGACGGAATAGGGTTTGCTGCTGCAAAGAGCGGGGGTCGGCCTTGATACGTTTGCATCGCGCGAATCGAATAATAAAGGCTGAGTTAGGCTCAGAAATTTTGAATAAAGGCCTTGCCCCCGGTCAGAAGGATGAACCCACCTCGAAAGGTGGGTGCTCGCAGCCGGCTTCCTGGCTTTCGTATCAACGGACACGAATCTCCATTTCACAAGCTATCTTGAGCTCCCTAAAGTCAAATACGTCGGTCCATCGCAAAGTATGACGGCGAGAGCAAGACCTAGGTAAAGTATATG
>JAEYEL010000207.1 GCA_023403475.1 Actinomycetes bacterium
GAAGATGCCCTCAATGCCGTCGATTCCGACCATGGCGCCCGGAAAGCCCGCTGCGGCACCTGGCGCTCCGGGCGCGCCAAGTGCCCCTGGAGCGCCGAAGGCTCCTGCGGCGCCGGGAGCGCCCGGCAAATAGCGTGCGGCCGAACGATATAGGCGGAGGTCAATCGTGTGTGGTGGCTATGTTTGCACGAATTGCGGGAAGTGCGAGAACGTGCCAGCCGTTCGTCAGCTGGAAGGCGAAGGCATATGCAAAGTATGCGGTGCTCTTCTTGGCGATGACGATCTGGCAAGGCTTCGCTGCTCGCAATGCGGGGCGCCGCTTATAGCGCCTCCGGGTGCATCGTACCGCGCCGTTCGTCGCGATAGCTAACGGGAGGCCGCTGTCGGCGTGCTACGGAAGAGGCCAAAGAGGCCGATTCGCGGAATTGGCTTGCAGGTGGCCGTGGTTAAGTTGAGTTCGTATTTCTAGAAGGGAGGTGTCTCGTTATCGTGAACCGAGGTGCCTCCTATTGTGTTGAGCATGGTAAGGGCGAGGTTGGACGTTTCGCCCAAAATAGTGCTTTCGGTGTCAAACGGATTGAGCGGGCGAGGGTTGGCAGGTTTATTCAGCAGCAGATACAGCTCGGAAGGCACAACGCTTTCAAGGTAGTCGGCATACTGCTGAGGGCTGTAGGGGAATTCTTCTCTATACCACTTTGCGGCGATCTGGGTCGAAAGACAAGCCCATGCTTCTACCTGAAACGCAAGTTTTTCGGTGACTTCGACCTTTTTGTACTGCTCTATTGTTTCCAGAAGAATTTCCTGGCGGTGCTTGCACATTACTTCTTGGGGCGCTTCGAGGGCGTGCTTCGTTCTGTTCGCTGCGGAAATGAACGTATGATGCTTGTACAGGTTGGAGATGGAATAGTGCAGACCCTCGCGCCACGTGAGCGTTCTTCCTATTTGGTCGAGGCCTTCCGACGAATACACGCGCAAGAGCCACCGCACGACTTCGTATTTGTTGGGAAAGAGCCGGTAGAAGGTTGTTTTGGACACACCGGAAAGCTCGCATATGCTCGATATTTTAAGCGCGTCGAGCGAGGTTTCTTGAAGGAGTTCGGACATTGCGGTGAGTATCGCAAACTTCTCGTCGAGGTTTTTGTTCAATGCAATCTTTTCCGAACATTTCATATGCTCCCCCGTTCGTGCTTGAAGGCTTTAACTAGCAAGTTATTTTACTCTATTTGTGCTTGAGCGCGCGGCTGAATGGCTATTCTTTGTATTCTATAAATGACAGGTGCGAGGTTGTCAGGGAAGCGAAAAAAGAAGGTTTTGCTGCGGAATTGAAACGGGGAGACGTTTCCAAGGGGGCTGTTTACGATGGCGATCGTTATCGTTCTGGGTTACATTCTTATCACGTCGGTAATCGGGGTTGCTCGTAAAGGCAAGTTTTCATCAACATCGGAGATGTTCATCGCGAAAGGGGACTTGGGCCTGCTTCTGATCGTCCCCTTGCTTTTCGGGGAGGTTATTGCCGGAGCGAGTGTGACGGGTACCGCGCAAGGAGGTTACAGCCAGGGTATATCCGCTATTTGGGTATTCGTTGGGAAAGGCTTAAGCTGTGTAGTCGTGGCGCTTGTTCTTTCGAAGTTCTATTCCGATGCGGGCAAGGCGGGCGTTATGTCCGTTCCCGAAGCGTTCAAGTGGCGTTTCAATACGGGTGTTCGTTACGTGATGGTGTTCATCGTGCTTATGCCCATGACCATGGTGTGCTCTGCCCAATGCAAGGCCGCCGCGTCGTTGCTCTCGCCTATGCTGGGAATAGATACCGGGGTGCTTGTGGTCGCGACCGCTGTTCTGTTCTGTGCCCTGGCTTTGTCCGGCTTGCGAGGAATAGCCAAAATGAATGTGGTTCACTCCCTGATGATTTTCTTCGGAGTGTTCATCGTCATGGTAGTTTGCGTGGCGAGCCAGGGCGGCGTTGCGGAGGTTTTGGCGAAGGCTCCGCCAAGCCATAGCAATCTGCTCTATCCAAGCGTTTCGGAGATCTTGGGGCAATTCGTCTCGGCCGTTCTTGCGTTTTGCATTGCGGTTACTCCGGCTAATGCGTGCTTTAGCAATCCTCGCGAGGGGGTAAATAAGAAAGGACTGATAATCGCTGGAATTTTGGCGGCAGTGTTTTCTTTCTTCCCTGCGTTTATAGGGTTGTCGGGGGCGGTTGCTCTGCCTGGAATAGACGGACACCATTCTGTGCAGAATGCCGGAAACCATATCTCCCGCTCTTTCGGGGCTTGCGAGCATGGCGGTTCTTGCGGCGGTGCTTTCTACGGCGCCGTTTCTGTTCCTTGCTTTTCCGACGGTTCTCGTTCGCGATATTGTGATTCCCATCAAAGGCGATGTGTCCGAGAAATCGCAGTTGACGATCACTAGGGTTTCGCTTGTTGCGTTCACCTGTTTCGTCCTGTTCCTGTCGTTCAATTCCATAGAGATTTTCTCGCAGTTTGTCGGAGCGAACCATATCAAAGCGGTCGGCGCCTTCGCGTTGTTGCTTGGTATTTCTTGGAAGAGGCTCACTAACAGGGCTGTTTTCTGGTCTATGCTGGTAACGGGCGTTCTCTCTACTTACTGGTATTTCTCCGGCAGCGTCTTCGGTTTGGATATAGAGCCTCTTTGGCCTGCGCTTGCGTTGGAGTTTCTCATTATGGTCGCAGTGACCTTTGCCGACAAGAAGGGCCAGTTTCGGGATTATGAGTTATACGTTAAGCGAAACGACGAGGCTAACCGCAAGTTTGAAGAACATCAGGCCGGGTGTGGCGAAGGCGACCATGCTGATGCGAGGATGACGTCATGAACATGTCGCTATCGCAAAAATTCATCGTGTGCGTTCTGGCTCAACGCGGCTATTTCAACGGTTACGATTCCTTGCTGGTATACGGGTTGGTTTCTGCGGCGCTTATAGAGCTGCAAGATGAAGAGGCTGTCGTCGTGTGGGACAAGTACGCCAAAGTTGTCGGGGCGTTTCCCGATGGGGCGCCGTGGCTGAAAAAGACGTACGAGTCTTTGTCCGACCCTATGAACGAGTGTCAAATTAGCAACACCATTCGCAGGCTGTACAGCCCGTTGCTCACCGACAAACGCTTTCGCGCTACTTTGGCGGAGTATCTGGCTCCTTTGGAAGAGGACGGGGTTATCAGGAAGGGCAAGGGGCTCGGTTTGCTTCGCAAGACGTACGTCGTGTCGCCTTGTGTGAGCGATCGCATGCGCCAAGATATCGAGGCTCAGATCGAATCCCGGCGCTTCGAGGATGCCGAGCTTCTGACGCTGATTCTGCTTCTGCGGCATAGCAAGCTGATTCGCGCAATGACGCCTCATGTGAAAGCGGGCGAGCTCAAGGACTTTTGCAAGCGCATCGACGAAATCGAAAGCGGGCCGGTTGGGGTTGCACTCAAAAGAAACAGGGACGTGATTTCGTCCGTCTCCTTCTCGATGTCGTTTCTTGGCGGAGGACTGCTCTAAAGGCGGGGCGTTTCCCCAGAAGTGTCAAGGTGGGACAAACGAGCCCAGTTGTTCCAATAAAAGGGCGCGCGCTTCGTGGAGTCTTAAATGAGACGCAAAACTCTTCTATGTTCCAAACTGGGGAAACGCCGGAATGTTCATTTCTTGTTTCGAAGGATGGTGCGGTAATAACCTGAATATGTGCGCTTGGTGCACTTTGAGAAGTAGCCGGCTGGTGCAGCTTTGAAAGGGGGTTATTAGGATTTCTACCGGTTCATGCCAATGCGAGTGAGATGTTGAGGAGAGGAGTAGAAGTATGCTTAGTTATCAGGAGTATCTGGATGCTATCGACCCCGTTGCTTACCACAAAGGGGAATGGCAATGGGAGGAGGATGGCTATACCGTCACCCGCGGCAATCAGTACACACCTCCCGGATGCCATGATTCATGTGGGATTCTGTTCTACACGAAAGATGGCAAGCTTGAGAAAGTGGAGGGCGATCCTTTTCAGCCGTATTCCGGCGGCAAGCTTTGCATGCGCTGTCTTGATCTGGTCGAGGCGGTGAACCATCCCGATCGCTTGAAGTATCCTCTGCGTCGTGCTGGAGAACGAGGCGAAAACAAGTGGGAGCGCATCACGTGGGACGAAGCTTATGACGAGATTTGCGCCAAGGTTCGTCATATTTGGGAAGAGCACGGTCCTGAGTCCATCATGGTTTGCCACGGAACCGGTCGTGCCATCACATGGCAGACTCCCATGATCGGTCATATAGCGTTTAAGAGCGCCAATCACAATCCCGTGCTGAGCGGATGGTCTTGCTACATGCCGCGCCTGGTGGGGGCTATAG
>JAEYEL010000212.1 GCA_023403475.1 Actinomycetes bacterium
TCGACATGAAGGTGAAGCTGCTCGAGCATGAGCGGGCGATGAAGGACGGGTTCAGGCGCCCGAAGGAGGGCACGGCTCTCGTCGGCGTTCCGAACGCCTCGCGCATGGGGCACGGAGCGGAGTACGCGTTTTCCGACCTGAGCGACGACGACAGGTACGCCGTCCTGGAGGCTCGCGACGAGTCGTTTTCGGGCGTGTTCTTCGTCGGTGTTATCTCCACCGGCGTCTACTGCCGTCCGGGGTGCCGCGCGAAGGTTCCCATGAGGAAGAACTGCCGCTTCTTCGCGACTGCTGCGGACGCCGAGGCGGCGGGGTTTCGGGCGTGCAAGCTCTGCAAGCCCGGTGCTTTGAAGGCAGGCGCGTAGCATGGCCCGCTACTTCGAATACGGGGACGAGGCCGTGGAGCACCTGAAGAAGCGGGATGCGAAGCTGGCCGCCGCCATCGACGCCGTTGGCCATGTGTACCGCGAGATGGAAGAGGGTGACCTGTTCAGCGGCGTCGTGCATCATATTATCGGGCAGCAGGTGTCTTCCGCCGCGCAGGCCACCGTATGGGCGCGTTTACGCGACGGCCTTGGTGCGGTGACGCCCGCTGCGGTGAGCGGGGCCACGGTGGACAAGCTACAGTCGTGCGGCACGACGTTCAAGAAGGCCGAATACATCAAACGCTTCGCAGACAAGGTCGTGTCGGGCGAGTTCGACATCGACGCCGTCGAGCATATGGACGATGCCCGTGCCATAGAGGCACTCAGCTCGCTGCCGGGAATAGGCACGTGGACAGCCGAGATGCTGCTTTTGTTCAACCTCGGCCGTCCGGACATCCTAAGTTTCGGAGACTTGGCCATCCACCGCGGAATGCGCATGGTCTACCACCACCGCAAGGTCACGCGCCCGATGTTCGAGAGGTACCGTCGCCGCTACAGCCCCTACGGTAGCGTGGCGAGCCTGTATCTATGGGCGATTTCCCATATGGACGTGCCCGGCTACGATCACGACTGGGCACCCATGACCGAAGCGCAGAAGAGAGCCGCCAAAAAGAAACGCCGCTCCTAGCGACCGTAGCACCCGGCAAAGCGATGCGCCCGGCACCGTAGTGTCTCATGAAGCTGGCGCTCTCTTATGGGATTTGCGCGATTCTTCACTGCTAGAGCCTTCCGGCAGAAAGCATGCACAGCTCTGTTAAGAATTCGGAGTTGAGGGGAAAGAGGGGGCCTCGAACACGGAAACCGCGAATTCCTGTTAAGAATTCGGAGTTGAGGGGAAGCCGAAGACCCGCCATCAGGCGTTTTGCAGCGACGCCGTACCGCAGCCCCGCCGAGCCCTTCGCATAACCGCAGGTCGGCGCCTTCGCCGACCCTCCGAGCTCCCCTCAATTCCGAATTCTTAACGCAAACGGGGCAATCTTGCGTTTCGCCTCCCTCGATTCTTGCCTGCGGGTTGTCTAACCCGTGCTGCTCGTCGCATGATCGCGTCCATGTTCGCGAGGGTCGGGCTGCTGGCGGGTCACCCGACCCGTGCTGCTCGCTGCATGTCCACGCTCTGCAAGAAGCTCGTCGTCGAAGAGGTTCGTCGTCGAGGTTGTGCGATCGATGGTATCCTGCGCCCTGCGCGATGCAATTATCAAGAGGGAAATGAGCAATTTTCAAGCAGAAGCTAGGTGGTGTCGTCACAAGATGTGTAGCCAAAGTGTGATGTATCTGATCTGGACTGCGGCCTCGAAGCCGACCGTCCGCTTGCAGTAGCGGGTCGCCAGGCCACGCCACCTCTTTATCTTCCCGAAGGCGTTCCCCACGAGGTGGCGCCGCTTGCATACGTGCCGGTCGAACCCCCGCTGCACCAGGCGGTTTCGCCTAGGCGGGACGACGGGCTCGGCCCCGCAGGCCCTCGCGGCCTCCGGGCAGGCCTTCGAGTCGTAGCCCCTGTCGGCAAGCGCGCAACCGGCGCGGAACCCCTCCACTAGCCCCGCAAGATGGCGTTCACGAACCTGCAGTTGTCCTCGGCGATCCCTCCCCACTGGCCTCTCTGACCCGGGAGCAGGGGCGATATTATCGACCATGCCCTGTCGTCGATGTCGTGCCGGTGGTGGGGGGCTTCCATGGGAGATCTTTTCGCAGGGGGCTTTCACATCTCCTCCATTATGCCACAACTCGTGACAACACTATTTAGGCGTTTTTTGCAAGTTTAGGCAATTTTTGTATCTTTAGGGATCGCAGATCGCAGAGCGCGCCGCAGCTCGACAATTGCGACCCTCTCGAACGCACCGTGCGCCTGCCCTTTGAGGCGGGTTGCCCCGTAGCACCTCGGCATCGCGACGTATACGCAAAAGGGGCTGCGGCTCGAAAGTCGCAGCCCCCTGTTGGCATCCCTTGTTGTTACCTCTTGCTAGCGCCCCCTTGCTGGCATCCTTTGTCGCAGCCCCTTGCCAGCGCGCCCAAATGCACTCCCGGCTTGCAAAAGCCCTTACGACAAGCCTTCCTCCAAGGCGGCCATGTCCAGATCGAGGGGGGCTTCTATGCGACAAGTATAGTTGCCGTCCTCGCCTATGTCCACGAGCACGTGGCTGCGGTCGTGCAGCTCGCCGCGCACCACCTTCTCGGCTATGCGGTCAACAACCTCCTTCTGGATAAGGCGCTTCAGCGGGCGGGCACCGTACACCGGATCGAAGCCGTCGATAGCCAGATGCTCCATAGCGGCAGGCGTCACGTCGAGCGTGATGCGACGATCCTCCAAACGACGGCGAACCTCTTCGAGCTGCAGTTCCACAATGGGCTCGATGGTCTCGATGGAAAGAGCATTGAACGTGATCACGTCATCGATGCGGTTCAAAAACTCCGGCCTGAACGTGGCGCGCAGCGCATCGTTTATCTTCTGCGACAGCTCGGCTAGGCGCTTCGCACCCGTTGCCACGTCGGAGCTCATCATATCCTCCATGACCTTGCCCATAGACTCGCTGCCCGTGCTGCCTTGGTTCGCATATTCGCGAATGGTCTGCGAACCCACGTTGCTCGTCATGATGATGATGGCGTTCTTGAAGCTCACCACGCGGCCTTGCCCGTCAGTCAAGCGCCCGTCGTCAAGCACCTGCAGAAGCACGTTGAACACGTCGGGGTGGGCCTTCTCTATCTCATCGAGCAGCACCACCGAATAGGGCTTGCGGCGCACGGCCTCGGTCAGCTGGCCGCCCTCGTCGTAACCCACGTATCCCGGAGGCGCTCCTATCAGGCGCTGCACGGAAAACTTCTCCATGTACTCCGATATGTCGATGCGTACCATGGCTTTTTCGCTGTCGAACAGGTATTCCGCAAGCGCCTTCGCCAGCTCGGTCTTGCCCACACCCGTAGGACCTAGGAACAGGAAGCTGCCGATGGGGCGGTTCGGGTCGGAAAGCCCCGCGCGGTTTCGCCGGATGGCGCCCGCCACAGCGGAAACCGCCTCGTCCTGACCCACCACGCGCTCACACAGCTTATCTTCCAAATCGACCAGCTTGGCCATCTCTCCCTGCATCATCTTCTGTACGGGAATGCCCGTCCACGCCGAAACCACCTCGGCTATCTCGTCTTCCGAGACCTCTTCCTTCAAGATGGCGCCGTCCTGCTGCTTCAGGTTGAGCGTCTCTTCGGCCTCGTGCAGCCTACGCTGCAAATCGGGAATACGCGCGTAACGAATCTCAGACGCCCGCGAAAGGTCGCCCTCGCGCGTGGCGCGCTCCTCCTCAAGCTGAGCGCCTTCCAGCTCGGCTTTCAGGTTCTGCACGTTCTCGATGACGTCCTTCTCATTCTGCCATTCGGCCTTGCGGCTGTCCAAATCTTCGCGAGCTGCGGCTATATCGCGGCGCAGCGCTTCAAGACGCTCCTTCGAGGCATCGTCGCTCTCCTTCATGAGCGCCTGTTCCTCTATCTGCATCTGCGTGAGCTTGCGTTCGGCCATGTCAACCTCTTCAGGCATGGAATCGATCTCGATGCGCAAGCGGCTGGCCGCTTCGTCCATAAGGTCAATGGCCTTGTCGGGCAGGAAACGGTCGGAAATGTAGCGGTTCGAAAGCTCGGCCGCCGCTACGATGGCGCTGTCGGTGATGCGCACGCCGTGATGGATCTCGTATTTCTCCTTCAGGCCGCGCAGAATGGCAATGGTATCTTCCACGGAAGGCTCGCCCACCAGCACCGGCTGGAAACGACGCTCGAGCGCGGCGTCCTTTTCCACGTACTTGCGGTACTCGTCAAGCGTGGTGGCGCCAATGGCATGCAGCTCGCCGCGAGCCAGCGCAGGCTTGAGCATGTTGCCCGCGTCAAGTGAGCTATCGCCCGTGGAACCGGCGCCCACGATGGTGTGCAGCTCGTCGATGAACAGAATGACCTGCCCTTCGCTCTGCTTCACCTCGCGCAGCACCGCCTTCAGCCTGTCCTCGAACTCGCCACGGTATTTCGCGCCGGCCATCATGGCGCCCAAATCGAGCGACACGATGTCTCTGTCCTTCAAACTGGAAGGCACGTCGCCCGCCACGATGCGCTGAGCCAGTCCTTCGACGATGGCCGTTTTGCCCGTGCCGGGCTCGCCGATGAGCACCGGGTTGTTCTTCGTGCGGCGGGAAAGCACCTGAATGGTACGGCGAATTTCCTCCGAACGGCCGATGACCGGGTCGAGCTTGCCTTCGCGCGCTTGCTGCGTGAGGTTCTGCCCGTACTGTTCCAAAGCCTCGAACTGGGCTTTCTCCTGCGGGTCAGTCACGCGCGTGTCGCCGCGCAGCTCTTCGTAGGCCGCCTCGATGTTCTTGCGCGTCACGCCGGCCACACCGAGCACCTTACCCGCAGCGCCCTTATCCTCCGAAAGCGCGATGAGCAGATGCTCGCTTGTGGCGTAGCTGTCGCCCAGCTTCTCGGCAATCTTCACCGCATTGTCTATAAGGCCAAGCAGCGCAGGCCCCGGCGCACCTGCCATCATCATGGAACTCGAAGAAACCTTCGGCATGCGTGCGATTTCCGCATCCACGTTGCTTGCCAGCTGGCGCGGGTCGGCGCCGATGCGCTTGATGATGGCCGAAAGGTTGTTCTCCTTCGATTCCAGCAACGCTTTCAGCATATGTATAGGCTCCGCTTGGGAAGCTTCGTTCTCAGACGCAATGACGATGGTCTGCTGCAGAGCTTCCTGGGCGGTTATTGCCAGTTTGTTCAAATTACCCATGTTCATAGTAGGAATCCTCCTTTTCGCGGGTCCCAAATTTTGGGCGGCTACGACAGGCGGCGCAGAACCGGCGGAAGATCTGCGGCGCGCACGAGGGAATGCACGCTTTCGCGCGTTTCCAACTCGTGCACGCGGTCGGCCAAGCGGCGCACGCGTTTGTGCAAATCGTCAAGCTCTTGGTCACGCTCGTCAAGCCGCCCCTGCAAGTCCAGAATGCGAATGACTCCGGCCAAGTTTATGCCTTCGCCCGTCAGCTCGTTGATAAGTTCAAGCCTTTCGATGTCGGCCTGCGAGTACATGCGCGTGTTGCCGCTCGTTCGCTGCGGCGTGACTAAGCCCTTCTGCTCGTAGGTCCGCAATGTCTGCGGATGCACTCCGGCCAATTCGGCGGCCACACTTATCATGTACAGGGGGCGGTTTCGGTCGTTCATCGCCATGTCCTCACGTCTTCCGTCGTCGCCGCCAAGAAATCTTCCATTGCCCGACGCTGCCGCTCGTTCATAGTGCGCGGCACTTCCACCCTAACCTTTATCTTGAGGTCGCCCGTGCCTGAGCCTTTCACGCGAGGGGCGCCCTTGCCCTTAATGGTGAGCACGGCTGCGTCCTGCGTGCCCGCCGGCACCTTCACGCGCACCTTCGTGCCGTCGGGGGCGGGCACTACGATACTTGCGCCCAGCGCCGCTTCGGCAACCGTTACCGGCACGTCAACGTACACGTCAGCACCCTTGCGAGAATAGTATGCATGCGGCTCGATCTTCGTCGTAATGAGCAGATCGCCCGCTTCCCCACCGTTCTCGCCAAGACCGCCCTTGCCTTTGAAGCGCAGCCGACCGCCGTCCACAGCGCCGGCCGGAATCTTCACGGTAA
>JAEYEL010000214.1 GCA_023403475.1 Actinomycetes bacterium
CAGGCAGTTTTCGGACGGACGGGCGCGGCGGCGGACGAGGATATTCGAAGCGGCGGCTTGCCAGCGTTTGGTGGAGGCGAAATTCGAGGGCGATCCGGGGGCGGGTTCGAGGGCCGTTCGAGGGCAGTTTAATAGCGACCTGCAAAATATCGCTTTTTCGGGCTATTTCGGAAGCATTTAGCGATAGAATATGCTTTTAGAAATGAAGGAGCGCCGCAAAGCCTTGACAACGGCGCTCCTTAAATGTTATTAGGTAAGTAGTAATTAAGTAGACGAAAGCAGACGAGAAACCGAGAGAGAACAATCATGCTGGAACTGCGAAACGTTACGTTCGAGGTGCCCGCCGCCCACGGCGACGGCGCACCGAAACGCATCATCGACAACCTGTCGCTCACCATAAGCGACGACCGCTTTACCGTCATCACCGGCCCGAACGGCGGCGGCAAATCGACGCTCGCCAAACTCATCATGGGCGTGGAGGTTCCCACGAGCGGCCAGATCATCTTCGACGGCACCGACATCACCCATCTATCCATCACCGAGCGCGCAAAGGCAGGCATCGGCTACGGCTTTCAGCAGCCTGCCCGCTTCAAAGGCATGAAGGTGAAAAAACTGCTCGACCTTGCGGCGGGAAAGAAGCTTCCCATGCTCGCCTGCAACGAATACTTGGCGAAGGTGGGGCTTTGCTCGGCAAGCTATCTCACGCGCGAAGTGGACAAAAGCCTTTCGGGCGGCGAAGTGAAGCGCATCGAAATAGCCACTATTCTGGCGCGCGACCCGAAACTTGCCATCTACGACGAGCCGGAAGCGGGCATCGACCTGTGGAGCTTCGACCGTCTTACCGAAACGTTCCGTGACATCCACGAAGCGCGCGACGGCCGTTCCATCGTCATCATCAGCCATCAGGAGCGCATCATCCAGCTCGCAGACGAGATCGTACTTCTGCGCGAAGGTCGCGTGGAGGAAACGGGCACGCCCGACGAGCTTTTGCCGAAGCTCGGATTCGTGCCGAAGGGAATTCCCCACTGCCAGCTCACCGAACCTACCGAGCTGCACTTGACCGAAATACCCACCACCTGCTAAACCGCCGCTTCGCGCCGAATGTTTCACGTGAAACATTCGCGCCTATACGGGCGGCAGCGCGATACCGTTCGACCAGCCGGCCTTTGCGAAAGGCCGGCAAGAAGAAGGAGGTCATCCATGGCTGTTGATTTGTCCCCCATCGACGAGAGCCTGCTCGCCGAAATAGCGAACATCCACGGCATGCCGAAAGGCGCATTCAATATCCGCAAGGACGGGCAGCTCGTCGAGCGTCATTCGTCCGCCAACATCGAGATATCCACCAAGACCGACAATCCGGGCATCGACATACACATCAAGCCCGGCACCAAGGGCGAGACAGTCTACATTCCCGTCATTGTCACGCAGTCGGGTCTGAAAGACGTAGTGTACAACACGTTTTACGTGGGCGATGACTGCGACGTGACCATCGTTGCAGGCTGCGGCATCCACAACGAGAGCCACAAAACGTCCGAGCACGACGGCATCCACACCTTCTACTGCGGCAAGAATTCCCATGTGAAATACGTGGAGAAGCACTACGGCGAAGGCGCGGGAACCGGCGAGCGCATTCTGAACCCGGTCACGAACGTGATCATGGAAGAGGGCGCGAACTGCGAAATGGAGCTCGTGCAGCTGCGCGGCGTCTCCTCCACCGTGCGCGACACGAACGCCGAACTGGGTCGTGGCGCGAAGCTGCTGCTCACCGAGAAGCTGCTCACGCACGACGACCAAACCGCCACGTCGAACATGAAGATAGAGCTTAAGGGAGACGACTCCAGCGTGCAGGTCGTCTCGCGCAGCGTAGCGCAGGACAACAGCTCGCAGGTGTTCAACCCGCTCGTCATCGGCGAGGCGGCCTGCCGCGGGCACGTGCAGTGCGACGCCATCATCATGGGAAAGGCCACCGTGAAGGCCATCCCCGGCATCGAAGCGGCAAGCGAAGACGCGCTTTTGGTTCACGAAGCCGCCATCGGCAAGATAGCCGGCGACCAGATTGTGAAGCTCATGACCTTGGGTCTTACCGAAGAGGAAGCTGAGCAGGAAATCTTGGAGGACTTCCTGAATTAGGACGTCGCAGCGAGGCACCAAGCTCGCCGCACCGGTGCGGCGAGTCTGCACCCGTCGCCGCACCGAACTCGCCGCCCCGCTGCCCCATTGGTCCTGCATCTGCCGTCCCTACCAGCCCCCGGATGTTTCACGTGAAACATCCGGGGGCTTTCATTTTAGAAAAGCGCGTTCGCTAGACGGCGGTTAGGCGGCTAGGCAGCTAGGCGGCGCTCGCTCCCGTCAAAGTTGCCGAGCGAGCAATTGACGCGACTGCGAAAGCGCGGAATTTGCCCTAGATGGCGTTCGTTCCCACCGAGGTTGCCGCGCCTGCAGTCGCATTCGTCGTCGCGGTGCCTGCAGCCGCATTCGTCGTAGCAGCTGCGCTTTCCACCTGCGGCACGCTTGCAAGATCAAGCGGCGAGCCGAGCCATTTCTTCTCGATAATCGAAATGACCCCGTTGCTCGTCATAGTTGCCACCGCATCGGAAACGGTTGCCTTGAGCGTATCGTTGCTGTCAGCCACGCCTATGCAGTAGCCGCTCGGTTGCTGCAGAAACGCCACGACATGCACGTTAAGGTTGGCCGTGTGAGCCGCGTAAACGCCCACGATGGCATCAGCGGCAACGTATTGCACCGCGCCCGATGAAAGGGCGCTGAACGCATCAGCGAGATTGTTGGTCGAAGTGAGCGAAGCTTCGCCATAGGTGTTCATGACCGCCCATGCGCTGCGCGAGGAAACCTGCGCTGCGAACTTCGCACCCGACCCGGCAGCAGGAGGCGCATCCGTCTCAGAAAGCGAGAGCAGCGCCACGCCGGTGGGAAGATATGCATCGGAACGCCAAAACGACGCGTTCGAGCTCGACTTGTCGATGCCCATGACGATATCGACCTTGCCTTCGCTGATGGCGGAGGCGGGGTCGGATCCCACATCGACAATAGACAGCTTCAGCCCCAGGCTATCGGCCAAAGCGGCCGCAATATCCACGTCCAAACCGACTATCTTGTCGTTCGCCATTCCGGCCAAAGGCGAGTTGCCCGTGTCCACCCCCACGCGCAGCGTTCCATCTTGACCGATGGCAGGGCTTGAAACAACCGGGTTCTTCATCGGCGGCTCGTAGCTGCCTCCCTCGCCGGCGGAACAGCCGGCCAAGGCGAAAACGGCGCCCACGGCAAGCGTGGCGATCATCACCGCAACCTTCAAACGCTTTCCCACTTGATGTCCTCCG
Organism: Actinomycetes bacterium; assembly: GCA_023403475.1. Classification (GTDB taxonomy): domain Bacteria; phylum Actinomycetota; class Coriobacteriia; order Coriobacteriales; family Eggerthellaceae; genus CAJFUR01. Next base: position 3,336 of record JAEYEL010000214.1, read on the forward strand.
TCGCTCGTAAATTTCTGCGCTTCTTTCGACTGACCTAGTCTTTGCCCCCACATCCGCGCACCGGAGCTTGAGCTTGCACCCGTCACCCTCTCGCCCGTCGCGGACGCTTTCCGCGATAAAGGTATCGGACGGTGCGACTTACCTCTAGGATGCGCCATGCTCGCCACCGATTGCCCAACACCGGCAAGCCGACGACTTACGTGGATCCTTTCGACCGCATCTGCCATGGACTAGGAGCACGCCGTGCCCCGCAACTACAGGCTCGAAAGAAGCATTCATCAGTGTACCAGATAGCGCGCCGTTTAGCGGGATTGTTCTTCGAGAACCGAAAGAAGCACGCGAAACGGGGAAAGAAGCACGCGAGCGAGCACGAAAATCACGAAGGTCGCGATCACAATTGCAGCCGCAATTGTGAAATATCTATTACAGGTTTCTCAATTCGAGATGCGATGAGCCTTGGAAAGTTCCGCTGCGATTCGCTTTGAGCTGCACCCAGGGTCTCGCAAACGGCAAGCGTGCGAACAACCGACGAATGCCAATGGAAAAACCGGTTTAGTTTCGGATGGAAGCGCGCTGGGAATTCGCTGGAAACGCAATGGGAATTCGCTGGAAGCGCGCTGCGAACCCGATAAGAATGATGACAGGCTCATCGCGGTGCGCGATGGGAATTCGCTGGAAGCGCGCTGCGAACCCGATAAGAACGATGACGGGTTCATCGCGGTGCGCGATGGGAACCCGCTGAAAACGCGCTGTGAACCTGATTGATTCCGGACGAGAACGTAGTGGAAACGTGCCATGAAAATCGCAGACGATATCGCTATGATACAGCCATGAGCCGAACCGAACATACCCGAAGCGCCATCGCGCGCGCTGCAAGCTTTTTGGGAGAAGCGATTCTCGAGACGCTGTGGCCCACCCGGTGCGCCGTATGCGACGCCCCCGGCGCGCTTCTATGCGAGACATGCCGCACGCGCCTTCCCTACATAGACTGGTGGCGCGCTTGCCCGCTGTGCGGAGCTCCTTTCGGACGTGTGCAATGCAGCGAGTGCAACCCCGTCATGCTAGGCGCGTCCGGAAGAACCTCCCATCCCTTCGAAGGTGCGGCGAGCGCCCTTGCATACGAAACGGCGGCCCGGCGCATCGTAAGCGCCTACAAAGATCGTGGAGAGCGGCGCCTTGCCCGCACTATGGCAGAAATCATGGTTCCCTACGTCGCTCCTTCATGGCGAGAGGAAGCGAGCGCGGTGACTTTCGTTCCCGCCTCCGCAACGGCATATCGCAACCGTGGGTTCGACCACGCCGATCTTTTGGCGCATGAAGTCGCAGGAGAGCTGGAATTGCCTTGCGTCGGCATGCTCCAACGCCCGAAAAGCCGCGACCAACGCAGACTTTCCCGCACGGCACGGCTTGCGAACCTCGAAGGGAGCATGTCGGCGCTTTCGGAAGCCGGAATTCCCCGCACCGTCATCGTGGTGGACGACGTATGCACCACCGGCGCCACCTTAAGCGCCGCTGCCGACGCGCTCAAAAAAGCCGGCGCCGAAACCGTCTGGTGCCTCACCTTCGCGCGCACTTGGTAAACCGTAACGCCTGCTGTGGAGAACGGGCTTTCGCAGTCATTGCCCCGCGAACGCACCCTCTGGCAGCTCGATGCCGAAGTGCTTCTCGAGCAGGGCACAGAACTCCTCATCGGAGGCGATCGTGCGCTGTTCCTTCCCGTCTTTCGTCGTTTTCGTGAACCGATCGGCCGTAATGGAGACGCTGCCGTCTAATGTACGGCGATTGATCATGCGTTGTCGTGTGAAGATGGAGGTGGGATGCGTCGCGCAATAATGGGAAAGCGCAACGAAGTCCACCTCGTGCTGCGCTGCATCCATGAAAGCGAGCACAGGCTCGGGTTCGTCTCGTCTTGCCTGTTCACGTCCACAATACAGCATGCGCCACCAAAGCTCGTCGACGCGCTCTATGCAAAACACCTGCCCGCACGCCGCAGCTTCGACGCCGTCTTCAAGGGGAAGCGCGCAAGGCGGCATGGGACCGCCGTACCCCACATCGCAAAACAGCTTTTGCCCGTCGATGGTGACGATTGTTCCACGATGCGCCACGGGCTGTATGAACCCCCTATCTTTGAGCGAGCGTGCGAAGCACGATACGACCTCGAACCCCGCATCGGCAAGCAAAGCGGCGAACAGGGCGTTCAGTTCGAAACAGTAGCCGCCGCGCATGCCGACGACGATCTTTTCGAACATATCGCGCACTCCCAGCGAAACAGGTACGTGGAAATCGCAAGCATCGAGGTTCTCGAACGGAATGGCACACTGGTGGGCGAAGACGATCCGATCAAGTTCCTTCCGGCTGCACGTTTGCGGAGCCTCGATGCCCAATTTGCTCCAGTATCGCGCAGGGTCGGGAAGAGGTTCGTAGAGTTCTTCAAACATGGCGTCTCCTCTTAGAGTCTTCTCGCAACTCCCCGGTCGCCCTGTTGCCGCTCCCCGGTCGCCCCGTTGCCGCTCCCCGGCTGCTCCAATCGAATCGCTCAGAATGCGGTGCGGCTACCAAGCGGGCGGGCATGCCGGCATACGCTCTGCTTTCTTGCAGCGTCAAGGCGGAATTGCTTCGTTGACGCGATTTTAGAGGAGCAAAGGTCTTTTTGCATCGTTCCCAAAGGTTCATTCGCGCTCTCTACCTGCACCGACAAGAAAAAATCGTTTCCGTTGCCGCCCTGTTTCGCATTTTCGTCCCGAAAAAACAGCTTGGGACTAGTACGCAGGGTTCGAGGTGGCATTTTTCGCACTCGCTACACTGAGCTTGCCGCGTCGAACGCAAGTCGCAAGAACACGGGGCATCGCGCGTTGAACGCAAGCGTAAGAACTTCGAGGGCGCTGTGCGCCGAAGCGCAAGTCGTAAGTGTTTTCAGAAGAAGAGAAGAGGAGGGGTTTCTGCAATGAAAACGACCAGCGGGCAGAACCGGCGTGGGCGCGGGCGCCGGCATAAGGCTAAGCGGCGGCGGCCAGCGAGAGGCGCCGGCATGAGGCTAAGCGGCGGCGACCAGCGAGAGGCGCGGGCAGAACCGGCGTGGGCGTGGAGATGGACATGGGCATGGACGGAGGTAGACGATGAGCAGAAAACGACGCGGCAAAGCCGCAATTCTTGAGGAGATAGAGTCCCTCAAGGCAAGGCGGCGCGCCGACATCATCAAATGCGCCTTCGCCATCATGGCCGTCGTTTTGGCCATAGCCGCAAAATCGCTACTCCAGTCCGCAGGCATCATACCCGATGGGAACATGGCGGCCTCGGGTGCTTTGTTTTTCACGGCGATCGTCCTGGCGGGGCTCGCCGGGTTCGCAAGCACCGACTACGCGAAGTGCGGCCGCCGTATCGAAAAGCTCTGCGCCGAAAACGCAATAACGAAGAAAGACATTTGGAGCTACGAGCGTTTGTAGCTCCGTCGGTCTTCACCTTGCCCGCAAGCTCAACGGTATCAAGGAAGGCGTTCAAGCCTGCGTGCGACCGCAAACCGCACCATGGGCGTTTGCCGACGGCCTTTTCCGAGCGCGCACGAGTGCCGCAACGAAACAACCGCCACAACGGAAAACCCGCATGCAAGAATTCGTTTTTCCAAACACGCATGTCAACCGCGACGAGACAAGGAAACGTACATGAAGCCGTACAAAACAGTGATCTACAGCTTTTTCGTAGGGGGAATGTTTTCGCTCATAGCCCAGACCATCCTTTCGTTCTGGCAGATGGCCTTGGCCGATACGCCGATGTCGTTTTTCATGGGCGGCGCCACCCTTATCAGCATGGGAATCATCGGATGTGTCCTGGGCGGCCTGGCATGTTACCAGTACGTCGAGGAGTGGGCCACGTTCGGCGCGCTGCTCCCGTTCTCCGGCTTCGCCATGGCCGTCGGCATGAAGGCAGTCGGCCCTTGGACGAAGGAAGGCGCCTCCATGGGAAGATGCATCTGGAACTGCGTGTGGTTCGTCATATGGTTCAACGTGGTGTTCGCGGCTATATGCATCGCGCTCGGCTTCGCGTGCGGTCTAGCGGGCTTCGGAGAGCCGGCGTTCACCGTCGAGAAGACCGAAGGCGGCATGCTTTTCTTTTGCGCCTTCGTTGTTGGCGGGCTTCTGGCCGCCGTCTTTCAGACCGTGTTCGTGTGCCTGCGGAAGGTTTCGAAAAAGGTTGCCCCACTGCATGTTCTGATGACGGCCTGGATGGTGGGTGCGCTCTTGGCCCCATCCGGCATATCCGGCGCGCTCGCGAACTTCTCAGGTCAGGGGTTCTCCGTCATGATCACCGTGGGCGGCTACAACATGTACAACGTCGGCCTCGACCTCTTCTTTGGGCACACGGGCACAGCTCTTCTGCACTTGGGTTCTTTCGCCCTGGCGGTATGCGGCTTGGCAGTCACAGCCCTGTTCACCTTCTTCATCTACAACGCGACGTTCGGGCGCAAGCCCCTTCGCGAGGTTCATGGGGAAAAGGCTCTTCGCTCCCTCGAAGAACTCGGGTTCGAGGTCGAGGTCACAGACAGGCTTTCGGTCTCGCAGCAAGCCGCGCAGCCAGCTGAGCAGTCGCCCACCCAGTAGCCAACTGCGCAGCCAGACATGCAGCTGCCCGGCATCGCACGCGGCGGCGAATCGACAAGGCTTTAAGTTCGAAGACGAAAGGAGCCTGCTAATGCACGCAACCAAGAGCCTAGGCGAGGTCACGCCCGAAGACCTAGGGGGACTCGCGCTGGCCGACCTGAAGTGCCGCTCCTGCAGCGGATACGGCAATTGCGGGTACCGGATGTATCGCCTGTGGGAAGGAAAGCCGGTCATCATCTGCCAGCTGCGAAGGCAGGAGCTGCTCGACGCCAAAGCGGAAACGCCGCCTAAGCCTCTCCAATCTCCTCGACCATGCGGATAAGCTCTTGTTGGGAATGAATGTTGAGCTTGCGGTAAATGTGGTCGATGTGGGTCTTCGCCGTACTCTTCGAGATGTAGAGCTTGTCTTGGATGAGGGCGGCATTGTATCCTTTCGCCAAAAGAAACATCACCTCGGTTTCGCGACGCGACAGCAGATAGCGGTTGGCTATGACTTCACATTGCTGCCTGAAACGCCCGATCTTGTGAGCCGACTCGACATCGCCTGCCGACGTCTGCGGCAAGGAACCCTGCGCGGAAGCGCCTGCCATCGAAGCCTTCCGCCGTACAGCGGCCTCGTCTTCAGATGCTTTCTCTTCCCTTGGGGCCGCCGCCTCGCTTTCGAAAAGCGAGGCGCCTTCGGCACCCTCGATAAGGGAGGCGCACTGCGCCCCGCCGATCTTTTCCTTGCGCGCAATGTCGGCAACCTGGCGGTTTATAGCGGCTATGGACTCGCTCTTCTTGAACTGGGGGCAGAGGATGGCGACGCGCTTGATATCGCGCACGTGAGGCATGGTTGCGTAAGCCGTTATCATAATGAGCATGAGCACGGCGATTTCGCTCACAGAACCCGCAAGCCCAACGGAAAGATCGAGCGCCGCAAGGTCGGGGAAGGCAAGCGAGCTGATCATCGAGCCGAGCGCTAGGCTCCCCTGCCCCAAACCGAACAAAAAGATGGGCGAGATCCTGAACTCTTGGGCCATTTCGCCCAGAAACACCCACATGAGCGCCTCGAAGCACACATACCCTATGAGAAGGGATATCGTCTCGAACCGAAAGGAGACGTCGGGCAGGATGGACAAGAACAGCAGCGTGACGGAAACGAATATGACGGTCGGTCTGAACAACCCGTCCCAGTGGCTCTTCATATTGAAGCAGAGGGGATGACAAGAAGGAGCGAGGCTATCACGCCACCCACAAGAAGGGGGATCAGAAGCGCGTCCAGACCGAAGGAGGGAACGATGAGCATCGTCGTGGCAAGGCGCATGATGCCCATGACCAAACCGAACAGGAGCGCCGGCAATGCTATTCTGAAAGAGAACGGCAGCTTGCGCACCGGCAGGGGGTCGAATATGGGCACGGCGTGGCGCACCGCATAGCTTACGGGCGTGGACTGCCAGAGGAAAGGCAGCTCGAAAAGCGGCAGAAGTGCGGCGAAGATTCCCGAATAGGGCCACGAAACGACATGCAGTACGAAGGAATAGACGAGCAGGGCTATCATGATGGCCACGATGGAATTCATGATGATGGTAATGTTCCCATGGCGGGAAAAGGCGGTTCCCCAATACAGCATGAGCAGCGCCGACCCTATGCCGGTCGCCACGCCGCCTACCACCATGGCGCTTGAGCCGAACGGGAACGGCGCATACGAGAAGAAAAGAGCGATCGTGCCCAAAGTAACGGCGAGACAGGCTCCGATGATCACCCGCTTCGCGGTATAGAACCGCAAGAACTTCTGGTCGGTCACGGCGGCGAACAAAAGCGTGCAGCAGTACAGCACTATGGACACGATGAAGGCGGAAGGGGTCTGCGATGCCGCGTGCTCGCCGTGCTCAGCGAGAAGAGGTCCTCCGACAGCTATTCCGAAAATAACGAGGTAAATCCATGCCTGATGGATGCCGAACCCGATGGCAAGGGAGTTCAGCTTGCCTCGGACATTCGTGTCCTCGCCGACGTTGATCGTGATGCTCAGGCGCGGAAGCGTGGTGGACATAAGCAGATCTCGCCCCCCGTCATTAAGGTCTCGTGCGCGGTTGCAATGAGAAAACCCAGCCGACATACTCGACTTGCATATCCCCGTCGCCCCGCAGCGCTCTCATCCGCTCGGTCTCGTTTCCCTGTTGCGCTTGATCCGAATCGCATTAAACTATATGTTCTTACGTCAACATATGCGACACGGCTATCATAAACCAATTGCCCGCGATGTTCAAATGAAAAAACCGAAGGAGAGCTTCGGCAAGCCCGCCTACACGCCCCTACACGCCCGCTTGCCTACATCACATGATTGTCCGCCGGATTGCCTTCCCACCTGCTTGTTCACCCGTTTGCCCGCTTGGGAAGGGCGGGCAAGGGCAATGCGTGAGCGTGGGGAATAGAATCCGAAGTACGATGAAAATCAACCTTTCGGTTCTACTTTCCTCTCCAAGCTCGTTTGCGAAGAGGGGCTTTCTCGCGCGGCAGATCCTGCATAGACGGGAATTCGGGGGAACGTGCGCGGCTGCTTTTCCGTCTGCTTTCGTGTGATTCGAAGGTTCCGTAAATCGAACTCTTAAGTCGATGGGAGGTTCCAAAACGAACCTACAACCTGATGACCTCCATGTTTCCGTTTCGTAGTCTTTACCATGCATGGTTTTGCTCGAAAACGGTCTTGCGTTTCGCCCGTTTTCGGATGCGAATGGCAAGCCAGCTACGTTCGGCACCGACAGGTATATCGGTGCCGAACGCAAACCGGGGATAAGAGAATCGCGAAAGGGGGGACACGCACGATCGTTTCTTCCGAGTGAAAGCGGCAAACGTTCGATCGCACAACCGTCGCGAACACAGCGAGCAAGGCTGTTGGCGGCGGTTGCGGTAAGCTTACGGGAGCCTTCGTTGCTTTAAGGTAAACCCGCGTAGCGAGATGCCAGAAGCGCCCACAGCTTCTCATTTGCGACTCGTACGGCATGCCCGCCGCATGCTCGGTCTTGCCATCGTGCCCAGGAAAGCTCGTCATCAGCAGCTTTTGACACTTGTCCGCTGCGATATTGGAACCACATTCAAGTTAAACTCTCACTCGAAGGGAGGACTGATGGATAAGAAGGAGTTTTCCGTCTCCGAGGTCATTGACTCTATCGGCATCAGTTCGCACACATGGGTCGTTTTTGTCCTTCTGGCGTTCGCCATGATATTTGACGGGTATGATTTCATGATCGTCAACTCGACCAACCTGTTCGTCGCCCACACGTTCTGGCCGGACAATCCGAACCCCGGCGCGCTCATGGGTTCGCTCACCACGTGGGGTCTGCTCGGCATGGTGTTGGGCGGCGCTTTCGGCGGCGTTCTCTCCGACAGGATCGGGCGCAAGAAAACGCTGATTTTGGCCGTTATGTTCTACGGTCTTTTCACGCTGCCGCAGGCCTTCGCCAACGATCTGGGTTTCTTCGCCGCGTTCCGCCTCATCGCGGGCTTCGGCGTCGGTTCCTGCATCCCCGTTGTGACGACGGTTTTCTCCGAGAGCATACCTTCGAAGCAGCGCGGCATCTTCGTGACCTGCGGCATGGCCTTCATGATCGTGGGCTGGGTGCTGGCCGGTCTTATCGCCAACCCCATCTGCAACGCGGCGACGCCGCTTCTCGGCGATTTCACGAACCAGGTCACCTACGTTACGGCCGAAGGCGGAACAGCCACCATGTATGCGAACTGGCGTTTATGCTACCTCATCGGCGGTATCCCGCTCATCTACGGCTTCATTCTTATTTTCGCGATGAACGAGACACCCCACTGGTACGCTAACTCGGGGAACAAGGAAATGGCATGCAAGCGCCTCACGCAAATCGAGCAGGCCACGCGCCACACCGCCCACGAGTACGACCCCGCCCTGCTCATCGTGCCGCCCAAGCCGTCCAAAACCGGCCCCGCGGTTCTGTTCTCGAGCAAGTTCATCGTGGCCACCTGCGCCATCTGGGCCACCTACTTCGTCGGCCAGTTCTGCGTGTACGGCATGAACGCCTGGATACCCACGTGGTTCGTGGGCTTAGGTTATTCGCCTTCTGAAAGCGTGGCCTTGCAAACGTGGAACAACGCTGCGGCCATCGCGTCGAACGTCTCGGTCGGGTTCGTGTCCGACAAGATAGGACGTAAGCGCAACCTCGCAGGTTCCTGGTTGTTCTGCGTCGTCGCCATCGTGCTGTGCTCCCTGTTCGCAACAGGCGGCAACTTCGGTTTGTGCATTGCGCTCATGCTGCTCTTCGGCTTCGCGCTGAACTACGCCATCACCGCCGTCCAGCCGCTCATGCCCGAAAGCTACCCCACCGCAGTGCGCAACACGGGCGTGTCCTGGTGCCAGGCATTCGCCCGCTTCGGCGGATCCGCCTCCTCCATCGTGCTCGGCGGCATCGCCGGTATGGCGTTCTTCCAGACGGCCGCCGGCACCACCAACTGGAGTTCGGTCGTGCTCGTGCTCATTGTGCCGTTCATCTTGGCTTTCGTGTGCACCATTCTGTTCGTTACCGAGACGGCCGGCAAGTCGATAGACCAGCTTGCAGCTGAAGAGGAGAAGCTGGGCAACGCTGACAGCGACGGCAACATGCGCTTCGGTGTTATGCTGGCCATTGTCGCCATTCTCTTCGTGCTCTGCATCGTGTGCCCGCTCGTGGTGCAGGGTTGGTCGAAGCAACCCTACGCCCTGCCGCTCATGGCCATCGGCCTGCTCTTGCCGTTCGTGTACTTCTTCGTATTCGGCGGCGCGCAACTTGCGAAGAATAGGCAGAAGAAGCAGCACGTGTAGCTTAGCACGTAGCGTGCAGCGCGTAGCGCGCCATGAGGAGTGTCCCTTTGGCACTTCATTAGGCACTTTGGCGCGCGCAGACAGAGGAGGACCCCGGCAACCCCGGGGTCCTCCTCTGCTTGCGCTTTCTTTGCCGGTGCTTCCTCGGTGTGCAGCTCTTCTGTCAAAGCCCCTGCGTCAGCGCCTCATCGGCAAGCAGCTCCTCGTAGGTTTTTCCCTTGCCGGAAAAGATCCAGTTCTTCATGCGCTTGAGGCGTGATGCGTTTTTTGCGTCCAAGCCTTCGCTCAAGCCCCGGTACTCTTCCTTTACGGCCATGGCCACCACGGCGGCCACAGCTATGCGCAGCTTCGCCACGTCTTTCGACCTGACCTCGAAGCATTGCCCGCGATTCTTGAAATCGACGACGCGCACATGCACGTCTTTCACCAGATCGCCTTCTTCCCTTTCGTCTTCCAACAGAAAGTCGAGCGGCGGATTGCTGAGCGACCCGTTTATCTGCCAGCGCATTCCGTTGACGTAGTAATCCTTGAAGATGCGCCTTGTATGGAAGACGTACTCCCAGCGCTCCAACTTCAGATAGTAGGCGAGCGCCTTCGGATCGGGCTTGATGCACCCCATTTCGCCGCCCATCCGCCCGAAGATGGTCACCTTGTCACGCTCTGAAGACCAGGGGCCTGTGAACTTGAGGAAGGTTTCCCCGTCTGCGTACCAGACATCGAAGTCTTGATGGAGGGAAACTGCGTCCACAGGTACGTACGCGCGGTTGTTCTTCACGGATGCCTCCTTCGGAATTCGCTTTCATGCATGGGAATTATATCAAGAAAACCACGTTGCCATGCGCGCCTTCATCAAGGTTCGAAGAAGGCATAATTAAGCTTCTCATCAGGCACTATGCTAAGCCAATCTTTTGGTTCTAGAAAAATCAACCTCTTAGCCCGATAGTGCGGAGCCAAAAACGTACTCGCGATTTGATACGGGTCGCCCCGCGCCCTCTAACTTGTAAAGCGTCAGCTTCCGCAAGGGTTGTCATCTCCGCATGCGACGGGAAGCGAAAAGGCTCGCGGCTCATCGCCATTTCGCGCTCGACCCACGGCGCACAACCCGCAAAACGGGAGCATGAAAGAACGCGACCGCACAAGGCAGTGCGAAACGCGTCGAAACAACCGACGGATAAGGAAGGTAGCCTATGTGTTTCAGACCAGCAGATGCTTCCGGTGGCGCGGGAGTACACCAATGCCCCGAGTGCGGCAAGCCCCTCCAAGCGATGGGCGGGCTCGTGCTCAAGAAATGCCCGTTCTGCAAATGCGATTTCACGCCGTATCTCAATGGGGAAAAGGAGATACCCGGAGCGCCAGGAGCGCCGAAGGCCCCGGGAGCGCCGGGAGCACCGGCGGCGTCAGGAGCGCCGAAGGCCCCGGGAGCACCAGGGGCGCCGGGAGCGCCGAAGCCTCCCACGGCGTGATCGAAGAGGTGATCCCATGGGCTGGTGCTACCTGCCCATGTTTCTGCTCAGGTAAGCGGAAAGAGGATCGGGCAGGGTGACGGCACCGTCGTTTCCCGCACGAATCTCAAGGATGCACAAGAAAGTAAAGGAACCGAGGAACGAGGAGAAAAGGAGAGAAACATGGCTTATGGCAAAGAATGGCGTGTTGAGCGTCCCGATGGCACCGTGGCGACGCGCAGCAACACCTGGTCGCCTCCGGGATCGCATCCCGTAGGCTACGGTGTCAAGGTCATCACCAAGGACGGCGAGCTCATCCGCGTCGAGGGCGACGACGACAACCCCATCACCACGGGTCGCGTCAACGCGATGAACCTTGCGCTGCGCGAATACACCTACGCCCCCGAGCGCATCATACACCCCATGAAGCGCGCCCGCGAAGACCGCGGCAAAGACAAGTGGGTGCAGACCACATGGGACGAGGCTCTCGACACCATCTGCGAGAAAGTACGTTACTTCCAAAACACCTACGGCCCTGAGTCCATCGTCGTGTTCGGCGGCACCGGTCGCGAGGCGTGCATCTTCTACTACGCGCTCACGTTCTCGGTGCTGCAGTCGCCTAACTGCTGCTACACGCAGTCGGGCTGGGCGTGCTACGGCCCGCGCTGCTCCATTGCCGACTACGTGCTGGGCGCAGGCTACCCCGAACTCGACTACGCCGGGCACCTGCCAGGTAGCTATCAAGACCCCCGCTACATCCTCCCGAAGTACGTGGTGGTGTGGGGCAAGGAGCCCCTGCCATCCAACGGCGACGGGTTCTTCGGCCACTGCCTCGTAGACCTCATGAAGCTCGGCACCAAGATCATCTCCATCGACCCTCGCATCACCTGGGTGGGAGCGCATGACGGAAACATCAACCTGCAAGTCCGCCCGCAGACCGACACGGCTCTTGCGCTCGCTTTCATGAACCTCATGTTCGAGACCGAAGAGTACGACAAGGAATTCGCCGAGAAGTGGATCTACGGCCTCGACGAGCTGAAGGAGCGCGCAGCCGAATATCCGGTCGAGAAGGTCGCCGAGATAACAACCGTCCCCGAAGAGGATATCCGCCGCGTGGCCCACATCATCGGCACCGAGCGCCCCATCGGCTGGGCGTGGGGTCTGGCGTTCGACCAGAACAAGAACGGCGTGCAGCTTTCGCAGGCCATGATCCTTCTGGCAGCCCTCTCCGGCTCCATCGACCGTCCCGGCGGCCTGACGCTCGGACCCCCGTCCGCCCTTTTGGGCAAGTGGCGCATGGAGCAACGCGGCGCCATGGACGACGCGGTGTGGAGCAAGCGCATCGGCGCCGAGGCGTGGCCGGGCCTTTCCACCGGCATGGCCACCACCCAGCCCGACGAGACGTTGAACACCATGGAGTCCGACGAGCCTTACGCGCTCAAGATGGGCTGGTTCAACAGCTCCAACTTCCTCACCCCCACCTGCTCGGCACAGCCCAAGCGCTGGCACAAGGCCTTGCAGAAGCTTGAGTTCGTCGTGGTGCAAGACCTCACCATGACCCCGACGGCTATGGCGGTGGGCGACTACTTCCTGCCCATGGCAACCTGGGCGGAGCACAACGGCATCGTGCTCACCCACTACGGCCGCAACACCGTGTTCATGGGCCCCATGAACAAGGCTCTCCAGGTCGGCGAGTGCAAGTCCGACGTGGAGATCTGTCTCATGTTCGGCCAGCGCCTGAACCCTAGCTGGTGGCCTTGGTACAAGCCCGCCGACGGCAAGAGCCTTGATCTGGACGCCTTGGCCGTAGCTGTTGAGAACTTCTATAGCGATCAGCTCAAAGAACTCGGGTTCGACTGGAAGAGCTTCCAGGAGCTCGGTCTCTACCAACCCGGTGCGCACGGCTTCGAATACGAGAAGTACGAGAAGGGCATGCTGCGCTTCGACGGCAACCCCGGCTTCAACACCATCACCGGCCAGATCGAGGCCTACTCGATTCTGTACGAATCCTGGGGCGAGGATCCACTGCCCTACTACGAAGAGCCGAACTACAGTCAAGTAAGCAAGCCCGAGTACGCCGGCCAGTACCCGCTGTTCACCACGTCCGGCTCGCGCCGCTACAGCTCGTTCCATTCCGAGCATCGGCAGGTCAAGTCACTGCGCCAGATAGACCCGTGGCCGTGGGTTCAGATCAACCCTGAGACCGCCGAGGAGTACGGCGTCACCGAAGGCGACTGGGTAGAGGTCTACAACATGCTCGGCGAGGCGCGCTTCAAGGCGGAGATCACGCCCGTCATCAAGCCCGGCATTCTGAATTGCACGCACGGTTGGTGGTTCCCCGAGCAGGATGGCGAGGAACCCAACCTGTTCGGCGTGTGGAAGTCCAACTTCAACAGCTTGGTGCCGCACTTCAACGTGGGCAAACTCGGCTTCGGCGCCCCTTACAAAGGCGTCATGTGCAACATGCGCCGCGTCCGCAGCCTCGACCAAGACTAAAGGGAAGGAAGTGAAGGAAATGGCAGATCAGAAGTACGCGCTGCTCGTCGATTACACGTACTATTCCGGCAACCACGCGGCCGAGATCGGCTGCAAGGAAGAGCTCGGCCTTCCCCTAGATCAGTTCGGCATCAAGGAGGTGCAGGTCGGCCCCTTCAAGAAGGGAGAGGGGAACGACGGCGACGCTTGGGAATGGTTCTACATCCCCTGCCCGACCTCCATCTTCTCCGAGCACTGGGGAACCGGTGGCGACAAGGCAGGCCAGCGGCCGCTCGCCGTGCAGGTAGACGAGTCAGCCACCATGTACTACGGCACCTTGGAGGACATGCAGGCCAAGATGGCCGAGTTCGACCGCCCCATGGTTCTGTTCCAGCTCTAGGTTGGCTCCGGCACCTACCGCCGACAGCAAGTAGATGGGGCTGCAGCTTCACTGCGGCCCCATGGGGAATACGTTAAAGACTGCAAAGGAGGGACCTATGAACCGAGACGAGTTCTTCGAACTTGACGCAGCGGCAGCAGCCGAAAAGCTGAACGCTCTTCTCGCGGAAGGCAAGACCCCGGAAGAGCTTCTGGCCGAGGTCGGCATAAGCAAGAACGACCTCATGAAGGCGCAGATATTCTTCGTTAAGGATAAATATATGGCGCGCGGATGGGGCGGCTACACGTCCACGAAACGCACGGGCAACGAGGCCGGCGACGACGAGAAGGGCGTCGGCGGCAGCGATCCGTCGAAGGGCTTTGTCGGCGTGTAACCCCCTGCCGCATTGCCGATGATCACAGGCCGACGGCGCCCTCCCATCCCCTAGGTGCCGTCGGCTTTCTTTTGCGGGCTTTTTTCTTATGCGAGCATTCTTATGCGAGCATTCTTCTTTTGCGAGCGTTTTTTACGGATTCGTTCTTATGCGAGCGTTCTTATGCGAGGAGGTTGAGCTGGTTATGGCTACCGACGAGAGTATCAAGATGGAGATCGCAAAGCTGGGCAGGCTGTCGCCCGAGCAGGAGGGCATTCTGTACGCCATATCCTTACGTCAAGACGAGCTGGGCAGAGAGCAGACGAACATGCTTTTGAGCAAGTTCGAGGGAAACCCCCTGTATGCTCCCATGGTGGAGCGCGAGTACCTGACCTATCAGACGTACAACCACGGCGGCGACGGGTCGCACGAAGTAGCGAGCCTCTTCGTCACCCTGAAGGGTCTGCGCTACTGCATCATGTTCGCCGACGAGATAAGCGCCCGCCGCAAGACGAATCCTGCCGGCGCCGTGCGCGCAAGGTAGGCCCGGCGAGACGCTTCGGCTTTGCGCGGCGTCCATAACGCGTTGCCAAGGACATGCTGACCACGATATCGAGGCCGCAGTCTTGCAACAAGGGAAAGGATTGAGGCAATGGAGCTTGGATCGACAGTTACACTCACGTATACCGGAACGCTTGAAGACGGTACGGTGTTCGGTCGTGCCACGAAAGAGAGCCCCATGAGGTTCCAAACCGGCATGGACATGGCCATAGACGGATTCGAAAAAGAGATTCTGCGCATGAACGCGGCGGGCGAGAAGAAGACGTTCGTCGTCGGGCAGTACGACGCCTACGGGGAGTACCGCGACGACTACGTCCAGCAGATACCCGCCGAGCAGATCCCCCTGCGCGACGTTCGCGAAGGCCAGCGCGTGTGGATGGCGTCGGATGAAGGCGCGCCTACGCCCGTCACCGTCGTCAAAGTGGAAAACGACAGCGTAACGTTCGATCTCAACCACCCTCTCGCCGGAAAAGACCTTGCTTTCGAAGTGGAGATCTTGGAAATAGAGGGCGCTCCTGAAGATTTCGCCGCCATGCAGGAACAGAGGAAGCGGCAGCAAGAAGCGCTTTCCGCAGCCGAAGAAGGCGGCGAGCATCCCTTGAGCATGTTCCGATAGCCCAAGCGAAAACCGGTGTTTGAGCCTCTCAGCGAACTTCGCGGGTAAGAGAAGCCCCCGCATAGCCCCACGTTCGACCTATATGACCCGAACAGCGCATCGGGTCATATTTGTTTGCGAATCCTCCTTGCGACCGGCGCAGAAGGCACGGCCATCCGCACAAGGGACAAACCCCGTCTAGATGCGTTCCCCCTTGCGGGCGGCAAGTGCAGGATCGGCGGAAAGCTCGGCCACGTCCATGGATATGCTGTGGCGAATGGGCTTCCACTGGCATTTCCTCACGAGCGCCACCAGCGCGATAGGCACGTAGGTGAGCATGAAGAAGGGAAACGTAAACATGTAGAGCACTTTCTTGCGCGTGGTGGAGCGGATGGAGTCCCATTCCACGAACGTGGTCAACACGCCGAACATGAACATGAACATGAGATAGTTGAACAGGCAGAAGAAGATGGAGGAAACCGACGAGGCGACCGTTTGCCCCACCGACATGGTTCCCGTGACGGCAAGCACGATGATTATGGCGTTGAACAAAACCGACACTATGGTGAGCAGCATGCCGGGCGCTATGGTCATGAGCATGTCGTAGCAGGCGAAACGCGCGCCTTTCGGATTGGTGAAGATTCCCTTCGCAAGCTTGGCGCCGTAGTGCCAGAAGACCTGGTAGAAGCCTTTCGCCCAGCGAAAGCGCTGATTCCACGAATCGCGGAAGGTGATAGGCTGCTCGTCGTAGAGCACCGCCGTGGGCGTGTAGCTTATGCGCACGCCTTCCAGAATGCTGTTCGCGGAAAACTCGATGTCCTCGGTGAGCAGATGCCACTTCCAGCCGCCGTTTTTCTCTATGATGTCTGAGGAGATGAAGAAGCCCGTTCCCGAAACGGCGCAGCTCGTATTGAGCGTGAGGCGCGCTTGGTTCAAAAACTTGGCTTCGCGCAGAAACCACACGGCGTAACCGGCCGAAATCCAGTTCGAATCGTAGTTCTTGGAATTGCGATAGCTGGTGGATGCTTTCGCGCCCGCGTCGAACGTGGCGTTCATCTCGCGGAAGTAGTTCACGTCGAGCACGTTGTCGGCGTCGAACACAAAATACGCCTCGTAACCGCAATCGGAGTACTGCTCGCGAATGACCTGGAAGCCGTAATCGAGCGCGTAGCCCTTCCCCACTTCCTTGTCGTTATGGCGCGGGAACACGATGGCACCCGCCTCGCGCGCCACCTCAGCCGTATCGTCGGTGCAGTTATCCGCAATGACGAACACGTCTATAAGCTCCTGCGGATAGTTCTGCACCTTGATGGAATGGATAAGATCGCCTATGACCTCGCGCTCGTTGCGCGCGGAGACGACGACGGCGAAGCGATGGTTTTTGCGCGCCGTGCGCTTCTTCGGCTTGCGCGTCAGCACGACGAGCACGTAGTACAGCTGATAGGTATAGCAAATGCTGAACGTGAGGAACACGCAGAAATTGAAAATATCGACGAACGATATCTGCGAGAAGAACTGGTCCAACAACTCCTACTCCTTTATACCTGCTGTCACCAAGCGTGTCACCCGCCGTCGAGCATATCTATAAGAGCGCTCTCACGCAAACTTTCATGATTATAGCGACTTGCAGCGCTTTTTACCATGCGTCTTCCTTTTCGTTACCTTTTTCTCCCATTTCGGCACCGCTTACCCGCCGTTTCCCCAAAGCTTCTGCACATGTTTCCCATAACTACTCGGAGGAGGTGCCGGCAGGGTGCCGGAGGGACACGCCTAATGGCACGCCGGCGTGCCATTAGGCGTGTCCCTCCGGCACCCTGCCGGCACCTCCTCCGAGTAGTTATGGGAAACATGTGCAGAAGCTTTGGGGAAACGGCGGGTAAGCGGTGCCGAAATGGGAGAAAAAGGTAACGAAAAGGAAGACGCATGGTAAAAAGCGCTGCAAGTCGCTATAATCATGAAAGTTTGCGTGAGAGCGCTCTTATAGATATGCTCGACGGCGGGTGACACGCTTGGTGACAGCAGGTATAAAGGAGTAGGAGTTGTTGGACCAGTTCTTCTCGCAGATATCGTTCGTCGATATTTTCAATTTCTGCGTGTTCCTCACGTTCAGCATTTGCTATACCTATCAGCTGTACTACGTGCTCGTCGTGCTGACGCGCAAGCCGAAGAAGCGCACGGCGCGCAAAAACCATCGCTTCGCCGTCGTCGTCTCCGCGCGCAACGAGCGCGAGGTCATAGGCGATCTTATCCATTCCATCAAGGTGCAGAACTATCCGCAGGAGCTTATAGACGTGTTCGTCATTGCGGATAACTGCACCGACGATACGGCTGAGGTGGCGCGCGAGGCGGGTGCCATCGTGTTCCCGCGCCATAACGACAAGGAAGTGGGGAAGGGCTACGCGCTCGATTACGGCTTCCAGGTCATTCGCGAGCAGTACTCCGATTGCGGTTACGAGGCGTATTTTGTGTTCGACGCCGACAACGTGCTCGACGTGAACTACTTCCGCGAGATGAACGCCACGTTCGACGCGGGCGCGAAAGCATCCACCAGCTATCGCAATTCCAAGAACTACGATTCGAACTGGATTTCGGCCGGTTACGCCGTGTGGTTTCTGCGCGAAGCCAAGTTTTTGAACCAAGCGCGCCTCACGCTCAATACGAGCTGCGCCGTTTCGGGAACGGGCTTCTTCATCTCCTCAGACATCATAGAGAAAAACGGCGGCTGGAAGTGGCATCTGCTCACCGAGGACATCGAGTTTTCCGCGAACAGCATTCTGGAAGGCGTGCGCATAAGCTACACGCCCACGGCGGTGCTCTACGACGAGCAGCCTATCACCTTCCGCGATTCGTGGAATCAGCGCTTTCGCTGGGCGAAAGGCTTCTACCAGGTCTTCTGGCACTACGGCGCCAAGCTTGCGAAGGGAATCTTCACCAATCCGAAAGGCGCGCGTTTCGCCTGCTACGACATGCTCATGACCATAGCGCCCGGCATGCTGCTCACCATAGTGTCGGTTTTGTTCAACGCCATAATCATCGTGCTTGCCGTCACGGGAACCATGTCGGTGGGGCAAACGGTCGCCTCGTCGGTTTCCTCCATCTTCTTCTGCCTGTTCAACTATCTCATGTTCATGTTCATGTTCGGCGTGTTGACCACGTTCGTGGAATGGGACTCCATCCGCTCCACCACGCGCAAGAAAGTGCTCTACATGTTTACGTTTCCCTTCTTCATGCTCACCTACGTGCCTATCGCGCTGGTGGCGCTCGTGAGGAAATGCCAGTGGAAGCCCATTCGCCACAGCATATCCATGGACGTGGCCGAGCTTTCCGCCGATCCTGCACTTGCCGCCCGCAAGGGGGAACGCATCTAGACGGGGTTTGTCCCTTGTGCGGATGGCCGTGCCTTCTGCGCCGGTCGCAAGGAGGATTCGCAAACAAATATGACCCGATGCGCTGTTCGGGTCATATAGGTCGAACGTGGGGCTATGCGGGGGCTTCTCTTACCCGCGAAGTTCGCTGAGAGGCTCAAACACCGGTTTTCGCTTGGGCTATCGGAACATGCTCAAGGGATGCTCGCCGCCTTCTTCGGCTGCGGAAAGCGCTTCTTGCTGCCGCTTCCTCTGTTCCTGCATGGCGGCGAAATCTTCAGGAGCGCCCTCTATTTCCAAGATCTCCACTTCGAAAGCAAGGTCTTTTCCGGCGAGAGGGTGGTTGAGATCGAACGTTACGCTGTCGTTTTCCACTTTGACGACGGTGACGGGCGTAGGCGCGCCTTCATCCGACGCCATCCACACGCGCTGGCCTTCGCGAACGTCGCGCAGGGGGATCTGCTCGGCGGGTATCTGCTGGACGTAGTCGTCGCGGTACTCCCCGTAGGCGTCGTACTGCCCGACGACGAACGTCTTCTTCTCGCCCGCCGCGTTCATGCGCAGAATCTCTTTTTCGAATCCGTCTATGGCCATGTCCATGCCGGTTTGGAACCTCATGGGGCTCTCTTTCGTGGCACGACCGAACACCGTACCGTCTTCAAGCGTTCCGGTATACGTGAGTGTAACTGTCGATCCAAGCTCCATTGCCTCAATCCTTTCCCTTGTTGCAAGACTGCGGCCTCGATATCGTGGTCAGCATGTCCTTGGCAACGCGTTATGGACGCCGCGCAAAGCCGAAGCGTCTCGCCGGGCCTACCTTGCGCGCACGGCGCCGGCAGGATTCGTCTTGCGGCGGGCGCTTATCTCGTCGGCGAACATGATGCAGTAGCGCAGACCCTTCAGGGTGACGAAGAGGCTCGCTACTTCGTGCGACCCGTCGCCGCCGTGGTTGTACGTCTGATAGGTCAGGTACTCGCGCTCCACCATGGGAGCATACAGGGGGTTTCCCTCGAACTTGCTCAAAAGCATGTTCGTCTGCTCTCTGCCCAGCTCGTCTTGACGTAAGGATATGGCGTACAGAATGCCCTCCTGCTCGGGCGACAGCCTGCCCAGCTTTGCGATCTCCATCTTGATACTCTCGTCGGTAGCCATAACCAGCTCAACCTCCTCGCATAAGAACGCTCGCATAAGAACGAATCCGTAAAAAACGCTCGCAAAAGAAGAATGCTCGCATAAGAATGCTCGCATAAGAAAAAAGCCCGCAAAAGAAAGCCGACGGCACCTAGGGGATGGGAGGGCGCCGTCGGCCTGTGATCATCGGCAATGCGGCAGGGGGTTACACGCCGACAAAGCCCTTCGACGGATCGCTGCCGCCGACGCCCTTCTCGTCGTCGCCGGCCTCGTTGCCCGTGCGTTTCGTGGACGTGTAGCCGCCCCATCCGCGCGCCATATATTTATCCTTAACGAAGAATATCTGCGCCTTCATGAGGTCGTTCTTGCTTATGCCGACCTCGGCCAGAAGCTCTTCCGGGGTCTTGCCTTCCGCGAGAAGAGCGTTCAGCTTTTCGGCTGCTGCCGCTGCGTCAAGTTCGAAGAACTCGTCTCGGTTCATAGGTCCCTCCTTTGCAGTCTTTAACGTATTCCCCATGGGGCCGCAGTGAAGCTGCAGCCCCATCTACTTGCTGTCGGCGGTAGGTGCCGGAGCCAACCTAGAGCTGGAACAGAACCATGGGGCGGTCGAACTCGGCCATCTTGGCCTGCATGTCCTCCAAGGTGCCGTAGTACATGGTGGCTGACTCGTCTACCTGCACGGCGAGCGGCCGCTGGCCTGCCTTGTCGCCACCGGTTCCCCAGTGCTCGGAGAAGATGGAGGTCGGGCAGGGGATGTAGAACCATTCCCAAGCGTCGCCGTCGTTCCCCTCTCCCTTCTTGAAGGGGCCGACCTGCACCTCCTTGATGCCGAACTGATCTAGGGGAAGGCCGAGCTCTTCCTTGCAGCCGATCTCGGCCGCGTGGTTGCCGGAATAGTACGTGTAATCGACGAGCAGCGCGTACTTCTGATCTGCCATTTCCTTCACTTCCTTCCCTTTAGTCTTGGTCGAGGCTGCGGACGCGGCGCATGTTGCACATGACGCCTTTGTAAGGGGCGCCGAAGCCGAGTTTGCCCACGTTGAAGTGCGGCACCAAGCTGTTGAAGTTGGACTTCCACACGCCGAACAGGTTGGGTTCCTCGCCATCCTGCTCGGGGAACCACCAACCGTGCGTGCAATTCAGAATGCCGGGCTTGATGACGGGCGTGATCTCCGCCTTGAAGCGCGCCTCGCCGAGCATGTTGTAGACCTCTACCCAGTCGCCTTCGGTGACGCCGTACTCCTCGGCGGTCTCAGGGTTGATCTGAACCCACGGCCACGGGTCTATCTGGCGCAGTGACTTGACCTGCCGATGCTCGGAATGGAACGAGCTGTAGCGGCGCGAGCCGGACGTGGTGAACAGCGGGTACTGGCCGGCGTACTCGGGCTTGCTTACTTGACTGTAGTTCGGCTCTTCGTAGTAGGGCAGTGGATCCTCGCCCCAGGATTCGTACAGAATCGAGTAGGCCTCGATCTGGCCGGTGATGGTGTTGAAGCCGGGGTTGCCGTCGAAGCGCAGCATGCCCTTCTCGTACTTCTCGTATTCGAAGCCGTGCGCACCGGGTTGGTAGAGACCGAGCTCCTGGAAGCTCTTCCAGTCGAACCCGAGTTCTTTGAGCTGATCGCTATAGAAGTTCTCAACAGCTACGGCCAAGGCGTCCAGATCAAGGCTCTTGCCGTCGGCGGGCTTGTACCAAGGCCACCAGCTAGGGTTCAGGCGCTGGCCGAACATGAGACAGATCTCCACGTCGGACTTGCACTCGCCGACCTGGAGAGCCTTGTTCATGGGGCCCATGAACACGGTGTTGCGGCCGTAGTGGGTGAGCACGATGCCGTTGTGCTCCGCCCAGGTTGCCATGGGCAGGAAGTAGTCGCCCACCGCCATAGCCGTCGGGGTCATGGTGAGGTCTTGCACCACGACGAACTCAAGCTTCTGCAAGGCCTTGTGCCAGCGCTTGGGCTGTGCCGAGCAGGTGGGGGTGAGGAAGTTGGAGCTGTTGAACCAGCCCATCTTGAGCGCGTAAGGCTCGTCGGACTCCATGGTGTTCAACGTCTCGTCGGGCTGGGTGGTGGCCATGCCGGTGGAAAGGCCCGGCCACGCCTCGGCGCCGATGCGCTTGCTCCACACCGCGTCGTCCATGGCGCCGCGTTGCTCCATGCGCCACTTGCCCAAAAGGGCGGACGGGGGTCCGAGCGTCAGGCCGCCGGGACGGTCGATGGAGCCGGAGAGGGCTGCCAGAAGGATCATGGCCTGCGAAAGCTGCACGCCGTTCTTGTTCTGGTCGAACGCCAGACCCCACGCCCAGCCGATGGGGCGCTCGGTGCCGATGATGTGGGCCACGCGGCGGATATCCTCTTCGGGGACGGTTGTTATCTCGGCGACCTTCTCGACCGGATATTCGGCTGCGCGCTCCTTCAGCTCGTCGAGGCCGTAGATCCACTTCTCGGCGAATTCCTTGTCGTACTCTTCGGTCTCGAACATGAGGTTCATGAAAGCGAGCGCAAGAGCCGTGTCGGTCTGCGGGCGGACTTGCAGGTTGATGTTTCCGTCATGCGCTCCCACCCAGGTGATGCGAGGGTCGATGGAGATGATCTTGGTGCCGAGCTTCATGAGGTCTACGAGGCAGTGGCCGAAGAACCCGTCGCCGTTGGATGGCAGGGGCTCCTTGCCCCACACCACCACGTACTTCGGGAGGATGTAGCGGGGGTCTTGATAGCTACCTGGCAGGTGCCCGGCGTAGTCGAGTTCGGGGTAGCCTGCGCCCAGCACGTAGTCGGCAATGGAGCAGCGCGGGCCGTAGCACGCCCAGCCCGACTGCGTGTAGCAGCAGTTAGGCGACTGCAGCACCGAGAACGTGAGCGCGTAGTAGAAGATGCACGCCTCGCGACCGGTGCCGCCGAACACGACGATGGACTCAGGGCCGTAGGTGTTTTGGAAGTAACGTACTTTCTCGCAGATGGTGTCGAGAGCCTCGTCCCATGTGGTCTGCACCCACTTGTCTTTGCCGCGGTCTTCGCGGGCGCGCTTCATGGGGTGTATGATGCGCTCGGGGGCGTAGGTGTATTCGCGCAGCGCAAGGTTCATCGCGTTGACGCGACCCGTGGTGATGGGGTTGTCGTCGTCGCCCTCGACGCGGATGAGCTCGCCGTCCTTGGTGATGACCTTGACACCGTAGCCTACGGGATGCGATCCCGGAGGCGACCAGGTGTTGCTGCGCGTCGCCACGGTGCCATCGGGACGCTCAACACGCCATTCTTTGCCATAAGCCATGTTTCTCTCCTTTTCTCCTCGTTCCTCGGTTCCTTTACTTTCTTGTGCATCCTTGAGATTCGTGCGGGAAACGACGGTGCCGTCACCCTGCCCGATCCTCTTTCCGCTTACCTGAGCAGAAACATGGGCAGGTAGCACCAGCCCATGGGATCACCTCTTCGATCACGCCGTGGGAGGCTTCGGCGCTCCCGGCGCCCCTGGTGCTCCCGGGGCCTTCGGCGCTCCTGACGCCGCCGGTGCTCCCGGCGCTCCCGGGGCCTTCGGCGCTCCTGGCGCTCCGGGTATCTCCTTTTCCCCATTGAGATACGGCGTGAAATCGCATTTGCAGAACGGGCATTTCTTGAGCACGAGCCCGCCCATCGCTTGGAGGGGCTTGCCGCACTCGGGGCATTGGTGTACTCCCGCGCCACCGGAAGCATCTGCTGGTCTGAAACACATAGGCTACCTTCCTTATCCGTCGGTTGTTTCGACGCGTTTCGCACTGCCTTGTGCGGTCGCGTTCTTTCATGCTCCCGTTTTGCGGGTTGTGCGCCGTGGGTCGAGCGCGAAATGGCGATGAGCCGCGAGCCTTTTCGCTTCCCGTCGCATGCGGAGATGACAACCCTTGCGGAAGCTGACGCTTTACAAGTTAGAGGGCGCGGGGCGACCCGTATCAAATCGCGAGTACGTTTTTGGCTCCGCACTATCGGGCTAAGAGGTTGATTTTTCTAGAACCAAAAGATTGGCTTAGCATAGTGCCTGATGAGAAGCTTAATTATGCCTTCTTCGAACCTTGATGAAGGCGCGCATGGCAACGTGGTTTTCTTGATATAATTCCCATGCATGAAAGCGAATTCCGAAGGAGGCATCCGTGAAGAACAACCGCGCGTACGTACCTGTGGACGCAGTTTCCCTCCATCAAGACTTCGATGTCTGGTACGCAGACGGGGAAACCTTCCTCAAGTTCACAGGCCCCTGGTCTTCAGAGCGTGACAAGGTGACCATCTTCGGGCGGATGGGCGGCGAAATGGGGTGCATCAAGCCCGATCCGAAGGCGCTCGCCTACTATCTGAAGTTGGAGCGCTGGGAGTACGTCTTCCATACAAGGCGCATCTTCAAGGATTACTACGTCAACGGAATGCGCTGGCAGATAAACGGGTCGCTCAGCAATCCGCCGCTCGACTTTCTGTTGGAAGACGAAAGGGAAGAAGGCGATCTGGTGAAAGACGTGCATGTGCGCGTCGTCGATTTCAAGAATCGCGGGCAATGCTTCGAGGTCAGGTCGAAAGACGTGGCGAAGCTGCGCATAGCTGTGGCCGCCGTGGTGGCCATGGCCGTAAAGGAAGAGTACCGGGGCTTGAGCGAAGGCTTGGACGCAAAAAACGCATCACGCCTCAAGCGCATGAAGAACTGGATCTTTTCCGGCAAGGGAAAAACCTACGAGGAGCTGCTTGCCGATGAGGCGCTGACGCAGGGGCTTTGACAGAAGAGCTGCACACCGAGGAAGCACCGGCAAAGAAAGCGCAAGCAGAGGAGGACCCCGGGGTTGCCGGGGTCCTCCTCTGTCTGCGCGCGCCAAAGTGCCTAATGAAGTGCCAAAGGGACACTCCTCATGGCGCGCTACGCGCTGCACGCTACGTGCTAAGCTACACGTGCTGCTTCTTCTGCCTATTCTTCGCAAGTTGCGCGCCGCCGAATACGAAGAAGTACACGAACGGCAAGAGCAGGCCGATGGCCATGAGCGGCAGGGCGTAGGGTTGCTTCGACCAACCCTGCACCACGAGCGGGCACACGATGCAGAGCACGAAGAGAATGGCGACAATGGCCAGCATAACACCGAAGCGCATGTTGCCGTCGCTGTCAGCGTTGCCCAGCTTCTCCTCTTCAGCTGCAAGCTGGTCTATCGACTTGCCGGCCGTCTCGGTAACGAACAGAATGGTGCACACGAAAGCCAAGATGAACGGCACAATGAGCACGAGCACGACCGAACTCCAGTTGGTGGTGCCGGCGGCCGTCTGGAAGAACGCCATACCGGCGATGCCGCCGAGCACGATGGAGGAGGCGGATCCGCCGAAGCGGGCGAATGCCTGGCACCAGGACACGCCCGTGTTGCGCACTGCGGTGGGGTAGCTTTCGGGCATGAGCGGCTGGACGGCGGTGATGGCGTAGTTCAGCGCGAAGCCGAAGAGCAGCATGAGCGCAATGCACAAACCGAAGTTGCCGCCTGTTGCGAACAGGGAGCACAGCACGATGGCGACGACGCAGAACAACCAGGAACCTGCGAGGTTGCGCTTACGTCCTATCTTGTCGGACACGAACCCGACCGAGACGTTCGACGCGATGGCCGCAGCGTTGTTCCACGTTTGCAAGGCCACGCTTTCAGAAGGCGAATAACCTAAGCCCACGAACCACGTGGGTATCCAGGCGTTCATGCCGTACACGCAGAACTGGCCGACGAAGTAGGTGGCCCAGATGGCGCAGGTGGCCACGATGAACTTGCTCGAGAACAGAACCGCGGGGCCGGTTTTGGACGGCTTGGGCGGCACGATGAGCAGGGCGGGGTCGTACTCGTGGGCGGTGTGGCGCGTGGCCTGCTCGATTTGCGTGAGGCGCTTGCATGCCATTTCCTTGTTCCCCGAGTTAGCGTACCAGTGGGGTGTCTCGTTCATCGCGAAAATAAGAATGAAGCCGTAGATGAGCGGGATACCGCCGATGAGGTAGCATAAACGCCAGTTCGCATACATGGTGGCTGTTCCGCCTTCGGCCGTAACGTAGGTGACCTGGTTCGTGAAATCGCCGAGAAGCGGCGTCGCCGCGTTGCAGATGGGGTTGGCGATAAGACCGGCCAGCACCCAGCCCACGATCATGAAGGCCATGCCGCAGGTCACGAAGATGCCGCGCTGCTTCGAAGGTATGCTCTCGGAGAAAACCGTCGTCACAACGGGGATGCAGGAACCGACGCCGAAGCCCGCGATGAGGCGGAACGCGGCGAAGAAACCCAGATCGTTGGCGAAGGCCTGCGGCAGCGTGAAAAGACCGTAGAACATAACGGCCAAAATCAGCGTTTTCTTGCGCCCGATCCTGTCGGAGAGAACGCCGCCGAAAGCGCCGCCCAACACCATGCCGAGCAGACCCCACGTGGTGAGCGAACCCATGAGCGCGCCGGGGTTCGGATTGTCCGGCCAGAACGTGTGGGCGACGAACAGGTTGGTCGAGTTGACGATCATGAAATCATACCCGTCAAATATCATGGCGAACGCCAGAAGGACAAAAACGACCCATGTGTGCGAACTGATGCCGATAGAGTCAATGACCTCGGAGACGGAAAACTCCTTCTTATCCATCAGTCCTCCCTTCGAGTGAGAGTTTAACTTGAATGTGGTTCCAATATCGCAGCGGACAAGTGTCAAAAGCTGCTGATGACGAGCTTTCCTGGGCACGATGGCAAGACCGAGCATGCGGCGGGCATGCCGTACGAGTCGCAAATGAGAAGCTGTGGGCGCTTCTGGCATCTCGCTACGCGGGTTTACCTTAAAGCAACGAAGGCTCCCGTAAGCTTACCGCAACCGCCGCCAACAGCCTTGCTCGCTGTGTTCGCGACGGTTGTGCGATCGAACGTTTGCCGCTTTCACTCGGAAGAAACGATCGTGCGTGTCCCCCCTTTCGCGATTCTCTTATCCCCGGTTTGCGTTCGGCACCGATATACCTGTCGGTGCCGAACGTAGCTGGCTTGCCATTCGCATCCGAAAACGGGCGAAACGCAAGACCGTTTTCGAGCAAAACCATGCATGGTAAAGACTACGAAACGGAAACATGGAGGTCATCAGGTTGTAGGTTCGTTTTGGAACCTCCCATCGACTTAAGAGTTCGATTTACGGAACCTTCGAATCACACGAAAGCAGACGGAAAAGCAGCCGCGCACGTTCCCCCGAATTCCCGTCTATGCAGGATCTGCCGCGCGAGAAAGCCCCTCTTCGCAAACGAGCTTGGAGAGGAAAGTAGAACCGAAAGGTTGATTTTCATCGTACTTCGGATTCTATTCCCCACGCTCACGCATTGCCCTTGCCCGCCCTTCCCAAGCGGGCAAACGGGTGAACAAGCAGGTGGGAAGGCAATCCGGCGGACAATCATGTGATGTAGGCAAGCGGGCGTGTAGGGGCGTGTAGGCGGGCTTGCCGAAGCTCTCCTTCGGTTTTTTCATTTGAACATCGCGGGCAATTGGTTTATGATAGCCGTGTCGCATATGTTGACGTAAGAACATATAGTTTAATGCGATTCGGATCAAGCGCAACAGGGAAACGAGACCGAGCGGATGAGAGCGCTGCGGGGCGACGGGGATATGCAAGTCGAGTATGTCGGCTGGGTTTTCTCATTGCAACCGCGCACGAGACCTTAATGACGGGGGGCGAGATCTGCTTATGTCCACCACGCTTCCGCGCCTGAGCATCACGATCAACGTCGGCGAGGACACGAATGTCCGAGGCAAGCTGAACTCCCTTGCCATCGGGTTCGGCATCCATCAGGCATGGATTTACCTCGTTATTTTCGGAATAGCTGTCGGAGGACCTCTTCTCGCTGAGCACGGCGAGCACGCGGCATCGCAGACCCCTTCCGCCTTCATCGTGTCCATAGTGCTGTACTGCTGCACGCTTTTGTTCGCCGCCGTGACCGACCAGAAGTTCTTGCGGTTCTATACCGCGAAGCGGGTGATCATCGGAGCCTGTCTCGCCGTTACTTTGGGCACGATCGCTCTTTTCTTCTCGTATGCGCCGTTCCCGTTCGGCTCAAGCGCCATGGTGGTAGGCGGCGTGGCGACCGGCATAGGGTCGGCGCTGCTCATGCTGTATTGGGGAACCGCCTTTTCCCGCCATGGGAACATTACCATCATCATGAATTCCATCGTGGCCATCATGATAGCCCTGCTCGTCTATTCCTTCGTACTGCATGTCGTTTCGTGGCCCTATTCGGGAATCTTCGCCGCACTTCTGCCGCTTTTCGAGCTGCCTTTCCTCTGGCAGTCCACGCCCGTAAGCTATGCGGTGCGCCACGCCGTGCCCATATTCGACCCCCTGCCGGTGCGCAAGCTGCCGTTCTCTTTCAGAATAGCATTGCCGGCGCTCCTGTTCGGTTTGGTCATGGGCATCATGCGCCTTGCCACGACGATGCTCATCGTTCCCTCCTTCGGTCTGGACGCGCTTCTGATCCCCCTTCTTGTGGGTGGCGTGATAGCCTCGCTCCTTCTTGTCATCCCCTCTGCTTCAATATGAAGAGCCACTGGGACGGGTTGTTCAGACCGACCGTCATATTCGTTTCCGTCACGCTGCTGTTCTTGTCCATCCTGCCCGACGTCTCCTTTCGGTTCGAGACGATATCCCTTCTCATAGGGTATGTGTGCTTCGAGGCGCTCATGTGGGTGTTTCTGGGCGAAATGGCCCAAGAGTTCAGGATCTCGCCCATCTTTTTGTTCGGTTTGGGGCAGGGGAGCCTAGCGCTCGGCTCGATGATCAGCTCGCTTGCCTTCCCCGACCTTGCGGCGCTCGATCTTTCCGTTGGGCTTGCGGGTTCTGTGAGCGAAATCGCCGTGCTCATGCTCATTATGATAACGGCTTACGCAACCATGCCTCACGTGCGCGATATCAAGCGCGTCGCCATCCTCTGCCCCCAGTTCAAGAAGAGCGAGTCCATAGCCGCTATAAACCGCCAGGTTGCCGACATTGCGCGCAAGGAAAAGATCGGCGGGGCGCAGTGCGCCTCCCTTATCGAGGGTGCCGAAGGCGCCTCGCTTTTCGAAAGCGAGGCGGCGGCCCCAAGGGAAGAGAAAGCATCTGAAGACGAGGCCGCTGTACGGCGGAAGGCTTCGATGGCAGGCGCTTCCGCGCAGGGTTCCTTGCCGCAGACGTCGGCAGGCGATGTCGAGTCGGCTCACAAGATCGGGCGTTTCAGGCAGCAATGTGAAGTCATAGCCAACCGCTATCTGCTGTCGCGTCGCGAAACCGAGGTGATGTTTCTTTTGGCGAAAGGATACAATGCCGCCCTCATCCAAGACAAGCTCTACATCTCGAAGAGTACGGCGAAGACCCACATCGACCACATTTACCGCAAGCTCAACATTCATTCCCAACAAGAGCTTATCCGCATGGTCGAGGAGATTGGAGAGGCTTAGGCGGCGTTTCCGCTTTGGCGTCGAGCAGCTCCTGCCTTCGCAGCTGGCAGATGATGACCGGCTTTCCTTCCCACAGGCGATACATCCGGTACCCGCAATTGCCGTATCCGCTGCAGGAGCGGCACTTCAGGTCGGCCAGCGCGAGTCCCCCTAGGTCTTCGGGCGTGACCTCGCCTAGGCTCTTGGTTGCGTGCATTAGCAGGCTCCTTTCGTCTTCGAACTTAAAGCCTTGTCGATTCGCCGCCGCGTGCGATGCCGGGCAGCTGCATGTCTGGCTGCGCAGTTGGCTACTGGGTGGGCGACTGCTCAGCTGGCTGCGCGGCTTGCTGCGAGACCGAAAGCCTGTCTGTGACCTCGACCTCGAACCCGAGTTCTTCGAGGGAGCGAAGAGCCTTTTCCCCATGAACCTCGCGAAGGGGCTTGCGCCCGAACGTCGCGTTGTAGATGAAGAAGGTGAACAGGGCTGTGACTGCCAAGCCGCATACCGCCAGGGCGAAAGAACCCAAGTGCAGAAGAGCTGTGCCCGTGTGCCCAAAGAAGAGGTCGAGGCCGACGTTGTACATGTTGTAGCCGCCCACGGTGATCATGACGGAGAACCCCTGACCTGAGAAGTTCGCGAGCGCGCCGGATATGCCGGATGGGGCCAAGAGCGCACCCACCATCCAGGCCGTCATCAGAACATGCAGTGGGGCAACCTTTTTCGAAACCTTCCGCAGGCACACGAACACGGTCTGAAAGACGGCGGCCAGAAGCCCGCCAACAACGAAGGCGCAAAAGAAAAGCATGCCGCCTTCGGTCTTCTCGACGGTGAACGCCGGCTCTCCGAAGCCCGCTAGACCGCACGCGAAGCCGAGCGCGATGCATATAGCCGCGAACACCACGTTGAACCATATGACGAACCACACGCAGTTCCAGATGCATCTTCCCATGGAGGCGCCTTCCTTCGTCCAAGGGCCGACTGCCTTCATGCCGACGGCCATGGCGAAGCCGGAGAACGGGAGCAGCGCGCCGAACGTGGCCCACTCCTCGACGTACTGGTAACATGCCAGGCCGCCCAGGACACATCCGATGATTCCCATGCTGATAAGGGTGGCGCCGCCCATGAAAAACGACATCGGCGTATCGGCCAAGGCCATCTGCCAGAACGAAAGGATGGTCTGGGCTATGAGCGAAAACATTCCCCCTACGAAAAAGCTGTAGATCACTGTTTTGTACGGCTTCATGTACGTTTCCTTGTCTCGTCGCGGTTGACATGCGTGTTTGGAAAAACGAATTCTTGCATGCGGGTTTTCCGTTGTGGCGGTTGTTTCGTTGCGGCACTCGTGCGCGCTCGGAAAAGGCCGTCGGCAAACGCCCATGGTGCGGTTTGCGGTCGCACGCAGGCTTGAACGCCTTCCTTGATACCGTTGAGCTTGCGGGCAAGGTGAAGACCGACGGAGCTACAAACGCTCGTAGCTCCAAATGTCTTTCTTCGTTATTGCGTTTTCGGCGCAGAGCTTTTCGATACGGCGGCCGCACTTCGCGTAGTCGGTGCTTGCGAACCCGGCGAGCCCCGCCAGGACGATCGCCGTGAAAAACAAAGCACCCGAGGCCGCCATGTTCCCATCGGGTATGATGCCTGCGGACTGGAGTAGCGATTTTGCGGCTATGGCCAAAACGACGGCCATGATGGCGAAGGCGCATTTGATGATGTCGGCGCGCCGCCTTGCCTTGAGGGACTCTATCTCCTCAAGAATTGCGGCTTTGCCGCGTCGTTTTCTGCTCATCGTCTACCTCCGTCCATGCCCATGTCCATCTCCACGCCCACGCCGGTTCTGCCCGCGCCTCTCGCTGGTCGCCGCCGCTTAGCCTCATGCCGGCGCCTCTCGCTGGCCGCCGCCGCTTAGCCTTATGCCGGCGCCCGCGCCCACGCCGGTTCTGCCCGCTGGTCGTTTTCATTGCAGAAACCCCTCCTCTTCTCTTCTTCTGAAAACACTTACGACTTGCGCTTCGGCGCACAGCGCCCTCGAAGTTCTTACGCTTGCGTTCAACGCGCGATGCCCCGTGTTCTTGCGACTTGCGTTCGACGCGGCAAGCTCAGTGTAGCGAGTGCGAAAAATGCCACCTCGAACCCTGCGTACTAGTCCCAAGCTGTTTTTTCGGGACGAAAATGCGAAACAGGGCGGCAACGGAAACGATTTTTTCTTGTCGGTGCAGGTAGAGAGCGCGAATGAACCTTTGGGAACGATGCAAAAAGACCTTTGCTCCTCTAAAATCGCGTCAACGAAGCAATTCCGCCTTGACGCTGCAAGAAAGCAGAGCGTATGCCGGCATGCCCGCCCGCTTGGTAGCCGCACCGCATTCTGAGCGATTCGATTGGAGCAGCCGGGGAGCGGCAACGGGGCGACCGGGGAGCGGCAACAGGGCGACCGGGGAGTTGCGAGAAGACTCTAAGAGGAGACGCCATGTTTGAAGAACTCTACGAACCTCTTCCCGACCCTGCGCGATACTGGAGCAAATTGGGCATCGAGGCTCCGCAAACGTGCAGCCGGAAGGAACTTGATCGGATCGTCTTCGCCCACCAGTGTGCCATTCCGTTCGAGAACCTCGATGCTTGCGATTTCCACGTACCTGTTTCGCTGGGAGTGCGCGATATGTTCGAAAAGATCGTCGTCGGCATGCGCGGCGGCTACTGTTTCGAACTGAACGCCCTGTTCGCCGCTTTGCTTGCCGATGCGGGGTTCGAGGTCGTATCGTGCTTCGCACGCTCGCTCAAAGATAGGGGGTTCATACAGCCCGTGGCGCATCGTGGAACAATCGTCACCATCGACGGGCAAAAGCTGTTTTGCGATGTGGGGTACGGCGGTCCCATGCCGCCTTGCGCGCTTCCCCTTGAAGACGGCGTCGAAGCTGCGGCGTGCGGGCAGGTGTTTTGCATAGAGCGCGTCGACGAGCTTTGGTGGCGCATGCTGTATTGTGGACGTGAACAGGCAAGACGAGACGAACCCGAGCCTGTGCTCGCTTTCATGGATGCAGCGCAGCACGAGGTGGACTTCGTTGCGCTTTCCCATTATTGCGCGACGCATCCCACCTCCATCTTCACACGACAACGCATGATCAATCGCCGTACATTAGACGGCAGCGTCTCCATTACGGCCGATCGGTTCACGAAAACGACGAAAGACGGGAAGGAACAGCGCACGATCGCCTCCGATGAGGAGTTCTGTGCCCTGCTCGAGAAGCACTTCGGCATCGAGCTGCCAGAGGGTGCGTTCGCGGGGCAATGACTGCGAAAGCCCGTTCTCCACAGCAGGCGTTACGGTTTACCAAGTGCGCGCGAAGGTGAGGCACCAGACGGTTTCGGCGCCGGCTTTTTTGAGCGCGTCGGCAGCGGCGCTTAAGGTGGCGCCGGTGGTGCATACGTCGTCCACCACGATGACGGTGCGGGGAATTCCGGCTTCCGAAAGCGCCGACATGCTCCCTTCGAGGTTCGCAAGCCGTGCCGTGCGGGAAAGTCTGCGTTGGTCGCGGCTTTTCGGGCGTTGGAGCATGCCGACGCAAGGCAATTCCAGCTCTCCTGCGACTTCATGCGCCAAAAGATCGGCGTGGTCGAACCCACGGTTGCGATATGCCGTTGCGGAGGCGGGAACGAAAGTCACCGCGCTCGCTTCCTCTCGCCATGAAGGAGCGACGTAGGGAACCATGATTTCTGCCATAGTGCGGGCAAGGCGCCGCTCTCCACGATCTTTGTAGGCGCTTACGATGCGCCGGGCCGCCGTTTCGTATGCAAGGGCGCTCGCCGCACCTTCGAAGGGATGGGAGGTTCTTCCGGACGCGCCTAGCATGACGGGGTTGCACTCGCTGCATTGCACACGTCCGAAAGGAGCTCCGCACAGCGGGCAAGCGCGCCACCAGTCTATGTAGGGAAGGCGCGTGCGGCATGTCTCGCATAGAAGCGCGCCGGGGGCGTCGCATACGGCGCACCGGGTGGGCCACAGCGTCTCGAGAATCGCTTCTCCCAAAAAGCTTGCAGCGCGCGCGATGGCGCTTCGGGTATGTTCGGTTCGGCTCATGGCTGTATCATAGCGATATCGTCTGCGATTTTCATGGCACGTTTCCACTACGTTCTCGTCCGGAATCAATCAGGTTCACAGCGCGTTTTCAGCGGGTTCCCATCGCGCACCGCGATGAACCCGTCATCGTTCTTATCGGGTTCGCAGCGCGCTTCCAGCGAATTCCCATCGCGCACCGCGATGAGCCTGTCATCATTCTTATCGGGTTCGCAGCGCGCTTCCAGCGAATTCCCATTGCGTTTCCAGCGAATTCCCAGCGCGCTTCCATCCGAAACTAAACCGGTTTTTCCATTGGCATTCGTCGGTTGTTCGCACGCTTGCCGTTTGCGAGACCCTGGGTGCAGCTCAAAGCGAATCGCAGCGGAACTTTCCAAGGCTCATCGCATCTCGAATTGAGAAACCTGTAATAGATATTTCACAATTGCGGCTGCAATTGTGATCGCGACCTTCGTGATTTTCGTGCTCGCTCGCGTGCTTCTTTCCCCGTTTCGCGTGCTTCTTTCGGTTCTCGAAGAACAATCCCGCTAAACGGCGCGCTATCTGGTACACTGATGAATGCTTCTTTCGAGCCTGTAGTTGCGGGGCACGGCGTGCTCCTAGTCCATGGCAGATGCGGTCGAAAGGATCCACGTAAGTCGTCGGCTTGCCGGTGTTGGGCAATCGGTGGCGAGCATGGCGCATCCTAGAGGTAAGTCGCACCGTCCGATACCTTTATCGCGGAAAGCGTCCGCGACGGGCGAGAGGGTGACGGGTGCAAGCTCAAGCTCCGGTGCGCGGATGTGGGGGCAAAGACTAGGTCAGTCGAAAGAAGCGCAGAAATTTACGAGCGACGGAGGACATCAAGTGGGAAAGCGTTTGAAGGTTGCGGTGATGATCGCCACGCTTGCCGTGGGCGCCGTTTTCGCCTTGGCCGGCTGTTCCGCCGGCGAGGGAGGCAGCTACGAGCCGCCGATGAAGAACCCGGTTGTTTCAAGCCCTGCCATCGGTCAAGATGGAACGCTGCGCGTGGGGGTGGACACGGGCAACTCGCCTTTGGCCGGAATGGCGAACGACAAGATAGTCGGTTTGGACGTGGATATTGCGGCCGCTTTGGCCGATAGCCTGGGGCTGAAGCTGTCTATTGTCGATGTGGGATCCGACCCCGCCTCCGCCATCAGCGAAGGCAAGGTCGATATCGTCATGGGCATCGACAAGTCGAGCTCGAACGCGTCGTTTTGGCGTTCCGATGCATATCTTCCCACCGGCGTGGCGCTGCTCTCGCTTTCTGAGACGGATGCGCCTCCTGCTGCCGGGTCGGGTGCGAAGTTCGCAGCGCAGGTTTCCTCGCGCAGCGCATGGGCGGTCATGAACACCTATGGCGAAGCTTCGCTCACTTCGACCAACAATCTCGCTGATGCGTTCAGCGCCCTTTCATCGGGCGCGGTGCAATACGTTGCCGCTGATGCCATCGTGGGCGTTTACGCGGCTCACACGGCCAACCTTAACGTGCATGTCGTGGCGTTTCTGCAGCAACCGAGCGGCTACTGCATAGGCGTGGCTGACAGCAACGATACGCTCAAGGCAACCGTTTCCGATGCGGTGGCAACTATGACGAGCAACGGGGTCATTTCGATTATCGAGAAGAAATGGCTCGGCTCGCCGCTTGATCTTGCAAGCGTGCCGCAGGTGGAAAGCGCAGCTGCTACGACGAATGCGGCTGCAGGCACCGCGACGACGAATGCGACTGCAGGCGCGGCAACCTCGGTGGGAACGAACGCCATCTAGGGCAAATTCCGCGCTTTCGCAGTCGCGTCAATTGCTCGCTCGGCAACTTTGACGGGAGCGAGCGCCGCCTAGCTGCCTAGCCGCCTAACCGCCGTCTAGCGAACGCGCTTTTCTAAAATGAAAGCCCCCGGATGTTTCACGTGAAACATCCGGGGGCTGGTAGGGACGGCAGATGCAGGACCAATGGGGCAGCGGGGCGGCGAGTTCGGTGCGGCGACGGGTGCAGACTCGCCGCACCGGTGCGGCGAGCTTGGTGCCTCGCTGCGACGTCCTAATTCAGGAAGTCCTCCAAGATTTCCTGCTCAGCTTCCTCTTCGGTAAGACCCAAGGTCATGAGCTTCACAATCTGGTCGCCGGCTATCTTGCCGATGGCGGCTTCGTGAACCAAAAGCGCGTCTTCGCTTGCCGCTTCGATGCCGGGGATGGCCTTCACGGTGGCCTTTCCCATGATGATGGCGTCGCACTGCACGTGCCCGCGGCAGGCCGCCTCGCCGATGACGAGCGGGTTGAACACCTGCGAGCTGTTGTCCTGCGCTACGCTGCGCGAGACGACCTGCACGCTGGAGTCGTCTCCCTTAAGCTCTATCTTCATGTTCGACGTGGCGGTTTGGTCGTCGTGCGTGAGCAGCTTCTCGGTGAGCAGCAGCTTCGCGCCACGACCCAGTTCGGCGTTCGTGTCGCGCACGGTGGAGGAGACGCCGCGCAGCTGCACGAGCTCCATTTCGCAGTTCGCGCCCTCTTCCATGATCACGTTCGTGACCGGGTTCAGAATGCGCTCGCCGGTTCCCGCGCCTTCGCCGTAGTGCTTCTCCACGTATTTCACATGGGAATTCTTGCCGCAGTAGAAGGTGTGGATGCCGTCGTGCTCGGACGTTTTGTGGCTCTCGTTGTGGATGCCGCAGCCTGCAACGATGGTCACGTCGCAGTCATCGCCCACGTAAAACGTGTTGTACACTACGTCTTTCAGACCCGACTGCGTGACAATGACGGGAATGTAGACTGTCTCGCCCTTGGTGCCGGGCTTGATGTGTATGTCGATGCCCGGATTGTCGGTCTTGGTGGATATCTCGATGTTGGCGGACGAATGACGCTCGACGAGCTGCCCGTCCTTGCGGATATTGAATGCGCCTTTCGGCATGCCGTGGATGTTCGCTATTTCGGCGAGCAGGCTCTCGTCGATGGGGGACAAATCAACAGCCATGGATGACCTCCTTCTTCTTGCCGGCCTTTCGCAAAGGCCGGCTGGTCGAACGGTATCGCGCTGCCGCCCGTATAGGCGCGAATGTTTCACGTGAAACATTCGGCGCGAAGCGGCGGTTTAGCAGGTGGTGGGTATTTCGGTCAAGTGCAGCTCGGTAGGTTCGGTGAGCTGGCAGTGGGGAATTCCCTTCGGCACGAATCCGAGCTTCGGCAAAAGCTCGTCGGGCGTGCCCGTTTCCTCCACGCGACCTTCGCGCAGAAGTACGATCTCGTCTGCGAGCTGGATGATGCGCTCCTGATGGCTGATGATGACGATGGAACGGCCGTCGCGCGCTTCGTGGATGTCACGGAACGTTTCGGTAAGACGGTCGAAGCTCCACAGGTCGATGCCCGCTTCCGGCTCGTCGTAGATGGCAAGTTTCGGGTCGCGCGCCAGAATAGTGGCTATTTCGATGCGCTTCACTTCGCCGCCCGAAAGGCTTTTGTCCACTTCGCGCGTGAGATAGCTTGCCGAGCAAAGCCCCACCTTCGCCAAGTATTCGTTGCAGGCGAGCATGGGAAGCTTCTTTCCCGCCGCAAGGTCGAGCAGTTTTTTCACCTTCATGCCTTTGAAGCGGGCAGGCTGCTGAAAGCCGTAGCCGATGCCTGCCTTTGCGCGCTCGGTGATGGATAGATGGGTGATGTCGGTGCCGTCGAAGATGATCTGGCCGCTCGTGGGAACCTCCACGCCCATGATGAGTTTGGCGAGCGTCGATTTGCCGCCGCCGTTCGGGCCGGTGATGACGGTAAAGCGGTCGTCGCTTATGGTGAGCGACAGGTTGTCGATGATGCGTTTCGGTGCGCCGTCGCCGTGGGCGGCGGGCACCTCGAACGTAACGTTTCGCAGTTCCAGCATGATTGTTCTCTCTCGGTTTCTCGTCTGCTTTCGTCTACTTAATTACTACTTACCTAATAACATTTAAGGAGCGCCGTTGTCAAGGCTTTGCGGCGCTCCTTCATTTCTAAAAGCATATTCTATCGCTAAATGCTTCCGAAATAGCCCGAAAAAGCGATATTTTGCAGGTCGCTATTAAACTGCCCTCGAACGGCCCTCGAACCCGCCCCCGGATCGCCCTCGAATTTCGCCTCCACCAAACGCTGGCAAGCCGCCGCTTCGAATATCCTCGTCCGCCGCCGCGCCCGTCCGTCCGAAAACTGCCTG
>JAEYEL010000010.1 GCA_023403475.1 Actinomycetes bacterium
CGCACCCAAAAAGCAGAAAGCCCCGCGATGTTGAACTGCATTCCGGTTCTTGGACACAAAGAATGGGAGGCGGTTCAGTTCGCGGGGCTTGTCGATCTTTTGCCCAGACGCTACTTTCCCGTTGGGGCCTTCGGCACGCTGGGAACTTGGGGCACGCTGGGAACCTTCGGGCTGCTCGAAGCACAGGGCGCACCAGGTACACCAGGTACACCGGGGGCTTTCGGCGCACCAGGGGTTTTCGGCGCACCGGGAGTGCCAGAGGTTCCGGGAGCCTTAGGCGCTCCGGGCACCCCGGGCACACTGGGAACCGCAGGCCCTGCGGGAAGCTCGGCCCCGCATTGCGCGCAAACGGTCGCCGTCGGATCGTTTTTTGCCCCGCAGTCGGGGCAAGTCTTCTCGGCCTCAACGGTCGGTGGTCTGAAACACATTTTCTACTCCTGTTCTTTCTGTTACTCCGTTTTGCGCGGTCGCAGCGAAGCCGATCTTCTCTGCAACCGATTGCTCGCACAGCCTCTACGGTAGCTGCGCCCTTTGCGACAGCGTTTCTACGGCAGCGGTGCGATATCGTCTTGAACAGCCTCGATGCGCTCGTTGCCAGGCCCTCTGAAGAACATGATCTTCAGATGCGCACCGCCGTTCCCGTAAACTTGGAAAACATCGTCATCCCGCTCTTCCAAAGGACGATCGAATGGGCAGAGCGCGTCAAATGGGCCTGCTTCGATGGCAATGCCCCTCTCGTTCAGAAGCGCCACAAACTCGTCCATGTTCTCGACACGAACGGCCAAATGGTTCAAAGCCCCAGCATTGGCTTCGACGCACGCCTTGTCAGCGGTTTCCAAAAGCTCGATGACAATGCCTCCGCCGTTTTTGATCCACGCCATTTTCAAAGGCTTGTCGCCCTCCATGGTCTCGGTAGAGAAAAGGTGACGGAAACCGAAATTCTTACAGTACCAGTCTATGGACTCGTTGATGTCTTTACAGTAGATGCCCTGATGATGGGTCTCGATTGCCTTCATGTAGCCGATCTCCTTCCAAAGTCTCAAGTCGGAAAAGATGTGCGGTGCTTTTGCTGTCATGTTCAACAGTTCGAATCGGCTGCCGCAGTCGGGAAAGGGAAAGTCGAGCACCTTTCCCTTTCCCTTTCCCTTGCCCTTTCCCTTTCCCTTTCTCAGGCGTTCTTGCTTTAAGCTTTGTACATCGCAATAGTGCCGACGTTGAGATCTTTGTCTACGGTGGAGATAAAGTCCTTCACGTGACGGGGCAGATAGCCTTCCGCCTCGACGTCGATGGCGTACTCGGCAGCGGGGATCTGCTTGAACCAGAAATCGCCGAACCAGTCGCTTTCGGTCTCCATGGCCTCGCCGGTCTCCTTGTTGGTCAGAGTGACCTTGGCGCCGATGATAACTTCTTCGTCCTCAAGGTCGGCGATCTCGCCACCGATGAAGCGCTTGGGAAGGTTCAGATAATACACGCTAGGCTGGGTGTTGAGCTCGGGCTTCAAAAGCTCGGCTTTCTCCAGTTCGGCGGCAAACTCTTCTTCCTCGCCGTAGCGGAGCACGTCGTGGGCGCAGGCGTCCACGCAGCGCGGCACGGTCCAACCGTCGTCCAGCAAATGCGCGCAGCCGGTGCACTTCTGGGCCACGTTCATTTCGGTATTCCAGAACATGGCTCCGTAAGGGCAGGCATCGACGATGGCCTTTTGACCCTTGGCCTTGACGGGATCGACGATGACCAACCCGTCTTCGCGGCGATAGACGGCACCGTCTTTCGCCACAGCCATGCAGGGAGCGTTCTTGCAGTGCTGGCACATGATGGGAGTGTAGGAAACGGTGACCTTGGGCACCTGGCCGCGCTCTTTTTCCTCGACGCGCATCCAGTGCTGGCCGGTATCAGGCTGGGGAATCGCAATAGGCGACCAGTCGTTGTCAACATGCTCGTCTTTGCAGACGATTTCGCAGCTGCGGCAGCCGACGCATTTCTCGACATCAACAACAAAGATTTTCATGATTTAAGCCTCCTCATCCGTGATGATGACGGTCTCGGCAATTTGGCCGGTGTCCTTGTCGTAGACCTTGCTGAACGCCTCGGGATACTGCTTGGCAAGCTCGAACACGTCAACCTTGTCTATGTTCACCAAGAAGCTGTTCGTCACTTCGCCCGGGGCGTTTTTGGAGGTGGTGTTAGACGGGCAGATGAGGTTGTTGGCACCTGCGCGGTCGAATTCGCCGATGACGATGCTGTCAACGCGAGCACCGTGATCCTGGTAAATGGCACCGGGAATGATGCGCTCGCTTATGCGGATGGCTCCCAGCACAGCGCCGCGCTCGTTGTACATCTTGACGATATCGCCGTCCTTGACGTTCACTTTGACGGCATCGACCGGGTTGATCCAGATGGGCTCGTACTTGTAGCCGTCGGGGCCTTCTATCTTGCAGGTCTCGAACTCGCGCATCCAGGTGTTGTCGTCGTTGTTCGCATGAACGCGCCAACGCGGATGGTTGGTTACCAGCAGGTACGGATACTCTTTGGCGCGCGGGTGGAGCAGCGACTCGGAATGGGACTCGCCATAGGGAATGAAGTGGGGAACGGGCGGGCGCTCTTCGTCGTCCGGATAATGCGCGGCCAAACCGGTCGAATAGAACTCCACTTTGCCGGTGGGCGTGTTGAACCTCTCGGAGTCGGCATCTTTCCACCATTCGCGCAAATGCATACGATCGTTCTCCCAATCCTTGGCGGTGGGAACGACATAGTAGCCCTTTTCCATCCACTCTTCGTAGGAAATCATGTCCTGGCAGCCGGAGTTCTCGAAGCCCTTCTTGATGAGCTCTTCCTCAGTGCCTTCGACGTACTGATCGCGCAAACCGAGCTTCTCGGCAATGGCTATGACGCATTCCCAGTCGGAAAGCGAGTCGCCAACATGGGGGCACGCCTGCTCTTCATGCAGAATCATGTTGTAGTTCAGGCCGTACAAATCGGCGGAGATGTCTTGCACTTCGAGCTTGGTGGTAGTGGGCAAAACGATGTCGGCGAACAGGCAGTCGTTTTCCATCCAAGGATGCTGCGCCATGATGAATTCCAAATTCGGATGACGCAGAGCACGCTGCATCTCGTTGCCGCCGTTCCAGCAAGTTTGCCAGCAGGGGCTGTCGGTCCAGATCATGTGAATGCCAGGGCAGCCGGGCTGCGGGAAATCCCATTCGATGAACTGGTCTTCGGCAGGCAAGCCGGCAATGACATGGCCGCCGGACCAATGAACGGGCGGATTCATGATGGCTTGGGGAATGAGCGTCTTCGGAATAAAGTTGGTCGGGGTGGTGAGCATCGCCCAGCCATGGTAAACGGAGTTCATGTCGGGCTGGCATTCGGAACGAGGCAACGGATATATGTCGTCGATACCGAACAGTCCCACGTCCATGAAATTCATCTGGCCGGCACCGGGCTTGCCGAGCTGCTGCATGGTCAGCAAGGCCACTTCCAGACGGGCGGGTTCAGACGAGTAAGCCGCGCGGATCATGCCGCCGCCTGCGCAGTGTCCGACAGAAACCGCGTGCGCAGCCCAATAGCGGGCAAGCGCTTTGATCTGACGGGCGGGAACGCCGCAGATGGGAGCCGCCCATGCAGGGGTCTTCGGCACGCCGTCTTCTTGGCCTGTGATGTAGTATTCGAACCAGTCGAAGCCAACGGAATGGGAATTCACCCACTCGCGGTCAAATAGGCCTTCCTTGATCCACGTGTAGGCGATGGCGCACTGCAAAGCCGCATCGGTGTTCGGAAGAACGGGAATCCACTTGTCGGCGTGCGCAGCGGCCGCGTAGTTCAGATCGGGAGTGATGAAGATCTGCATGATGCCCGCTTCAGTAAGGAAGCTTTCCAGAACGCCGGGCATCATGCCGCCCCAGCCCCACGGAGTGGTTTCCGGGTCGCCGGACCACATGATCAGGCAGTCGCCGTTCTCGCAAATGTCCTTGAACAAGTTCTCGACGTGCCCTTGCTTGCCGACAGGCTCCATGCCCCACATATGCTTGGCGCCCCAGGTCCAGCCTTCCCACGAGTCGGGCTGGCGAGCCTGCAGGGTGTATCCGCCTAAAAGATCGAGAAGCTTCTGTTCGCAGCCATGCGCCGCATGGAGAATCTTGGATTCGCCGTGGCCGTCGCATTGCAGCAGCAAAGCCTCCATACCGTAGGTTTCCTTGATGCGAAGGATTTCCTTCGCGCAGATTTCGGCCGCTTCGTCCCAGGAGATGCGCACATACTTGGACTCGCCGCGGGTTTCGGGATGGCGGTCGCCATCGGGATCCCAATCGACGCGCTTTAGCGGAAAAGGAACGCGGTTCTTGGAATAGACGCGCTTCTTGTAGCCGTATTGAAGCGGACTCGGGCAGGTGTGGGTCTTGGGTTCTAGAACGGCGCCGTTACGCGCGGTGATCTTCCAAGGGCGCATATCCTCGATATTGTACTTCTCGTCGTAGTGCAAAGGACGGATACGAATGATCTTTCCGTCCTTCACATCGACTGCTGCGGAATTCGATCCGAGGCCGAATCCGCACAGGCCGAGAGACTTATAGACGGTTTTCGTTTCGCCTGACATGTAGTTCCTCCTCTGTTTCGTTGGTGCATGAAAAAGCAGATCTCGTCGTCACAGATGAAGCACGGATGAAGCAGCGATACCCCCCATCTTTTATTATTTGACTGTTGCCTTACGCCTTGCTTTGCTGGTATGCTTGCCAAGTTGGCTCTGATGAAAAAGGATAGCCTTGCCCTTTCGCAAGACCATCGAGCCTGAATGGTGAAACAACGTCTTGAGACAAGTTTCGTGTATGCCGTGCAGTGTGACTTCACGCTATAGCGTTGAGAGTGAGGGCTTTCACCTGCACGTTTATAGAGGAGACGATCAAGAGGCGCTATACATCGGATTGCTTGGGGGGAATGACGTGTGCTAAAAGCCGAAGAAACGAGCGCCGAGAAAAGCAGCTGGAAAAAAGCAGCAGCGAAAAGACGCGGCGCGCGCGGGTCCGGCGCAAATGACGGGCGCAATAGCGGCGCGAGCAATGGCGAGACGCGCGGGGGCGGCGCGCTTGGGGGCGGCGCGGGCAATGGCGGCACCCTCGATGCCGATCTGCCGAACGTCGAGCGCAGACCATGCAAAACGCAGAAATCTTGCGAGACCGAAGGCTTGCGAGAGAAAAGGGTTCAGTCCGATCTTTCGGCGATTCCCTTCCGTCTTTTGGGCTTTGGCGTTTTACTGGGGTGGCATTTCCTCATTCTTTACTTCCCGCTCAGGCTTTTCGACGACAGCCTTATATCCGAAGCGCTGTTCTGGCGGCAAGTGTCGCTGAACGGGTCGCTTTTCGTTTTCTTCTTCCTGTTCGGCTGGATTATGGACAAGGTGTTTCCACGCACCCCGAAAATGATGGGCACCGTCCTTGCTGCGGGAACCGTGGTGGCAACCGTTGGCTGCGCGGGAGCGCTTCTCGCCCCTAGCGCCTCGCCCATGCTTGTTACGACGACGGTGGCCATGGGCGCAGGTGAGGCAATCCTTATGCTGCTCTGGCTGCAGTTCTATTCGGAAACCTCGGTTAACTACTCATGCTACTACCTTGCGGCCTCGGCAGTTATTGGCTCCCTCATCTGCTTCTTCACGCGTAACCTTACCAGCGAGCTTGCCCTTGTGGTGTTTGTTTTGCTGCCTGTCGTTTCGGCCGGCATGCTGCACTTCGGCGAGAAGTCAACCGCGCGGCGCTTCGACGAATGGGAGGGCGCGGGCACTCCCAACTGGGAGGCGGCGAGACGGCCTTTTGCTCGCAGCACAGCGCAGCTGGCCATATTCGGACTGGTTTTCGGCATGTTCCAAGGAAGCGTGGGGGCGCACGGAAACGTGCTGCTTGCGGTGGCGGAACCCTTCTCGGTTCTGGGCGTAGGGCTTGCCGGACTGCTCATTGTGGGTTTGTACTGGGCTTCCCCTGTTCGCCCCAACCTCAGTTTCGTACACAAGCTTTCGACCTTGCTTTTCACCGGCGGGCTCATGCTCGTCCCCTTCGCCAAAGACGTCCTCGTCAACGTGGCGGCCACCGCCGTGATGACCGGTTTCGTGCTGCTCGAAACCATCACGCTTATTCTCATGGTAGACCTTGTTCGCACCTTCGACATCAAAGCAGGCTTCACCATCGGGCTCAACCGCGGCTTGGAGTACGGATCGTTCACCGTGGGCATTGTGGTGGGCGGCATTTTATGGCAGAACTTTGAAAACATGACGGGCTTTTCGTTCGCCTTCGTTTCCCTTGCAGTGTTCGTGGGAATAACCGCCGCGCTTCTCCTTCTTGACGAGAAGAACATATGGGCGGCCGATTTTTACCTTGAGCAGGAAAAGATAGCCGACGACACCTTGTATTCTGCGCATACCGAACGAAGGCCGAGCGGACGTTGGCGCGCCGCATGCAACAAGATATGCTTCGAGCACGGGCTTTCTCCTAGGGAAAGCGAGATATTCCTGCTCATGGCGAAAGGCCGGAATGCCGAATACATTCAAAACGCACTGTTCATTTCGAACCACACGGCCAAAACGCACATTGCGAATATCTATCGCAAGCTTGACGTGCATTCAGCTCAAGAACTGCTCGACCTCGTAGAGGA
Organism: Actinomycetes bacterium; assembly: GCA_023403475.1. Taxonomy (GTDB): domain Bacteria; phylum Actinomycetota; class Coriobacteriia; order Coriobacteriales; family Eggerthellaceae; genus CAJFUR01. Next base: position 6,631 of record JAEYEL010000010.1, read on the forward strand.
TGCTAAAGAGGAACCGGGCGACGCGAAGGAACGGGCGCGGGAATCCAATGAAACCCTCCCGTCGGCAACTCCCTCGAACGGATAGCCAACGATCGGCGCCTTGCCGACGTCTTGAGGCGACCGAGGTTTGCGCAAGCGGAGTTTTGCGGTAACCGGCGTTTCGCGGGCACAGAGCCACGAAAGCGAGTTGCAAAGACCCCCATTCCTAGCACCCTATTCCCATGAGTTTGGCGCTTGCCGCTTTATGCCCGAACGCGTTTTATGGCTGCTAGGCTGATGCGTGCGAGCTGCGGTTTCTTCATAATGGCACCGCCAAGTTGGCGATGCCCGGTTCTTCCCGTCACAAAGAAGCGGGCATGCCACGCCTTGTCAACCCCAGCCGAATCTCCAATCGCATGCCGTCAGCCGCTTGTCGGCGACATGCGTTTCGCGACTCGAATGGGCGCGCATGCAACAAAGTAGACAATCTGATTGCAAGGGGGTTTTTTATGAGCGACTCGAAAAGCGCCGATTTCTCCATGGGGCGTAGGTGGACTATCTTCGCATCGGTGTTCCTTATAGGAATTTTGGCAGCATTCTGCCAATTCAAGGCACCGCCGCTGTTCGCAACCGAATTCACACCCGAACTTGGTTTCACCAGTGCCACCATCGGATGGGTTATGTCGATGTTCTCGCTTATCGGCGTTGTTCTTGCATTCCCCGCAGGCGGAATCTTGGCAAAGCTGGGCGCGAAGAAGAGCTTGACCATTACCGCTATCAGCTTGCTTCTTGGGTCGGTGCTTGGGGCTTTGGCCACCAACGCACCCATGATGCTGGCCACGCGTTTCATTGAAGGCGTGGGCATGGGCCTCATATCGGTAGTCGGCCCTGCCGCCGTAGCGTCCATCATCCCGCAGCGCAAGCAAGGCCTGGCCATGGGCATTTGGAGCGTATGGTTCCCGGCGGGCGTGGTTTTGGCGTTCAACACCGTTCCCGCTGCCTATTCCTTGGCGGGATCGTGGCGCGGCGCGTGGTGGCTCTCGGCTATACTTGCCGCCGTCGCGCTGGTTTTCATGCTTGCCGTGTACGCCGATCCGCCGCAGGAAGAAGCCGTCGTCGCAAACGACAGCTCATCTTCTCCTACGGCTTCCGCTTCGCTTAAACCCGACATGTTCAGCATCTTCATGGTGGCAATCGCCTTCGGTTGCTGGAACATATTCAATGCGGGCGCGATCGGTGGATTCTACCCGGCGTTCCTTGCCGACGCTCATGGTCTTGACACGCAGCTCTCGTCCACCATTTCGAGCATCACCAACATTCTGGTTCTTTTCCTTGGACCGATTTCGGGCATCGTATCCGACAAGTTCAATATCCACAAGGGCTTTATCGTTGGGAGCCTGTTCGGCGCAGCCGTTCTGCTCACCTTCGGCTTCGGCAACAACATGGCGTTGGTATGGGTGTTCGTCATTGCCTTGAGCGTTTTCTCTGCCTGCTGCGCCACCGGTACGTTTTCCAGCGTTCCGCTGCTTGCGAAAGATCCCGCTAAGATTGGCTTGGGAATGGCAATCGTCGCTTTCTTCCAGAATGCCGGCGGAATGATAGGATCCGCAGCATTCGGCCCCCTTTCCGCTTCCATAGGCTGGAATGCCGCTTCGCTCGCATTCTGCGTTCCCGTGGCCATCGTGGGCGGCATAGCTGCAGTTCTTATTCGCTCCGGAAAGAAGAAGGACTAGCTTCCTTTATGCCGAACTGCTTCAGTGCGGAACAGAGCGGCAAACCGAGCACATACATAACGAGCGCTTCTCCTATGCCGGTCGCCGCAACGCCGAACAAATACATGGGAAGGTAAGCGCCGTCAATCGAAATGTTGGTGCAAGGGATGGTGTAAAAACCCATCCCTTGCAATATAAGGGGCAAATACGCCGGCACGATAAGCGCGTTCGCCAGAACCGGGCCAAGCAGCGCCATTTTAGGATGTCGGCGCATTTTCCAGCACCACGTTGCGCCCGCGAACGTGGCCAAGCTTCCGAACACCACATCGAGCATGCCGAGCGCCCCGGTGCCGTTAACCGCAAGAGCCATAAGGTTCGCCACGACGCAGCCCGCCGTCAACCCCGGAACGGCAGCAGGCGTGAACAGAGCCACGACGCACACCGCTTCCGAGATGCGGAACTGAACCGGGCCCCACGCCAAACCCTGTAGCAAGAGCAACGTGACGAGAGTCGCTGCAGCGTAAAACGCGGCGATCACCCCGGCTTGGGCAACGTACCTGCTCCGGGACAGCGTCTGTCCTTTTCGAGCAGACAGGCCGGAGGCGCGACGAGAGCGCGACGAGACATCTGATTGGAACATGGTCTTCTCCTTGTTCTCCATACAGCGAAAGCTGCAGGCCATGGGCAACTGGTAATGCGCGCAAGCAGGGCCCAACGATGCAAGCGCGCGGCATCTGAGGATCGTTTCCAAAGATGCCAACGGGCAGTATAACCAACCTCCGCAGCTTTTTCCACCTGAGCGTTGAAGTTAAACAAACTCGAAGAACCATACGAGCGATGCAGCCTCTACACGAGTGAGAAGTAATTCTGCGATTGGTGAAATATGCGGGAGATCTCCACCATATCGGCTCCTACGCCAAAGCTGTTTTTTTCGGACGACCGGGACTACGCGTGCTGCGCGAATATTCCTCTACGCTTGAAACTGCAACCCATGTTCCCCCCGCCATTCGCTCAGCAACCAGCTTGCCTGCGGTTATGAGCTGAGACACCCGCCCTGGCGTCACGCCAAGCTGTCGGGCGGCATCGGCCGCCGTCATGATCGGCTCGCCAAGACAAACGGAGGAATCGTCAGCGCACACATAGACCACATCTCCACTATCCGACCGGATGCATGTCGCCTCGGGAATCTTCCTATCGTATTCGACAAGCGCAGCCAAATGAGTCTCTATTCCATTGGCCACACTTGTAACCGCTTCCAAAAACGTCTCGCCTTGGCCAAAGCAACCGGGCAGATCGGGAACCTCTGCCCAATACCCGTCCTCCGATTTGCGAATAATCGCACCGTAGACACGTCTCATAGGGCACCTTCTCCCTCGCGGTTCTCAGACGACTCTCCGGAACAGTCCCATCCCGCAATCTTCCCAATGCGTTTGTAGATATTTCTGTCGATCTCTTTCCTTCCCATATCTATCGTTATCAGAAAAGGGTTTCCTCGTTTGAAGAAGTTCACATGATCCCCCTTGCCTTTCCTATTCTGCCAGCCTTCTCTTTCCAGTCGGGAAGTCACCTTCCGAACGTCTCTCGATTCTTTCATTATTATTCCTCACAAGGCTTATTTTGTAAACTATTTAGTATTTATCGTTGCCCACCATCCATCGATATCTCAAACTAGCATCCAACAAGGACGACATCATCGTGCCGTTGGCGGCAACAAAGAACAACGGCAAGGAGCGCGAATGCCGCCTACGCCGCCAAGGCAAGCCCTTTTCTTCCTAAATTCCTCGCGC
>JAEYEL010000208.1 GCA_023403475.1 Actinomycetes bacterium
ATATGATGACGGGACCGGCCGTCATGGTGGCGCCGTAGCCAACGCCCTCCATGACACGCGCAATAAGAATAGCCGTATCCGATGTGAAGAACAGACTGAACACGTTACCGACAATCGTAACGATCACAGCAGCGGACACCACCTTACGCGCGCCGAAACGGTCGATGAGGGTGCCGCCCACAAGCCCCATAACGATAGCCGCCGCAGAGAACGCCGTCATGAGCAAACCCTGCGTCGTATAGGAAATGCCCAAGCATTCGATCATGGACGGCTGGGAAGGCGGCACCTTGCCGTATTCGAAGCTGATGAATATCGAGGCGATGATAATCGCCCATACGGGAATCCATGCTGCTTTCTTTTTCATTGCTTTCCTCCTTGTTTTCGTAATGCGCGTGGATTGACTACCTACGGATGGAACAGGGTTTGGCGGGGCTTCTTCCCCAACTTTGCCGCCAGTTGATCGATATCGCCGAATTCCATGCACTGAGCCTGGCAGTGGTGAACGCAGCTGGGCAGTTTGCCTTGCGCCTGTCGCTCTGCGCACAGATCACACTGATCGGTGGGAACAGGCAGATAGCTGTACTGCCACTTGTCGGGAGCGCATTCCCATGGCCCCACTTCTACAATCTTGACGCCGAACTGTCCCGTAGGCAGACCATGCTCCGTCTGACATGCGACTTCGCATGTATGGCATCCCGTGCACCAACCGTAGTCAATCAAAATCGCCTTTTCCGCCATTGCCTACTCACCTTCCTCTACGCGATAGATCTTGCACAGAAGCGTCTTGTAGTTCGCCCCGAAGCCGCTCTTGCCACAGTTGTATGCCATCAAATTCGCAACGTTAAGATCCTGCATGCCGAACAGGCCATCCTCCAAAGACCCGGGAGCCTCAGGCAACCACCACGCATGGTCGGTCGAGCAAACGCGCTCGTCAACAACGGGAGTTTCGACAACCTTGCGCTTGCAACGGCCTCGCTCGTTTTCAACCCATACCCAATCGCCTTGGTGCACACCGTACTTCGCAGCCGTTTTCGGGTTGACCAGAATCTCGGCATCGGGATGCAGGGCGCGCAGATGCTCCACGTTGCGATGCTCAGAATGGAACATCGACCAGATGCGCGCGCCCGTCGTCAGAACGAGCGGATACTCTTCGTACGACTCAGGCGTGGCAACAGGGCCGGGCGTTGGCTCCTCGAAGTTTGGCAACGGATCCAGATTGGCGCTGTTGTAGTAATGGGACCAAAGCTCGATGCGACCCGTCGGCGTTTGGAAGCCGACGTTCCCGTCATCGCGAAGCTTGCCGTTCTCGTGCATATAGTACTCGAAGGCGGGATATCCCGGCGCCAGCTCCTGCATTTCCTCGAAGGTATAGCCCGTCTCGGCGATAATGGACGAGTACATTTCCTCTGCGGTTTTCCACGGCCACGCCTCCGGAGCGATTCTGCGGCCTATCTCAAGGCAGATTTCCATATCGGACTTGCTTTCGCCCAAAGGCTCGATAACCTTGTTGATGGTCTCGGCGCGCTGCATGCCATCGCCGATGCGAATACCGTTACGCTCCGGGAACGTGCAAGCCGGCAGGAAGATATCGGCAAGGGCCATCGCCGTCGGGTTCATGAACAAATCAACGTACACGATGAAATCGTAGTTGAGGTGAGCCAAGCGCGTGCGTTCGGGATCGACTCCCGTGCAGGTGAGGAAGTTCGTGGTCTGCAGCCAGGCGGCGCGCAGCTTGTAGGGCTTGCCCGTTTCCAGAGTCTTAATGAGCTCGTCGGTTGCACATTCCTGGAATCCCAGGTTAAGCAGCGGATATTCAGGAAGGCCGATGCGCTTTGCGTACTGTTCCTTCGACAGGAACTCGCTGCCCCAGCCTGCGGCGTAGTACAGAATGGACGGCGGCACCACCATGGCGCCCGGCTTGTCCATATGGCCGCAAATCTCGAACACCGCCAAAAGGGCCTGGGCTGTGGGAATGGTTTCCTTCGTCTGGTCGATGGCAACGCCCCATTGCAGAATGGCGTTTTCGGCGTTGGCGATCATCCTCGCGGCAGAAACTATCTTCTCCTGAGAAACCCAGGTGATTTCCGCTACCTTGTCCACGGGGAATTCCTTGGCGCGCCCGACCAGCTCGTCGAAGCCGTAGCACCAGTAGTCGACGAATTCGTGATCGTATAGGTCTTCTTCGATGATGATGTTCACCATACCGAGCGCCAAAGCGGCATCGGTACCGGGCCTAATCTGCAAGAAGAGCTCGGAATGCGCACCCAGCCAGGTAAGACGGGGATCTATTGTCAGAGCCCTGCTCCCCCGTTTCATGCAGTCGATGATCCAATGGCCGTACAGCCCGTCCGAATTCGATACCACCGGATTGTTTCCCCAGATAACTATAAGCTCGGGGAGCTTCCAATTGGGATTGTCGTAACGGTCGGGATATTGCTGCGAATAATCACCCAGCCAAAACGCACCGGTGTTGGCGAAGCACCCCGCAACACGCGGAGAGTAGCACGACTGGCCCGACATGGCGAATACGAAGTTCGGCGAGCCGAAGCCCCAGGCAAGCCTTGTAATGTACTGGCCGATGTCGCGCCCTGTTCCCGAATAGAAGGTAATGGCCTCCGGGCCGTACTTCTCTTTGATGTCGAGGAACGTCGTGGCAATGGTGTCGAGCGCCTCTTCCCAGGTAATCTGCTCCCACTTGTCCTTGCCCCGGTCTTCCTTGGCACGCTTCAGGGGATGCAGAATGCGATCAGGATGATAAATCACCTCGGGCAATGCGAAACAGCGGCAGCATAAACGCCCCTGGTTGAAGGGGTTTTCCTTGTCGCCCTCCACCTTCACAAGCCGTCCCTCGTCGTCCGTATACATCAAAAGGCCGCAACCCAAATGGCAACCCGGCGCCGACCAAGCGCTCCCTCTCGTAACATGCAGCCCGTTCTCATCGTAGCGAAACGGCTTCTCGTGCTCCACGAGGGCGTAGTCCCTCTTTTCCCGAGCGCCCGTCGTGAACGCCTGCTGATCCATCATCTCGGACAATGCAACCACTCCTTCCGTGATTCCCTCTTCTCGATTCTCAATCGAGATTGACCCCCAGAAAGACGCCCCGTCGTGCCGGTAATCGCAGGCTTGGCAGTGCGCTTTCCACGTGATAAGATGCCGCACTGAAGCTTCGCTGGCAATCGCCGCAGGCTTCGTATTTTTCAACTTGCAAGGGTGCTTAGAGGCCAAGGGGGGATCTATGACCAACAGTATGAGAGGCACCGAGAACACGCGTCTCATCGGGGGAAACAATATGACTATGGTTCTTGGTATCATAGCGCTCGGCTTTTATTGGGCTTGGATTTTCAGTTGCTTCTCCTCAGACGTCATGAACCCTTTCGGCCCATCGCGCATAATCGATTACCAGCTGCTCTTGGTCATGGCTTCCGGCATATCAGCGCTCTCCATGAGCCTCTCTTCCGTAATGCCGCCGAAACTGGAGACCTTTCTCAGAAGCTCTCTCGGGTCGATTCTCGTCGCCTTTTTCGCAACCCTCGCCGGAATTCCCTCGCTTGCGACCCAGCTGGGATTCTCCTGGAGCTTCGGCCTTGTTACGCCTTTGTGGTGCCTGGGCATGTTCGCCTCAACGTTCGTCTATCTTAAAACCGCGCCGTTTCTGATATGGCTGAAAAGATCCAAGCTCTCACGATGCATCGGCCTGAGCTTCCTTGCCGCCGCCATCGGTTATCTGCTCGCACAGATGCTTGTTCCCGTTGCAAGCGTTTCCGCGGTCATGCTCTACCCCGCTGTTTCCGTAGCATGCTCCCAAAGATGCGAACGCTATATGGCAAGAAGTGCCAAGGATTCGGAACGAAACAAGCCGCAGCCGCAAAGGGACAAGCTCGGCTTGCGCATACGAGAGCTCGCCCGTTACACGCCCTCGACCCTTGCCTATTCCCTGTCGTTCGGCTTCGTGTCCGCCATTGTTCTCATGCTTGCGGTTCGCGAAGACCTGATCCTTATCGTAGCGTCGGCCATTTTGCTGTCGGCGGCATTCACGACGGCTTACTCCTTCACCTCGAAGTCCCAGTTCGACGGCACGAGGTTCCGCCGATTTCTGCTTCCCCTCATCGCGATAGCGCTGCTTCCCTTCCCCTATCTTCCCGTTCCGTTCAAAATAGCTTTCCTCGCCGTGGCCGTTTTCGGATTCACTTGCTTCGATGCCATAGGATGGGGCGATCTTGCCGACGAGGTGCGCGACCGCAATCTGGAAATGTTCAGCTACCTGTCAACCGCACAGGCGATTGGCTTCATCGGAATCTTCATAGGCTGGCTTATCGGTTGGCTTGTGTGCCGCGAGTTCGGGTCGGACGTCAACGAGCCCTTCGGCATCATATCGGCCGTGCTCGTTATCTTCCTCATTCTCGAAGTGGTCATAGGAGACAAGGCCGACAACGACGAAGCAAAACCGCCCGCAAGCGAGTTCATCGATTCTTGGGAAGACAGCTGCCGAGAGATAGCCGCAACGTACAACCTCACGAAGCAGGAAACCAATATCTTCATCATGCTGGCGCGCGGAAGGAACCTCAAATACGTGGCGGACGAGCTTTTCATTTCCGGTCATACCGTGAAAACCCATATCTACCATATATACAGAAAGCTTGATATCCATTCCCAACAAGAGTTGATAGATATGGTCGAGGCACGCAGCAGCAAGCAAGAATCCCCTGCTTAGCAGGGTGTCATTCAATCTAATACCGCATCTCATACCTTGGAGAACGACCCAAATACGCAGCCTTGGGCGATTCCCCAAAGCCTTCCGAGCATCGACAATTCGCCATAAGGATGCTTCGCACATGTCGAGAAATCAGAAGGGGAGCTGAACATGAAGACGAAATCCTGGATTCCCGTATGGACCATCATCATCGCCTCGATTCTCATCGCAACGCAATATGGAAAAGTGCCGCCCTCCCAGCCCTCCATGATCGAATGCCTGGGCATTTCCTACACGATGCAAGGATTGCTGATGACCGCGTTCTCTGCGGCCGCAGTCGTCATGGCTCTTGTGGGCGGCACCCTCATCGATCGTTTCGGCGCACGCAGAATCGTTTCCGTCGCACTTGCCGTATCCGTTATCGGCAATGTTCTTGGACTCTTCATGACTTCCGATGCCGGGCTTCTGGTTTCCCGTGTGCTCGAAGGCACGGGCTACGGCGTCACCATGACGGCCGGCCCCGTCATCATATCGGCCTGGTACGAGCCGGCCAAGCGCGGCCTGGCCTCCGGCGTGTGGGGCGCCAACGTGGGCGTGGGCATGCTCATCTGCACCGGGGCGGCCAACCCCATCCTCGCCGCGGGCGACTGGTCGGGCATGTGGGTGTTCTCGCTAGTATCGACCGTGCTCGCCTTGGCGCTTACCGTTGTGTGCGTGACCATGCCCGCCGAAGAGGACCGCAAAGACCTCGACGAACTGTCCGCTGCACAACCGGACGAGCAGCACGGGATTCTCTGGGGCTACAAAGCGCCCCTGGCCATCATCGTTGCCATCATGTTCTTTTTGGTTGGCGGCGCGACCGACGCCTTCAACAGCTTCACGGTAACCTACCTCAACGTCGAGCTGGGCCGCGACTACGGCATGGCGAACGCTGCGGCAATGATTGCGTCTGTCGGCATGTTGGTCGGGGCGATTATCGTGGGCATGGTCTTCGCCAAGGCAAAGGACAAGGGTCTTGTCCTTGTGGTCAACATAGCGCTTGCGGCGGTGTGTCTGTTCGCATGGTTCAATATCGACGCAGCCGCCCCTGTAACCTACGCCGCAGCATTCGTTATCGGCTGCGTGCTTGGAGCTGCACCGACCGTGTTCTTCGCCATCCCGCCCTATGCAGCCAGGTCGACCTCTTCCGTAGGAGCCGCCGCCGCCCTTATCGTGCTCGGCCAGAATATGGGCACCCTCGCCATTCCAACCGTCGTTGGCATGGTGCTGGATTCGTCCGGCTACCACACCGCCGCCCTGGTCATGGGCAGCCTCGCATGCGTTGCCCTTCTTGTTTCCATCTGGGTTCGCCCCAAAATCAACGCCCGGCAAAACACGGCGGAGAAAAAATAGCGACTGGCGCGGCTGACGCACGGGCTGGTCTGTAATCGGCACGCAACCAGCCCGTAACTGACACCCCGGTTAACGCCCCTTCTTGCTCTTGCGACCTTGAACCTCGGGCAGCATCGCGGCAACCACCTTGGCGATTTTTTCCGGGTCCTCGGCATCGACGAGGAGCATGGGTTTTGCACCCTCGTAAGGTATTTCCGCAGATGAAAATGCCGCGCGCGTTGCGGGGGTTTCCTTGAGCAGAAATCTGTCGTCATAGATTCCCCCGAAAAGCACACCTTCGCTGTACAGAAGAAACTCGCCCATCATCTTCCGGTAGGAAACCGAAGGCACATCCCGAAGCAAACCCAGAACATATTCAAGATACCCGTCACTACTCGCCATAACGACGCCACTTCCTCAAATCGTCGAAGCACCATCCGAATCGCCGCTCCCAGCGGCAGAGCTTGCAAAATCGACAGCATATCTCCCACTATTACGAAGCACTTTGGGAAGCGGGATGGCTGCGCCAACGGCGGCTGCAACGAGCATGGCAACCACGCCCGACGGCGGGAAGCACATGAACAGCAGCAACACGACCATCACGGGCTGGCGCATGACCGACCCCAAAAGCGCCGCCGTACATACCGCCACGCAGAACGCAGCATCGACGCCGGAAGCAAGCGCGAAGCCGTACCCTAAGCATACGCCCGAAAAGATAATGGGAAAGAAATGCCCGCCGCGCCAGCCGAAATTGATGCAAGCGGGCGTGAGCGCGGCCTTCACGAACGCCGTGGCGATAAGTGCAGCCGCACCGATAGACGCATAGCCCTCCATCACCATATGCGTCTGCGACTCGCCCGCGAACAGGGTAAACGGCAACACGGTACCGCAGGCAGCCAGCACCGTGCCCGCGATGAGGGCGCGCGCAACGGAATGGTCGCCAAGCTTCGCCGATGCTACGGCGCTCGCCCTCATCGCCCCGTGGTACACCCAACCGCACGCAACCCCGCACGCGGCAAGCGGCACGAGCCACGCAAGCTCGACCGCACCCACCTGAGCCGCATCGAAGCGCGGCATACCCATGCTGCCGCCGAACAATGACCCCAGTCCCATGAACGTCGCAAGCGCACCGGCCACAGCGCAGGCGTACACGAACGCCTTCTGCCGCTTGGGCAGCGTGATTTCCCCGCCGCCCGCGCCATCGGCCGAGCCGGAAAGCGGAGCCGCGAAACCATAGAGCGGAGCTGTGAACAGTGCCGTGAGCGCCGCCTGGCAGCCGAGCATCGTCATGGCGCGAAAATCACCGCCGAAGCGGCGTAGGCGGTCGCCCACCCAAGTGCACAACCCGGCAATCACACCGGTAAGGCCCGCCTCCGGACCAACGCTTCCGCCGAACAGCAGCGGCAACAGCGCAGCAATGGAAAGCTTGCCCAAATTGTCGTATTCGTAGCGCCCGCTACGCTTCACCTTCGCCATAACGGCATTGAGGCTTTCGGTGGCTACGCCGACCTTCTTCTCGTACAGCCCGATGACCAGACCACCGGTCACGCATACCAGAAACGGGAACAGCGCCACGCCGAACGGCCCGCGCGCCAAGGCAGGCGCCACCTGCTCGAGCCAGCCCGCAAGCGCCAAGCGACCGTCGTCCCAAAGAAAACCCAAGCCGGCATCCATCAGAAAGAAGAACGCCCACACGAACGCGCCCGCAAGCGCGCCCGTTGCCACCACGCACGCCAAGAACAGCGCACGGTTCACAGGTTTTGCAAACATGCCCATACTAACCCCGTATTCGCACTTCAAGCTGCTTCGAACAAGCCTTGCCGCCCATGCGACCATCTTTTACGCAGGCTCTTTTCAGCAGACTCCCGTTTACTTCGGGCAATTATAGAGCATGGCGCAATTTAGCTCAAAACGAGCGCATGCGCGGCGGAGCATCGGATAAAATCAACCTGCGAAGCAATGCGATAGAAAGTGCGCTGCCGTCGAAGCAAAGAACATCCCCAACTACGTCGTATGAAATGAGCGGTTTTACGAACAGCCACGATGGGAGCCGTCAACTCCACCAGAGTCGCGTCATATGAAAAGAGCGGTTTTCACGAATCCCCCTACACCTAAGCCCCATTTCACCAAGTAATAACTTTGTAAAACCCACGCATCAGCTTATATGCGCCCCCGCGCTATACAGCCGGAAGGCGAGGAGAACCAGCGAGCGTTAGTCGACGCGCTGTTCGACCTCAATCCGAGCATGAACCAAATCTACCCTGGCAATAGGCGCTATATTTGCGACGTGTTCCGCATCGAATCGGGAGAGGGCGAGTACTTCGACCTTGGCCAGAAGCCTGTTTTCAGGCACGCATTCGCCCTCGGCAGCACCGAAGTCGCCCCTGGCACTTTCGAAATCACCGACGCATGCACCGGCTGCGGGATATGCGCCAGTGCCTGCTCGGAATCATGCATCAGAGAGGACTCGCCCTTCGCAATCGACCAATCTCACTGCTTACGTTGCGGAATCTGTCAGGAAATCTGCCCCTCGAAGGCCGTACGCAAGCTTTAAGGGGATACGCCGGCATACCTGCCCAGTTCGTAACCGTATCGCATGCTGAGTGACCAAAACGTTATCTATTCCAACGGCTCTGAGCACCACACCCTCATAGGCGCGAGCCTTCCGGTTGCCTTTTCCAACGCAGGCGACAAGATCGACAAGAAGCAAGGTCTTGCCGAACTGCGGAAGCGCAGCCTGAACGCCGCCCTTTCTTCCCCCAAGGCGCCACGCATCCCGACGACAAGTAGGAGTTTGGCATGCGGGGGTGCGCAACAACCGGAGTCGCGCGCACCCCCGCACTCCCTCCACCCTATCTTGACACCTGCAGAGATAGAAGAAAAACTCTCTAGTTCCTCAATGCGGTAACGGGAACGACGTACACGCCGTCTGGGCGAACGTACGCGGCATTCGACATTCCGCATATCACGCACAGCACCGACGGTGCCACACCGCCGCTTTCGGCAATGGAATCCCTCAGCGCGACAAGCCCGGCAGCGGCTTTGTCTATCTGGTTCGCCCCCAGCTTAATCTCGAAAGCGCACCACTTCCCATCGCTCATTTCCACAACCGCATCGATTTCCCTACCGCTGTAGTCTTGATAATGAAAGACGTTCGCACCGAAAGACTCGGCGTAAATCTTAAGGTCTCGTTCCACAAGAGCCTCGAACAAAAAACCGAAGGTTTCAAGGTCGTTGATGAGCCTGTCGGGCGTCGCCTTCAATAAAGCACATGCCAGCGAGGGGTCGCAGAAATGCCGCTTCTCGGCTTGCTTAACGCGCACAGACGAGCGAATGTTCGTCGAAAACGGCATTTGATTGTCAAGAAGGAACAGCCGGTCGAACACGTCGAGATACGTGGCTACCGTCTCGGCGTCAATCGTTCTATCGTCTGCCTCCTTAATGTCGTCGAGGAGCTTTTTCTTGGTTGCGGTCGTGCTTTCGTTTCGGGCAAGGGAATGCAACAACAAACGCATCTTGGCAACATCGTATTTCTTGCCGTCAACACGCTGCGAATCATCGTCGAGTATCGCGTCAAGGTACGCTTGGGGCAAAATCGACGCGTTTTCAATCGGAGCGTCCAAATTTCCCGGCCACCCGCCACGCACGATAAAGTTGGCAAGGTCGCGAAGATCAACCTCGCCCGTAAGCGCAGAGACCGGCCGCCCCTCGCAAAGGTTCCGTAGCGAAACCTCACCGCTGGAATCCCCCGATTCGTATAATGACATGGGCCTCATGCGCAACTTGCCGATCCTGCCCGCACCGCTATGAAGAACGCCCTTCCTTCGGGGGGTCGACGACCCCGTAAGGATGAACCGGCCCTTTTCCGATTTCTGGTCAACGGCATACCGAACGGCATCCCACAAAGACGGCACCTCTTGCCACTCGTCAATCAGCCTTGGCGCATCCCCGTCTAGCACAATTGCAGGAGCGAGCTCGGCCAGCGACCTGTTCTGGAAATTATTCGCCGGGTCACCGACCAAGAACTCGCTGTTGCTGTGATAGGAAGAGGTCCAGGTTTTACCGCACCATTTAGGACCTTCCACGCACACCGCGCCGAAAACGCTCAGGTATTTCCGAACCATGTCGTCAATCACTCTGGGTTTATACTGCGTTTTGTCAGCCGTCTTTCCCATATCCCGCACCTCTCATGGTTTTCCAACAAGGCCATTACATCACATTCCGTGAGATTCGGCAAGTTCATTCCATGATATTTTGCGGTTTCATTCAGTGAAATTTAGAGATTACATTCCTTGGAATTTCGCGCCGGTTCACACCGCAGTGCACGAAATGCACAGCGCATACAAAGCGGTGCGGCGGCAAAAAGCCGCCGCACCGTGTCCCGAAGCCTTCGAATCCGAACTGTTACAGCTCGATGCGACCGAACTTGGCGAGAAGCTCAGAGGCCGCCGTGCAGGCTTCG
>JAEYEL010000121.1 GCA_023403475.1 Actinomycetes bacterium
TCATAGGTCTGGGCGACCTTCTGCTCTCGAAGCCGGAGTTCGCGAAACCCCAGCGCATTCAAGGTTGCTACGTATCAGAAGACGAGATAAACGCCGTGGTCGAAATGCTCAAAGAGCAGGGCGAGCCCGAATACCATTCCGAGATTCTGCAGACGAACCTCATCACGCTGGGGGCGTCTTCGCCCGACGGTGCGGGTGGCGGGTCGCAGGCGGACGACCCGCTCATCTGGGAAGCGGCCGACATCGTGGTGTCGAGCGGCCTTGGGTCCACGTCTAACATCCAGCGCAGGCTCAAGGTCGGATACTCGCGGGCAGGACGTATAATGGACATGCTCGAGGAAAAAGGCGTCGTGGGAACTCCGAACGGCAGCAAGCCGCGCGAGGTCTTGGTGGACGCCATGGAACTGGAAACGCTGAAAGCCTTCGAAGCGAACGACGCAAACGCAGGCTCTTCATAGGCGGGGGTGAGACGGTATGGCTGCACAAAACTTCGGCGCTATCCTGCGCGATGCCCGCGAAAGACGCGGGTACGATTTGTCGACGGCCGCGCGAAGGCTGCGCATCCGCCCCGACATCCTTCGCGCCATAGAGGAATCGGACTTCTCGCGCATGCCGCCACGCGGTTACGCCCGCAACATGGTGAACGCCTATGCGCGTTTCGTGGGGCTAAATCCTACCGAGATAACGCGCATGTATCTGGACGAGGCGTACGACTACCAACAGGCCCGCACCGAACCGGGCAGACCTTCCGGTTTCGATATGGGGTCGCCGCGTCGCGCAGCGAGGGAGACACGACGGGCGGGCGGGCAAGAGCGACGCGGGAGCCGACAGCCTGTCGCCGCCCGTTCGCAATATGGGTACGGGCAGGAAAGAGATCGGCAAGGCTACGGCTACGAACAGGGAAACGTTCGCTCTTCGCGACACCCTTCGCCCGCAAGCCCCCAGTTCACGAACTTCTATTCCGGACCGAAAGCGCCGAGCGGCATCAAATCGAAGCTTCCGTTCATTGTGGCGGGCATCGCCGTTCTCGTTGCCGTCATCGTTGTGCTGACCATGGTTCTTGGCAACAAGCAGCCGGCGAAGGAAGATGCGCCCATGCCCATCTCGGGACTGACCGATACCTCGAACCCCGTTGACGAGAACGCCGTCGCCCCCGAGCAGAAGGCGCCCATTCCGGTCGCACCCGACAAAGTGGTGTTCACCTATTCGGTGCCTTCCGGATCTTCGGCTTACATCGAGGTGTACGAGGGCGACGCGTCCGCGCCGAGCGTGGCCGAAACCGTGGCCGGCCCTGCAGAGAAGAGCTTCGATGTGACAACGACGCTCAAGTTCGTGACAAGCAATCCCGGAAACGTTGAGCTCCTGCTTGCGGGAAAGGCCGTTTCCTCCGACGAGATGAGTGACACGGGCGGCGGCGTGTACACCTACACGGTCGATTTCAACGCCTACCTTGAGAAGTGGAAAGAGGAGAACATTCCTGCAGACGACACTGCCGATGCATCCGGTGCCGCAGGTGGCACCGCGAGCGGTGCATAGGTCGTGTAACCTGCGAGAATTCGCGTGCCCGTTCGTGAAAATGGGGTATCCTTGCTTTTCGGACGTGCGCTGCCTTGGAAATTCGCCGCGCACAGCGCAACAGAGAGGAAAGGAATTCCCATGGCGAAGGAATCAAGTTTCGACGTGGTGTCGAATGTGGACATGCAGGAAGTCGATAATGCGTTTCAGCAGGCGAAAAAGGAGATTTCGCAACGCTACGACCTGAAGGATTCGGGTGCGGAGATCACGCTTGACAAGGCCAGGCAGACGCTTAGCGTGTCTGCACCCTCCGAGTTCGTGGCCAAGCAGGTCATCGACGTTCTGGGCAGCAAGCTCATCAAACGCGGCATCGAGCTTTCGGCGGTGAAATGGGGCGACGCGCAACCGGCTGCCGGTCAGAGCGTGCGCCAGAGCGCGCAGATTGTGAGCGGCATAGACAAGGAAACCGCCAGCACCATCAACAAGGACATCAAAGCCACCAAGCTGAAGGTGAAGGTGCAGATAGAAGGCGACAAACTGCGCGTCAGCTCGGCCTCGCGCGACACCTTGCAGGAAGTGATCGCGTTTCTGAAGGGGAAGGACTACGGTCAGCCTCTGCAGTACGTCAACTACCGCTAGCGCGCTATGGAAAACAGTGTTGACGAGGATCTGAACGACGCGGCGCTCGCGGCGCGCACCGCTCGCACAGACCGTTCCGTGGCGTTTGTGACCATGGGCTGCGCGAAGAACGAGGTGGACAGCGAGCAGATGCGCAAACAGGCGCTTGCTGCAGGCTACTCGGTTGCCGAAAACCCCGAGTTCGCAAGCGCCATCGTGGTGAACACCTGCTCGTTCATACAGGTTGCCACCGAGGAGAGCATTGAGGCCATCTTCGACGTCGCCGGGCTTCCGAACGTGGAAGCGGGGCACGCGGCGCTTATCGTGGCCGGCTGCATGCCCGCGCGTTACGGCGACGACTTGGAAGCGGAGCTTTCCGAGGCAAGCGCGTTCGTTCCCTGCTCGAAGGAAGACGATATCGTTGCCGTGCTCGATGCCGCGCTTGCGGCGCTGCCTGCGGAGGCGTTTGCGACGGATTCGACGGCGAGAGAAAGCGAGGCGGTCGAGGGCGCTGCTGGAGCTGATTCGGATGCGGATACCGCAGATGCCCTTCCCGTATACGGCGAAGCAGATTCAAAGGACGCGCCCCCGGATGGCGCGATGATTTCCCAGAGGACGTTCGCCTACGTGAAGATATCGGACGGCTGCGACCGGTTCTGCTCGTACTGCACTATCCCCTTCATCCGCGGGCGTTATCGCAGCTTCCCGCTCGACGATATCAGGCGCGATGTGGAGGAGCACGTGGCCGCAGGCGCGCGCGAAATCGTTCTGATAGCGCAGGATACCGGCCGCTGGGGCAGGGACTTTCCCGAAAAGAGCAGTTTGACCCAGTTGGTGTCCGCGTTGGCCGAAGAATTTCCGGACACGTGGTTCCGCGTCATGTACCTACAGCCCGAAGGCATAACCGACGAGCTGCTCGAGGCGGTGGCGAGCCATGACAACGTGTGCTCGTACTTCGACATTCCCTTGCAGCATGTGGACGCGTCGATTCTGCGCGCGATGAACCGCCACGGTTCGCGCGATGAGTTCGCAACGCTCGTCGCGCATGTGAGGGAAAAGGTTCCCGAAGCGTGTTTGCGCACGACGCTCATCGCCGGCTTTCCCGGCGAAACCGAAGAGCAGTTTGAGGACTTGTGCGATTTTGTCGAGGAAGGCCTGTTCGACTATGTGGGTGTGTTCGCATACTCGCGCGAAGAGGGCACGCGGGCGTTCGATCTGCCTGGCCAGGTTGACGAGGACGTCAAGGCCGAGCGGGCTCAAAGGCTGCGCGATACGGCCGACGCCGCCTGCGCCCCTAATATCGCGGCGCGCATCGGGCAGACGGTGCACGTGCTGGTGGAAGGCGTTGAAGAGGACGGTCAAATAGTGGGACGCGCAATGTGCCAAGCCCCCGAGGTCGACGGCGCCACCTATCTTGACAGAGGCACGGTGGGCAGCATCGTTTCCGCGCGCATTGTCGACACGCTTATGTACGAAATGGAAGGTGAAGTGCTATGACGGACAGCGCCTCTGCGAACGGCGCGCGAGAAAAGCTCTGGACTCCGGCGAACGTTGTCACGTTGGTGCGCATCTGCTGCGTGCCCGTGTTCGTGGTGGCCATCATCAGCCCGTGGCCCGCTTGGTTTTCGGTATGGGGCGACTTCGAACCTTTCAAGCCGTGGGTAGCCGCAGGGATATTCATCTTGTTGGCAGCAACCGACGGCTTGGACGGCTATCTTGCCCGAAGCCGCAACGAAGTGACCAACTTCGGGAAGTTCATGGACCCCCTCGCAGACAAGATACTCGTCGCCGCCGCGCTGCTCGCGCTCGTGGAGCTTTCCGTTCTTCCCTCGTGGCCGGCGCTCATCATACTCACGCGCGAATTCATCGTCTCGGGCATCCGCATGGTGGCGGCAAGCCAGGGGACGGTCATCGCGGCAAGCTGGTACGGCAAGGCGAAAACGGTAAGCCAGATTGTGGCAATCGTGCTGTTCATCGTCAAAGACGGGGTTTTCGCGACAAGCCCCGCAAACACACCGGCATACCCCCTTTACCTTCTTTCGTGGGCGGTGATGGCAATCGCCCTTATCCTTACCATCGTCTCGATGCTCGACTACTTCGTCAAGGCCCGCGTGCTTCTCGGGTTCACTTCGTCAAAAGGGAGCGAGGTTGCCGAAAAGCGCATGCCTCAGGCGGAGGAGGGCACAGGCGAGCCTTCTGCAAAGACCGAGGGCTACGCGCGCTCAGAGGAGATCGACGCGAAGGAGGGCGCGGTCGAGCATCCTGCGAAAACCGGCTCCCTTGCGCAGGAAGGAGCCGCCCGCAACGAAGCCCGCGCGTGCCGAATCAATGCGGCTGCGAAGCACGTTATCGAACTTGCCCGTGAAAAAGGCCTGACCATAGGCACGGCGGAAAGCCTGACCGGCGGCCTTATCTGCGGAGCGCTCACATCCGTTCCGGGCAGCTCTGCAGTGGTGCGCGGCGGCGTGGTGAGCTATGTGAACGATGTGAAGCATGACGTTCTCGGCGTTGATGAAGCCGTGCTCGATGCCTGCGGGGCGGTGTGCGAAACCGTTGCGATTCAAATGGCCGAAGGCGTCCTAGGCGAGCTTGGGGTCGATATTGCGGTTGCCGTAACGGGCATAGCGGGGCCTTCCGGCGCAGAACCTGGAAAACCCGTCGGAACCGTCTGGGTCGGCATCGCCGAAAAGCGCGAAGCCCGCGCCGTTTTCCATCGGTTCCCGGGGAACAGGGAAGAGGTGCGCGCCGCAACGGTTCTTTCTGCGCTCAGCCTACTTGAAAGCGAATTGGAAAAAGGGTAACGCTCCTGCTCCCGCCCGCAACCCTTACCTGAACCACGGCGAACGACCGCCATTTTCGCAGTGGTGCTTGAAAAGCAGCGGATACTTGCTAAGACCGCGGGGATGATCGGCGTGATGCTGTTCATTGCTTCCGCTTGAGATGTAGTTGATATCTGCTTGAAAGCCGCTGGGTTCATGTTTGACAGCTGCCGGATAGCCGCTTGACATTCGACGGGCGTTTGCTTGGCATCCGCTGGATTCATGCAAGGTTCTCTATGACGCCCTGATGGGAAACGAATGGGGTTTCGCTTGATCGCAACGCTATACTGTGATTTGGATTTTTGAGAAATGCCTCTTGACGTTCAAACATGTGTTCGTATAATAGGATAGAGCAATGAAGGTGCAGGAGATGCCACCTGTAGCGCGGAGGAGAAGGAATGAACGACGACAAAGCAAAGAT
Organism: Actinomycetes bacterium; assembly: GCA_023403475.1. Taxonomy (GTDB): domain Bacteria; phylum Actinomycetota; class Coriobacteriia; order Coriobacteriales; family Eggerthellaceae; genus CAJFUR01. The sequence goes on from JAEYEL010000121.1 coordinate 5,374, forward strand.
GCTGAAGCTTACGACCGATCAAATAGAATCCAAGTTCGGGCAAGGTTCCATCATGAAGTTAGGCGAGGGCGGAGCCGACCTCAACATAGGGGTCATACCTACCGGAGCGCTGCCTCTCGACGCTGCTTTGGGCATAGGAGGCGTTCCCCGCGGAAGGATCATAGAGGTGTACGGCCCGGAATCGAGCGGCAAGACCACCCTCGCGCTGCAAATCCTCGCCGAAGCGCAGGCGGCGGGCGGCATCGTCGCATTCATCGATGCAGAACACGCGCTCGATCCGGTGTACGCGGCACGGCTCGGCGTCGACATAGACGAGGTTCTCATCTCGCAGCCCGATACCGGCGAACAGGCGCTTGAGATTTGCGATATGCTCGTGCGAAGCGGAGCCATCGACTGCGTGGTGGTCGATTCCGTGGCCGCCTTGGTTCCCCGCGCCGAAATAGAGGGGGAGATGGGCGATACGACGGTGGGCCTGCAGGCCCGCCTCATGTCGCAGGCGCTCAGGAAGCTCGCCGGATCTCTTTCTAAGTCGAACACCACCTGCATCTTCATCAACCAGCTCCGCGAGAAGATAGGCGTGATGTTCGGCAACCCCGAGACCACGACAGGCGGCCGCGCCCTCAAGTTCTTCGCAAGCGTGCGCATCGATATCCGCCGCATCGACTCCATCAAAAAGGATGGCGAGATCGTCGGCAACCGCGTGCGGGCGAAAGTCGTCAAGAACAAAGTCGCCCCGCCGTTTCGTCAAGCGGAATTCGACCTTATGTACGGCGAGGGCATTTCGCGCGAAGGATGCATTGTCGATATGGCCGTCGAATGCGGCGTGGCCAAGAAGAGCGGCGCTTGGTACACGTACGGCGAAGAGCGCCTAGGCCAAGGGCGCGAGGCGGCGAAGCAAACGCTGCGGGAAAACCCCGATCTTCGCGACGAGCTCGAGGCCAAAGTGCGCGAGGCCTTCGGCATCCCTGTTGCCCAACGCAGCGACGAGCAGGCAAACGCCATGACGCCCGCCCCGAAACCCGGCAAGAAGAAGTAGCGGATGGCTCGCGCCGACAAAAGGGAACTTCTAGACGACCTGCGAAGTCGCATCGACCGCATGAAGGCAGGCGGAAGTTTTCCTTTGCAGGGCGATTCATCTCAAACCGAAGTCGCTTCGTGCGAAGGCGACGCGAAAGAAGCCTACACGCGCATCGTCCGCTGGGCGGGAGTGCGCGAGCTTTCGTGCGCGGACGCCCGAAAACGCCTTGCGCAGGAGGGGTTCGAAGAAGATGCCGTCAGCGCTGCGCTCGATCGCGCACAGCGCCTCGGCATCATCGACGACGCCCGCTTCGCCGAATCGTTCTGCCGTCAGCGCATAAGGGCGGGCAGGGGAATGCAGGGGATACGCGCCGAGCTTGAAAACCGCGGCATCGACGCCTCCGACGTTCCAGGGTGCCAGGCGACAGGCGGCGAGGAAACGGAAATCGACCGCGCACTTGAAGTTCTCAGAAAGAAGCCGCCTACATCGAAGAACCAACGCGAAGGCGCGTACCGCAGACTCATGCAGAAAGGGTACGGATCGTCCGTGTCTTCCACTGCGGCCCGCCTCTGGGCGGAAAAGGCCATTTGAGATTATTTCTTGTCAGGGCTTTATCAAACGCAAAATAAGACGTATCATGTACGCTAGCTTGAGTGAAGCGCGCCTGACAAGGTGCTTTATTATAAAAAATATTATACGAAGCTTTCTTTCATGCGTATCGAACTCATGCACGGTTATATCCGGCATGTTGCCATGCCGTAAAACCATACCGAATCACATACCGAAACGAAGGACTATGAAAGGGGGAGCGAATGCCCGAGGCTACTATTATTGTAATCATTGCATTCGTTGCAATAGCCTGCATCGCCCTCGGTTTCGTCATCGCCCGGTTTCTTGTAAACGCGTCCACGAAACGCGCAGCCGAGGAAGCCGAGAGCATGATCGCCGATGCGAAGAAGCAAGCCGAAACGATGCGCCGCGAGGCGCAGATTGAGGCGAAAGACCAGGTGCTCAAGTACAAGCAGGAGGCGGAAGCCGAGAACAAGGAGCGGTTGCGCGAGGTGCGCGCCGCCGAAAACCGCGTCACGCAACGCGAGGAATCGCTTGACAGGCGCGAGGACTCGCTTGACAGGCGAGCGGAATCGCTCGATTCCCGCGAACATCAGCTGTCGTCGATGCAGGGGCAACTCGAACGGAGGGAAAGCGATATCCACGAGGCGGAAGCCGAAGTGAGCGCACGGCTTGAACGCGTGGCGGGAATGACTCCCGAAGAAGCCAAAGCCGAGCTTCTCGACAACCTGAAGGATGAAGTGACGCACGAATCCGCAGCGATAATCCGCGATGCGGAGACGCGGGCAAAGGCCGAATCCGACAAAAAAGCGCGCATGATACTGAGCCTTGCCATCCAACGCGTCGCAGCCGACCATTCGGCCGAGAACACGGTTTCCTCCATCCATATCCCGTCTGATGACATAAAAGGCCGCATCATCGGGCGCGAAGGGCGCAACATTCGCTCGTTCGAGCAGATCACGGGAACGAACCTTATCATAGACGATACGCCCGAATGCGTGACAATATCGTGCTTCGATCCGGTTCGCCGCGAAATTGGGCGCGTGACCATGGAAAACCTTGTTGCAGACGGACGCATACATCCCGCGCGCATAGAGGAGATGTTCAGCAAGGCCGAATCGTATGTGAACCAACGTGTTCAAGAGGCAGGCGAACAGGCGACGTTCGACACGGGCATACACGACCTGCATCCAGAACTGGTACGCACGCTCGGCCGTTTGCGCTACCGTACTTCTTATGGGCAAAACGTGCTCAACCATTCGCTCGAGGTCGCCTATCTTGCCGGCGTCATGGCCTCCGAGCTCGGACTTGACCCTATACCGGCAAAACGCGCCGGCCTTCTTCACGACCTCGGCAAAGCCGTAGATCACGAGGTGGAGGGCAGCCATGCGGTTATCGGCGCCGATCTGGCTCGCCGTTTCGGCGAACGGCCGGCAATAGTGCATGCCATCGAAGCCCATCACAACGATGTGGAGCCCAACAGCGTCCTTGACGTTCTCGTGCAAGCTGCCGATGCCATTTCCGCAGCTCGTCCGGGAGCTCGCAAGGAAACGCTCGACGCCTACATCAAGCGTCTTGAGAAGCTTGAGGAAATCGCGAACTCGTACAAGGGCGTCGAGCGCACCTACGCCATCCAAGCTGGTCGCGAGGTTCGCGTCATGGTCGAGCCGGAAACCGTCGACGAGGCAGCCACCGTCGTGCTCGCCCATGATATCGCCCATCGTATAGAAAGCGAGATGCAGTATCCCGGGCAGGTGAAAGTCGTGGTCATTAGAGAAAGCCGCGCCATAGGCATCGCGAAGTAGCCATGGGCGAGCAGGCTCTGACCACCTTTGTCGAAACAGTGTGCGGCGAAAGCCATCTTCGCGTCGAGGACGATCTTGGAGATGGCTTCGTCCGCCTGAGAAGCGCCGAGGCGGAGCGGAGGCAAGCGGCTCACGACATCCGCTCAACCGAAGATGCGGTTATAGAGATGCTCAGAAACGCACGCGACGCAGATGCCCGCAACATCTTCCTCGCGGTCAACCGCGAAGGCTCAACGCGCCGGCTCGTGATGATAGACGACGGCTGCGGGGTGCCGCCCGCCATGCACGAAAAGATCTTCGAACCACGTGTGACCTCGAAGCTCGATACCATGCACTTCGACAAGTGGGGCGTACACGGACGGGGCATGGCCCTCTATTCGATTAAGGCGAACGCAGAGCAGGCCTATCTGGCTTTGTCCGATACGGGCATGGGAACGTCTCTAGTGGTCGAGACGAACTTGGAGAAGCTTTCCGAAAAGAGCGACCAATCGACGTTTCCCCAGCTTGAGCCCAAAGACGATGGAACGTACCTCATGCGCGGACCGAAAAACATCGTGCGAACCGCATGCGAGTTCGCGCTCGAAAGCAAGAAGATATGCGCGGTTTACCTCGGTTCCTCCACCGACATCGCCGCCACGCTTTACGCGTTCGGAAGCGCTGCGCTGCCCGCTTCCGCAAAGGCATTCGTTCGCGATGTCGGAGAAGTTCCCGTTTGCAAACGGCTTGCACTCGCTGCCGACCCCGCCGAGTTTGCGGCTATAGCCGCAGAACTCGGCCTGATCATTTCGGAGCGTTCGGCACGCCGCGCAATGGACGGCACTATCGCGCCGCTTGACGACATGCTCGAAAAACTGCGCGGCAGCGGATTCGGCCAGTTCGGTGGGAGCAAAAGCACCGCTGCGCGCCGAACGCAGGACGGAAAGGGAAACGCTGCGAAAGACAGGCGCGGTCTTCGCTTGACGGATGCAGACGCGCACGAACTCGGGCAGAAGGTTCGCAAGGCTTATGCTGACATCGCCCCGCGTTACTACCTTGACCCGAACGTCGAACCCGCCATACGGGTAAATGGCGATGCCATCAGGATCACCATTCCCGTGGAAAAGATCAGCTGACGACTTAGCTTATTGCGCGCGATTGAGTTTACCGATAGAATAGAACGCGGCATGCGCCAATGCGCCGAATGTGCGCAGCATATGAAAACGAAGCACCAACGAAGCATCAATCGAACGAGTGAAACGACGAAGGATATGCAGGTGTCTAACTTGAGCGAGCAGCGACCCGGTGTCGGTTGCCTAAAGGTTTCATCGAAGTCTTCTCCCGCATCGGTTGCCGGCGCCATTGCCGGCATGATAAAAGACGGCGTGCTTGTTGAGATACAGGCGGTTGGAGCAGGGGCGGTGAACCAAGCCGTCAAGGCCATTGCCATTTCGCGCGGTTTCCTTTCGCCCATAGGCATCGAGATCATGTGTATTCCCTCGTTTGCTGATATCGTTATAGACGGCGAATACCGGACCGCCATTCGCTTCGCCGTCGAACCGCGTTACGAACGCGGCGTTGCGCCTGTAGGCGAGCCTTCTGCTCCCGAAGACGAAATCCATGATAGGTAGTCAGGTAGTTTATGCTCAACGTTTTCTCCAGCCTCACATTTCTCGTGCGCACGTTCGGCTGTCAGATGAACAAGCACGATTCCGAGCGCGTTTGCGGCATGCTCGAAGCGCTGGGCGCTCTTCCGGTAGCAACCGTCGAAGATGCCGACATCGTCGTTTTCATGACATGCTGCGTGCGGGAGGCGGCCGATGTGCGCTTGTACGGTCAGGTTGCCTCCTTGAAGAACGTTCCTCTCCGCAAGGATTCGCCCCTCTCGAAGCGCATCGTCGCTGTCGGCGGCTGCATAGGGCAGCGGGACGGGGCGAAGCTGATGTCCGCGCTCCCGCATCTTGACGTGGTGTTCGGAACGCACAACCTCGGCTCATTGCCAAAATTGCTTGAAACCGTACTGGAAGAAGGCGGGCATCAGGTAGAAATTCTCAGCGAGGCGAACGATTTCCCGACAAGCTTGCCTACCGAGCGCGAGCACGATTGGGCTGCCTGGCTTCCCATAACCATAGGCTGCAACAACTTCTGCACGTACTGCATCGTGCCCTATGTGCGCGGCCGTGAAAAATCCCGCCCGCTTGAGGATATCGTAGGAGAAGCGGAGCGATATGTGGCCGCAGGCGTGAAGGAGATCACGCTTTTGGGGCAGAACGTGAACTCTTATGGTCGCGACCTTTACGGAGAGCCCCGCTTTGCGCGCGTGCTCGAAGAGCTCGATAAAACGGGCATTGAGCGCCTGCGGTTCGCCACGAGCCACCCCAAAGACCTCTCAGAGGAGGTCATTGCGAAGTTCGGAGCGCTCAAAAGCCTGATGCCCGCTCTGCATCTGCCGGTGCAATCAGGCTCAAACGCCATTCTCGAAGCAATGAACAGGCACTATACGAGAGAACGCTATCTCGACCTTGTTTCCCGCCTTCGCAGCGTGCAACCCGATATCGCTCTTTCGACCGACATTATCGTGGGATTTCCCGGAGAGAGCGAACAGGACTTCGAAGACACGTACCGCCTTGTAGATGCTGTAGGATACCATCAGGTGTTCACGTTCATCTATTCGAAGCGCGAGGGAACGCCCGCCGCGAAGCTTCCCGATGATACGCCGCACGCCGTTGTGCAGGAGCGTTTCGACCGCTTGGTCTCGCTCGTTCAGGAGCACGCGTTCGAAGCGAACCAGCTCGAACGCGGCAGAACAGTGGACGTGCTCGTCGAGGGAGTGTCGAAGCGCGACGAAACCATGATAGCGGGGAAGAGCCCGAAGAACCAGACCGTTCATGCCCGCATTCCCCGAAACTGCGACCTTTCCGCCCTGACCGGGCAAATCGTGCGCGTGAACATAGAAGAGGCGCGGACATGGTATCTGACGGGAACCATGCTTGAAGGGAAAGACGGGGCCTATGCCGCAAGGTAACCTGCGCGAACACGGCTTCGATGCGATGCGTTCCCTTCGAAGCCCACTGATCTGCGTAGTGGGGTCTACGGCTTCGGGTAAATCCGATCTCGCCCAAGAGCTGGCATGCCGGCTTGACGGGGAAGTGGTCAGCGCAGATTCCATGCAGGTATACCGGGGAATGGACATCGGTACGGGAAAAGTCCCCAAATCCGAGCGCATCGTCGCCCATCATGGCCTCGATCTCGTTGACCCCGGCACGCCGTTTTCCGCCGCTGTTTTCCAGCAATATGCAAGAGAGCGCTTCGCGGACATCGACGCTCGCGGAAAGAGGGTCGTTCTTGCCGGGGGAACGGGACTCTATGTTCGCGCGGCTATTGACGACTATCGTTTTCCGAAAGGCGATCAGCGGGAAAACCCCGTGAGGGACCGCTATTCCGCCTACGCCGAGACGCACGGAGCACATGCGCTGTGGCAGCTTCTGAACGAGCGGGATCCGGAAAGCGCGCGCGAGATTCACCCGAACAACGTGCGACGCGTCGTGCGGGCGTTCGAGCTGCTCGAAGAAGGCGCATCGTACGCCGTCCAGAAAAAGAACCTCGCCCATATCGCGCAAGCGGTGCCCGCGTGCCTCATTGGGCTTTCGGTGAGACCGGACGTTTTGGCGTCGCGCATCGACGCGCGCGTTGACCGCATGTTCGAGCAAGGTCTTGTCGAAGAGGTGGAGAATCTGTTAAGCAAAGGCTTTCGCAGCGGCATAACGGCTCCTCAGGCAATAGGATACAAGGAAGTGGTTTCAGCACTTGACGGAGCCATCTCCATGAAAGAGGCTCGAGAGAAGATAAAAACGGCGACGCATAGATACGCCAAGCGGCAGCGCAGTTGGTTTAGAAAAGACGACAGGATAGCTTGGATAGATGCGAACGAACGCTGTTGCCGCACGTGGGCAGACGAGGCCTTGAAAATCATCGAGCGCGCCGATACCTGCTACAAGGAAGGTTGCTAGGAGTATGAAAAGGGAATTTGCGAAGCTCCATGGCCTAGGAAACGATTTCGTCTTCTTCGACGACATGGAGAACACGATGAACCTGAGCGACGACCAAGTGAAGAGCTTGTGCGATAGGCATTTCGGCATAGGCGCCGACGGGGTCATTTTGGTTCGCCCTCCGAAAACCCCGGGGGCGCTTGCCTACATGCACTACATCAACTCCGACGGATCTTTAGCCCAGATGTGCGGCAACGGCGTGCGCTGCTTCGCAAAGTATCTGGTCGATTACGGTTACGCCGACGCATCCGGCAGCTTGATAGTTGACACCATGGCAGGACCTAAACCTATCACGTACACAACGGATGCAAACGGGCTTCTTGCGCTGGCTACGGTCGATATGGGAAGACCGATCCTTGACCCGAAGCTTGTGCCCGTGAACGCCCCTGTCGATGCCGTAAGCGATTCGGGTGAGGGTTATGTGCGAAACTTGGCCATTGCCTCTCCTTGGGGCACGTTTCGCTTCACCTGCGTGTCGATGGGAAACCCGCATGCCGTCTGCATACTCGATGACTGGGAAAACCTTTCGGATGAACTGTTTTCAAACGAAGGGGAAAAGAACCTCGCCTCGCTGGATCTCGATCGAATCGGCGCGTATTTCGAGACGCATCCTGTTTTTCCCGAGAAAACCAATGTGGAATTCGCCACTACGGCTTCGGACGGAATTCACATGCGCGTGTTCGAACGCGGATGCGGCGAGACCCTTGCATGCGGCACGGGCGCATGCGCGACGAGCGTTGCCGCAGCGCTTTCGGGTTGGAAAGGACGCGAGAGCGACGTGCATTTGCTCGGCGGTGCGCTTCATGTTTCATGGGGCGAAAACGGGCACGTTCTCATGACCGGTCCAGCCCAGCTCGCCTTTACCGGATCCGTAGAGATAGAGGTTGGTTGCGCGTATGTCTGAATTCGAATCGCTTATCGTGAAAGGGGCACGCGCCCTTGACGAAGAACAAAGGGAGCGCGCGGTGCTCGTCGGGGTCGACAGACCGGGTTCCCCTTGGTCTGTTGCCTCGTCTTTGGCGGAGCTTGCCCGTTTGGTCGATACCGCCGGCGCCGACGTCGTGGCATCGACCTCCCAACGGCTCGAGGCTCCTAACCCGCGAACGTTCATAGGCACGGGAAAAGCCGAAGAGGTTGCCGAACTGGCGCGCGCAAACGCCGCCGACCTCGTGATCTTCGATGATGAGCTGTCTCCTTCCCAGCAGTCGAACCTGGAAAAGGTTATGGGACGCGAGGTGAAGGTCATAGACCGAACGGCTCTCATATTGGACATATTCGCTCTCCATGCCACAAGCAAGGAGGGGCGACTTCAGGTTCGTCTGGCGCAGAACCAATATCTGCTGCCCCGCCTGAAGGGGATGTGGGCGCACCTTGCTTCCAATCGCATGGGCGGAGGCGTCGGCTCTCGTTTCGGTGAAGGGGAAAGCCAGCTTGAAGTCGACCGACGCATGGTGCGCAAGCGCATCACCTCCATAAAGCGCGAGCTTGCACGCCTTTCCAAAGTACGCGAGCTTCAGCGCGAAAGCCGCTATGAAAGCGGCATGTTCAAGATAGCGCTCGCAGGATACACCAACGCGGGAAAGTCGAGCCTTCTGAACAAGCTCACGCAGGCCGATGTCCTTTCCTACGACAAACTGTTCGCAACGCTTGACTCCACTACGCGCAAGTTCGAGCTTCCCGAAGGTCGGGAGGTAACCCTCACCGATACCGTCGGCTTTATCCAAAAGCTTCCCACCACGCTCGTGGAGGCGTTCAAGTCGACCCTTGACGAGATAACCGGCGCAGATCTTATTCTGCATGTAATCGATGCCTCGTCCGAGGAGCGGGAAAATCAGCGCCTTGCCGTAGAAGACGTTCTCGAGCAGATCGGCGCAGCTTCAATCGAGCGGATAGAGGTGTACAACAAGGCCGATCTTCTCAGCGAGGAATCGGTTTCCGTTTTGGCTTCGAAGTATCCGCAGGCGCAGATCGTCTCCGCCGTAACAGGGCAGGGAATAGACGCCCTGGTGGCGAGAATAGCACAAGCCGCCTCGCTGACCGAAAAGCGCCTCGAGGTTTTGATTCCCTACCAGCGCGGAGACTTGGTGTCCATCGCTCATGAGCGATGCCGCATCGTTGCGGAAACACACGAAGAGCAGGGAACGAGGATCTCCCTTTTGGCGGGTTCCGCCTATAGGGGGCTTTTCGAACCCTACATTCTGGATTCTACAGCCGACGGAATACGGCGACAACCTTGCCAGCAATAGAGCAGTCCCGCGTGATGATAGGCTCCATGCTCGAATTTTCCGGTTGCAGTCGAATATGATCAGATTCCTTATAGAAACGCTTGACCGTTGCGCTGTCGTCGATGATGGCGACCACGATGTCTCCGTTGTTCGCTACCGGCTGCTCCTTCACGACGACGTAATCGCCGTCGTTGATGCCCGCCTCTATCATCGACTCGCCACGCACTGATAGCATGAAGGACGGAGCGTCGCCCACGATATCGGTAGGAAGAGTGATCGTGTCGGTAATGTTCTCCTCGGCAAGAATGGGCGTTCCGGCAGCGACATTGCCCACAAGGGGCACGTTCACCAGCTTGCTGAAGCTGGGTTGAAGAACGTTGGCTGCGGAAACGGAGGCGCCCTCAAGGGGATAGGTCAGCGCAATCGAGCGGGATTTCAAAGGATCGCGCTTTATGAGACCCTTCTTCTCGAGCGCCTTGAGATGAACGTGGACGGTCGAAGGGGAGGAGAGTCCAAGGCTCTGGCATACCTCTCGCACAGTGGGGCCGTAACCCTTTTCGCGAATGCAGTCCTCTATGCAGTCGAGAACAGCTTGCTGGCGCTTCGTCACTTTCAACGACATGGTTCTTCCTTTCCCGTAAAACGTACACCTGTTTCTTGAAACAAATGTTTTAAAAACCTCTTGACATGAACTTTTGTTCGGTCTATTATAATCGCGAACAAAGGTTCTACGCAAGAGTTAGGTGGCGGAAAAATGAAAAATTTTGCAAAAAGCTTCGAAATGCAGTATCCCGTTGAGGGGTCCATCGCCCTCAGCCCATGCGTGGACGAACCTGTCGCCAAAACGGGGGCGATCATCGTTTTCCCGGGTAATGGCACCTCCCGCGTATCAAGCGTCGATTCCCGTACATCCAATACGAGCCGCAGCCTCTTCGTGGCGCAGCCCGCCCGTGTATCCAATACCGACTTCTACATATCGAGCATTGACCACAGCTGGTCGATAGGCGCCAGTACGGCCAAGATCCCTCGACATGCGAAAAAGACCGAGCCTGAGGCAATTCGTGCGATCGTGCCTTTTGCGTCAAGTGCAGCAGTCGGCCTTAATGAATCTGATTTCGTGCGTAATTTGAGAGAAGGAAGTATGCAAGGTGTTTCATTCAATTGCATCAGCCGTACTCAATCTGTCATTATGTGGCTTTTTTTCACGCTTCTTGCATTCGTCATCCTGTTTCTTTCCCTGTAATGCCACCATTACGCAAAGGGGTGTTACGCAGTTGCTCAGCCCGTAGTTCGACACGGGAATGACGTGTTTTTGCACGATCCGTCTGCATCGTATTATAGCGACCCCTCCGCTATCCTTTTGGTAATCGGCTGTTTCGAATTGACGCTTGATGTTTTGGAGGTGTAGCTTGCGGGACGTATTTGGCGCACATCTTGCCCATCTCGTTCTTCGGTGACGTTTTCGGGGATTCGCTGTTATGCGAATTGAGCCACAATATATAGTATGCTACGGTGGACGAAAGGCGAGTAAAGGAGCGACCATGCGCTGTCCATCGTGCGGATATTCGGAATCAAAAGTTGTTGATTCGCGTCCTTCGGAAGACGGAGCCACCATTCGACGACGGCGGGAATGCCTGCAGTGCGGCCATCGTTTTACCACCTATGAGCGATTGGCCGAAAACCCCATCATGGTCATCAAGGTGGACGGTTCATCTGAAGCGTTCGATAGGCAGAAGCTTATGCGAGGACTGCTTATGGCTTGCGCAAAGCGTCCGATTTCCCCTGAGCAGATGAGCGAACTGATAGACAGCATAGAAAACGAGCTGCGAAACGCCCTCAGAAACGAAATACGCTCAAAGGAACTTGGCGAAATGGCTCTTGCGCGCTTGGCAAAGCTTGACGATGTCGCATACGTTCGCTTCGCCAGCGTTTACAAAGACTTTCAGAACATTGAGGAATTCGCGGCTGCTCTTGAAGGGATGCATTAGCACATGAGTCGACCTTTGCCCGTACCTATAGTCAGTCTCGATACGAATCTCGACGTTCCCGCATATGCCTATGCCGGCGATGGCGGCGTTGATTTGAGGGCAGCCGAAGAAGCCGTTCTCGCTCCGTTCGAGCGCAGGCTGGTGCCCTGCGGTATTTCGATTGCCATTCCGGAAGGATATGCCGGCTTCGTTCTGCCGCGCAGCGGTCTTGCCGTGAAGCACGGCATATCGCTTGTGAACGCTCCCGGTCTCATCGACAGTAATTATCGCGGCGAGATCAAGGCCGTTCTTGTGAACCTCGATCCTCGAGAGCCTTTCGAGATCAAACATGGAGACCGCATAGCGCAACTTGTTGTCATGCGCGTCGAGAATGTCCGGTTTGAGAATTGCGAGGCGCTCTCCGAATCGGGTCGCGGTGCGGGCGGATTCGGAAGCAGCGGAATCTAAGCCTTGAAAAGCTTGAAAACCATGGGTAAGGAGCCGTGAGAAGTCAAGATAGGGTCTTAGAACGGTTCTCAGAGCTTTGTTTATAAAATCGCAGGTCAAAGCATTGAAAATACAAGGATTGCAGGTGTTTGGATGTACGAAGGCGAAAACGGGCCTCAAATGCCCCTAAACGGACTTCCGCAAGGCACGCAGCATGCTCAGGATGAACAAGAGCTTAAAACGATAAGGGGCCTCATAACCGCCAGCAACATACTTGGCCCGGTGTCCGTTTTCATCGGCGGAGTGCTCGCAAGCACGGCGGGCCTCATTTGCGGTTTCATAGCCCGCAGCAAGATAAAGAAGCTTGCAGCAAAGAGAAGCGCCGTGTCGAGCGACGCCGCGAAATTCGAGCGGAGCGCTAATACGGCGCTCGTTATCTGCGGAATAGCTTTCGTATTGAACCTCGTATTTCTCGTTGTGAGCATCATTATGATTATGGACATGATTAACAGCGGCGAATTTGGAAAGATCGTAGCCCAGAGCATAGGAGGCACATCGCAAGGATCCTCGACATGGGGCTAACGAACGCTCGTCGAAAATCAGGGGCGCGATTCGGTATTAAGATTCGGAACAGACTACTCACTGCAAAACGAAAGATATAATCGCATAGCTATAAATTACTGATAATATATGTTATGTAAAGTAATAAGTTGGAGCGAAACAGGCAAGAGAGCAGCGTTACGTCACAAGAAGCAAGAAGGCTCTGCCATGGAAAGCGCCAATATTTCCTCGAAGCGGAAACTCGTATACCGGTAAAGCTTATAGACTGGGCGCTTTCGGTCGGTGCCCCCTTTCCTTCGACGGCACCCGTTTCTCCACTCGCGATGAAAACGGCGGATGGATGAACATAGGAACGGGCATGCTCACTCCGTTATGGAAATACGGCGAAACGCTCGAGACGCAATTGATTGTAGGTGCTACTTGTCGCGCTTCGTCGCATGCACGGTCGTCTTGATGAACGCGACGGCTTCGACCGATTCCGCAACAGGCACCTTGCAATCGTCGAGATATCCCTCGTTTGTCTCTACAGGAGACTCCTCGAAACACTCGATGCGATCGAACCCGACGTCGGCGAGAAGCGCTTCGAGCGCATGCCTGCTGGGGGCGGCTTGCACCACGTTGCCTATCGCTCGCGCTTGCTCGACCACGGCGGCATCCCTCTTCTCCTCTGCCACCACGCCGTCAAGCACGAGCAAGCCGCCGGGCGCGAGGACGCGATGGATTTCGCGGAGCGCCAGAGCCATGTCGTAGCCTACGTTGATGCTGCTGTTGGAAAAAACCACGTCGAAACCTTCGTCTCTCAGCCCGACGGCGGCAAGGTCTTCCGGGAATGCCGCAAGGAATTGCACGTTGCAGTTGCCCGCAAGTTTTCCGCGTCGCTTCGATTCCTCAAGATAGGCCCACGCCTCGTCTATGAGAGCCGGCGACGGATCCGTTCCCACGACGCTCCCTTGGGGGCCTGCCATGTCGGCGAGCTTCACGACGCCTTTCCCCCGCCGGCAGTCCACATCGAGGATGCTCTTGCCATGAAGGTCGCCCAGGATGCTCATATTGCATTTGCTGGAGAACCCGAACTCGCGCGGAAGCTTGTTGTAGTAGCTTCTGAGCGCTTCAAGATTGGGGCGGGGTTTTCTCGGACAGGACGTATTCGGCATATTCGGCATATTCGGCATATTCGGCATATTCGCATCATCCTTGTGTTTGCGGGGCTACGGTGGGAATTATATCAAGGTTTCGCAAGCAAATCGTGAAGACTTTGGGATAAGGGAAAACCTCGCCTCAACGGGAATTTCAACAAGGTATACTGACAGCACACCAAGCAGACAGGTGCCGATGCTGTTATACCTCCCATTTGCAGCTCGGCCTTCGTAGAGGTCCTAGCCGCCTTCCCTCCCTCCCCTGCGGCCACGGACCCGCCAAGCCGCAGAGAGCCCAAGTCTCTGCGGCTTGGCATTTTCTCAGAGTGATTTCGACAATGGGAGAACGTTGGCAAAACCAAGATAGGGACAGAATCAAGATAGCCCTTTATAGGCCGCACCGACTTCCCCACGCCTAAACGCGGGGTTAAGTTTCAAAAAGTATGTTTCCTTTGATTATTCGCACGTCCGCCTGATCGAAAAACCCCTTACCGCCATTGCCAGACAGACAGCGGCGGAAAGGGCGAGCAGCACGAACGCTGTGGCGTGCGTTCCCGTGACGACGTTCGCGAAATGAAGGACGAAAGGCGGAAAGAACCCGCCAAGGCCACCCATCATGGACACCACCCCGTTAACCGGAGCCGCCTGCTCGCGAAAATGCTGGGGAACCAGCTTGAACACGACCCCGTTGCCTATTCCGCAAGCTAGGCTCAAGGCGTACGCGCCTACAAGCAACACGGCAAGACCGAAAGACGCAGCCATAGCAAGCGCCACAGCCACAAGACAGGCGAACACGCCCGCCAAAAGGCGCATGCAGTTAAACCGGTCGCCCAACCAGCCTCCAAGCGGACGGAAAGCCGCCGCAAGCACGACGAAAACCCCGGTCAGCACACCGGCGTCGACGCCGCTCAGCCCATAGTTCGACACGAGAAAGCTTGGCAGCACGACGGTGAAGGCGACGAACGCCCCAAATGTGACGAAATAGAAGGCGGAAAGAACCCAGAGCAACCTATCGTGTTGCACCGAGCGCAGCTGGTGCACAAGGGAAACGCGCGATCTCGGCTCACGTTTGTCGCCAAGCACCATGTTCAGCAACGCCATGACCACCATGAGAGCAAGGTAGAGCCTTACGGTTGCCTGCCATCCGAGACAAACGGCTATGGACGGTGCGCAAAACGCGGTGATCGCCGTGCCTATGTTGCCAAGCCCGTACACGCCGTTGGCGAACCCCTGACGGCTTTTCGGATAGTACTTAGGAAGCGACGTCACGCCCACGGAGAACACGGCTCCGGCCACGCCGAGCAGCGCGCCACCGAAGAGCAGTTCGCCATACTCCGTCGCTTCGCCTATTACCCATAGCGGTACAGCAAGGAATATAAAAGCGCCCGCGAACACGATTCGCGCTCCGTAAGCATTCGTCCAACATCCGAAGGGGATGCGCAAAACAGACCCGAGTACGACGGGAATCGCTGTCAGCACAGCGACCATGGAGGGCGGAATGTCGATATCGGCCCTCATGAAGGGAAGCAGCGTGGAGAGCACAACCCAAACCATGAACCCGACGGTCAGGCTGACGGTTTGCAACGGTAGCTGTATGCGCGCCTTCATAGTCCTCCTCTATACCGCCGAACGTCTTTTTGAACTATGCACTCGCCCTGCGCCCGCCTGCATGTAGGCGCTCTTTTGCGGCCTTTCCTATATTACCAAGGAAAAGCCGCTTGCGAAGAGGGCGGTCGCGTAGAACGCGCCGAGCGCGATGTTAACGGCGCATATCTGGGACATGGCGCCGATACGGGCGGCGGGCGTCAACGGGTTTTTGAGCAACGCCTTCAGCAAGGGGATGCAGCCTAAAAGCATGAAGGGAACAACAATCAGACCCTTCGTGAAAAACGCGGCCAAAACGACGAGAATGGCGAAGACCCATGCGCACACAAGCGCATGGTAGAGCCTGCGTGCCCGCGCACGTCCGAGCAGCGCGGGAAGCGTGCGCCTTCCCGCCTCCTTGTCCTTCTCTATGTCGCAGGTATTGTTCGTCATCATGATGAGCCCCACCCCTATGATGGTGGGCACAGCCCACAAAAGCACAAGCGGTTCGAGCACGCCCGAAAGCGCCTGATAGCATGCCACAGGAATAAGACCGCCCATCACGAACCCGCTTACCGCCTCCCCGATGGGAAGATACGAAATGGGCGTCTTACCTGCCGAATACAGAACGACGATGACGGCGCCCGCGATTCCCAGTGCAAGGGGAATCCATCCCGCCCGAACGATCACGAACACCCCGAGCGCGAACGCAGCAACCAGAAACCCTATGGCGAGAACGAGAGCCGAGCGGGGGTTCACGTTGTTGTACACGAGCACGGCATCGGTGGGGTCCACATTGTCGTCAGCCGAATCGGAACCTTTCACATAATCGTAATAGTCGTTGAAGGTGTTCACGGCCGATTGCATGAGAACGCATATGGCAAGAAGGACGCACGTCATGGTAACGGACGCGCCGCCTTCCTTTGCCTGTGCGCAGGCAAAGGCCACAAGTACGGGAAACACCGCCGCCGGCCACGTGTGCGGAGCGGCCAGCTGTGTGGCCATGCGCACAGACAGGTTGCCTGCGCCTCGGTTTGCCTTTGTTTCGATATCGCTCTCATCCATAATGACGCCGGTCCTTTCATGGGCGGCAGGTGCCCCACACAGCTTGTCGCATTCCTTACTTCCATTGAATCTGAACGAGGTCGGGAAAGACGGTTGGAAGGGCCTTCATGCTGAAGCTCGCAAGCAGCTCTTCGGGCGTTGCGGGGTCGCTTACGGGGGACAAGCCGGTCAAACCGGCGATATGGCCGATAACCGCCTCGGGCGTCTTGTACTTTGCCAGAAGCGCGTCAAGCGCCGCGTCGTGGTCGCGCTTCGAAAGGCGGCGATCACGCTCGGCGACCACGAGCGGCACGTGCGCGTAAGCGGGATGGGCAAATCCCAGAAGATCTTGCAGATACATTTGCTGGGGCGTCGAGCACAAAAGATCGACGCCGCGCACCACCGAGGTTATGCCTTGGGCGGCGTCGTCTGTCACCACCGCAAGCTGATAGGCGAACGCCCCGTCCGAGCGACGGACGAGGAAGTCTCCGCAGTCCTTTCTAAGGTTCTGGCGATAATCGCCCTGAACGCCGTCGTGCAACCCTATCGTTTCGTTCGGGACCTTAAGGCGCATTGCCGGCACACGCCCCTGTGCGATGCGCTGTGCGCGCTCGGCCGCCGAAAGACTGCGGCATGTTCCCGGATACACCGCCTTCTCGCCTCTGTGCGGTGCCGAAAGCGCATGCAGATCCGCACGCGTGCAGAAGCAGGGATACAAAAGCCCCGCCTGCTCGAGCTTGCCTTCCGCCGCACGGTAGGCTTCCGTGCGGTCATGCTGGAAGTAAGGCCCTTCGTCCCAAAAAAGCCCCAAGCGTTCGAAATCTCTCTGCACGGCATCGATGTATTCCTGTTTCGAGCGCTGTGCGTCAAGGTCTTCCACACGCAGGACAATGCGCCCCCCCTGCGATTTCGCCACGAGCCACGCCATAAGCGCCGCAAAGATGTTCCCTGCGTGCATACGGCCCGTAGGAGACGGGGCAAGCCGCCCTTTCACCACGTTATCGACCATTTTTCATGAAGTCCGACCCTTTTCTAAAAGCGGCAAGGTTTGCCTCTACCGTTTTCGGGGGCACTCGCCGGGCGATAACTTCCTCCCACGTGTCGGCAGAAAACCCCAAAGCGTCCGACAGCGCGCCGAGCAGCACCACGTTGCTCGCCTTCGCCGTTCCGGCATCGCTTGCAAGCTTGACGGCGGGAACGATGACGGCGCCCGCCGCAACAAGGCGCTCCGTTGCATGCGCGGGCATGCTCGCCTTTCCCGTGGCGACCGGAAGCGGCTTTATGGCGTCGTTTGCCACCACCATGCGTCCGCCTTCCTTCAGATACACAAGATTGCGCAAGGCCTCGGTGGTCTCGAAGGACACCACGACATCGGCGCATCCCGGATCGCACACCATGGAACGGACCTCGTCGCCGAAGCGCACGACCGTGGTCACCGACCCGCCGCGCTGCGCCATGCCGTGTATCTCGGAAACCTTCACCGACTTCCCGCCCAAAAGCGCCACGCGGGCGAGCACGTCGGCGGCGAGCACGGTGCCCTGCCCGCCTACTCCGCACAGAAGAACCGTCGTCATCTCACTCATGGCCGCCACCCGCCTCGCTTTCGCCTTTCTCCGTCGCACTGCTCGCCTCTTGGTTTATGGCACCGAACGCGCAGTACTGCGCGCACTGCCCGCAACCGACGCACAACGAGGCATCGATGAGCGCCCGTCCGTCCGTCTCGCATCTTGCCAATGCGGGACACCCTATGGTTATGCAGGCGCCGCACGCCGTGCAGTCGCCGTTCACGAAGAAGCTGGCGGCGCGGAAACGGTCGAGCAGAACGCACGGATGCCTGAAGACGATGACGGAAAGCTCCTCCTTTCGCGTCGCGTCCCGCAAAGCCTGCCGCACGGCGCGCACGTCGTAAGGGTCGATTTCGCGAACATCGCTCACGCCCAAAGCGCGCACAACGCCCGCGAGATCAAGCTCGCGGCTTTCGCGCCCCTGCAGCGTCTCGCCGTTGAAGGGGTTGCCCTGGCGTCCGGTCATGGCGGTCGTTCGGTTGTCGAGCACGCAGACCGTGCCGCCGCCTTGGTTGTACACCGTCGATACAAGGGAGCTTAAACCCGAATGGGCGAACGTCGAATCGCCGATGACAGCGACGATCGGACGATGCTCTCTTCCTGCGAAGGCAAGCTCGAACCCGTGCGCCATGGATATGCTCGCCCCCATGTCCACGCAGGTGTCCATGGCCGAAAGGGGCGGCAGTGCTCCGAGCGTGTAGCAGCCTATGTCGCCGGTTACGATGGCGCGCAGGCGAGTAAGCTCCTTGAACACGGTTCGGTGCGGACACCCCGGGCAAAGCGACGGCGGACGAGGCGGCAGATCGGTGCAGGCTTGCAGATGCGCCGGATCGGGAATGCCGAAGGCGCGTCGCACCAAGCCGGGGGAAAGCTCGCCGGCGCGCGGCAGCTCTTCGGGGAAATCCGCAACCGCGACACCGCATGCCCGCACGCCGCAGGTAAGGTATTCCGAAGCCTCCTCCACCACGTAGAGCTTCTCGACCGATTCCGCGAAGGAGGCGAGCGCCGATGCCGGCAAAGGCCACGTGCAACCGAGCTTGAACACGGACGCCTCGGGCAAAGCCTCAGCAACATGCTGGTAGGCCGAGCCGGCGCACACGACGCCCATCTTGTGCGAACGCATCTGCACTTCGTTGTAGGGGCAAGCCTCCGCCCACTGACGCAAGTCTTCCATACGCTTAAGCTGCACCTTGCGGCGAGGTTTGGCGAATGCGGGCATCATCACCCACTTCGCCGGATCGGATTCGTAAGGCGCATCGGCAACGGAGATGCGCTTCCCTGTCTCAACCGGCGTCTTCGTGTGCGATATGCGCACCGAAGAGCGAACGAAGACGGGCACGTCGAAACGTTCGGAAAGCTCGAACGCGTCTCGCGTGAAGCGCAGCGCCTCGGCCGAGTCGGCGGGGTCGAGCATGGGAATGCACGCAGCGCGCGCATACCAATGAGAGTCCTGCTCGTTTTGCGACGAATACATGCCGGGATCGTCCGCCGCGAGCACCACGAAGCCTCCGCCCACACCGGTGTAGGCCGCCGTGAACAGAGGGTCGGCGGCCACGTTCACGCCTACGTGCTTCATGGTGGCAAGCACGCGCGCGCCGGCCGCCGAGGCGCCAAGACCCACTTCGACGGCGACCTTTTCGTTCACGCACCATTCCGCGTACACGCCGTCTTTTTTGGCGAACGCCTCCATCGTCTCGGTCGAAGGCGTGCCGGGATACGCAACCCCTATGCGGCACCCCGCCTCCCAAGCCCCTTGGGCTATGGCCTCGTTTCCCGAAAGCAGCTTCATACTAGCCTCTATCCTCTTGATACTGCAGGCAGAACGCGCCTATCTGTATAACATCGCCCGGCTTGAGCACGCGCGGCGCATCGACGCTTTCGTTGTTGACCCACACGCCATTGAACGAATGCTCGTCTGCTATAGCGTACCCGGCGGGGGTCTTGGAAATGGTCGCATGCATGCGCGATACGGTCATGTCGTTCAGGAAAAGATCGCATTGGGGCGATCTGCCCACGCTAAGTTCGCCTTCGCCAAGGCCGAACGCCACACCGGTCTGCGGACCGCGGATAACGTGCAGCACCGCATGGTCGAGCGGTTTTTCCTGGGCTTTCTTCGTCTCGCTGTTAATGGTCAGCGGTGCGAAGCGCTGCGTCGCACCCAAGAGCTTGAATCCACACGAAGGACAGATGGGTTCCTGCGCGCTTACGGGGTTTCCGCATACGGGACACGTCTCGTTCATATCGTACTTCCTATCACTTAGGATCGATCGAAAACAGTGTAGCGCCGTTAAGCACCACCCGCCGACTTGTCATTGATAAGCGGGGTCTCGTTCAAGGTGACCGACTGCGCCACCGTTTGCGCACCCGAAAAACCGCAGAACAGCCGATCCCAGAAAACGCCTATCCCCTCGAAGAAGTTCGGAGCCGCTTGGTCTTCGCAGGCAACAAGGTCCACGGTAGCTATGACGTTGTTGCGTTGCTTGAAGGTCGCCGTGCCCACTTTGTCGCCCACACGCACGTTTCCCTCAAGATTCTCGAACGTAAGCGTCTGGCTCACGTTACCGTTAAGGTCGAACACTTGAACGCTTGCATCGGGGTCGGCGAACGTAACCTTGACGGTCGCATCGACCCATCCCGCATGGGCAACCTCTGCCACCACAGGAACGCTTCTCGTTTGACCGTCTACGGTCATGGTCGCAGTTTCTTTGCTGTGCGCAAGAGGATAGACTATCTCGTGTTCGTACACCCAGTCGAAAAGCGTGGTTGCGTCTTCGAAACGCCGCTCTTCGGAACTCGAATGGATGACGATGGCGAACAACGTCTTCCCCTCACGCTCGCATGCACCGGCGAAAGAAGGACCCGCAAGGTCGGTAAGCCCCGTCTTGATGCCGCATGCACCCTCGTACACGCCTAAAAGCTTGTCGGTCGATTCAAGCGAGACCGAAGCAGCAACGCCGTTGCGCACTACCTCTATGGTAGCGGCGTCGACGTTGACCAACTGGCGAAACGTCTCGTTTCGCATGGCGTGGGCGCACATGAGGGAAACGTCGTGCGCGGTGGAATGCAGGTTGCCGGCATATGTTCCGAAATCAAGGCCGTGCGGGTTCTCGAACACCGAATCGGTCATGCCCAATTCCGCCGCCTTGTCGTTCATAGCCTGCACGAACGTAGCGTAGCCGTCTTGCCCGTCCGTGCTCATGAGGCTGCCTACCGTTTCGGCTATGGCCTGTGCCGCATCGTTTCCCGAAGGTATCATGAGGGCTTTCAGTGCCGCCTCGAGCGTCATGAGGTCGCCTTCCTGCAGCTCGGCCGATGACTCGCCTATTCGAGCCGCGCGGCTCGAAACCGTCACCTTCGTGTCGAGCGGGGCGTTCTCGAGCGCCACAATGGCCGTCATCACCTTCGTTATGGAGGCGATGGCCGTTTTTTCCTGTGCATTGCGCTCGAAATACACCGTTCCCTCATCGTCGCAGACGAGCACGTACTCAGCCGCGATGTTCGGGCATTGGGCGACGGCAAGACCGCGCGAATCGACCGTCTGCCCCATAACGACGTCTGCCTTGCGCACGTCGGCAAGCGCAGAAGGCTGACCTAGCGGAACAACCGTGCCGCAAAATACAAGAAGAAGGCTCAGGATCGCCGATACGGCAAGCCTTCGCGCATGACGTAACCGAGCAAGGGCAGCGACTCCCATGCTGCATGCCGAAAGAGGCGCGGCATCATACGCCGTACCTCCCTCGGCTCTATGGCGCAGGCCGCTAAAGCTCATCGACCGCATAGATCTCTTCCGGGGCAACCAGCTTGAAGCCGGCGCCCGCAAGCTTCGCCTCTATGTCTGTGGCATCGCTCACCTTGAGCACGTCTACTGCCGATCCATCGTTCGCGGTGAAGCAATAGCCGTACTCCACGTTCACGCCGTTTTCATCTAGGAACTCGAGCAGGTGCGCAAGCCCGCCCGGCACATCGGGAACGCGCACGCCCAAAACCGGCGCGACCATGGCGCGATAGCCGGCTTCCGTCAGAGCCTTGGCCGCCGCCTGGGGCGTATCGCAGAATATGCGGGCCACGCCGAAATCAGCCGTGTCGGCAACGAACAGCGCGTACATGTTGATGTCGGCATCCGCTATGGCGCGGCAGGCCGAGGCGAGGCGCCCTCGTTCGTTTTCCATGAACACCGTCAGCTGGCTTATCATTATCGGCTCTCCTTTCTGAGGTCGATGATGCGCTTCGCCTTCCCCTCGCTTCGCTCGATGGTCTTCGGCTCCACGATCTTTATCTCAACCGCTATCTGCAGGTTGCTCTTCAGTTCGGAGGAAAGGCGCTTTGAGAGGTCTTCGAGCTTGCGGATCTCGTCGATGGGGAAATCGGGCACGGTTTCCACCTTCAGCTGCACGTGATCGAGCGGGCCTTTGGTAGAAAGGATTATCTGGTACTGGGAGGCGATTTCCGGGAACGCCGTTATGACCTGTTCGATTTGTGAGGGGAACACGTTCACGCCGCGAATGATGAGCATGTCGTCGGTGCGCCCGCGCAGATAGTCAATCTTGCGATGGGTGCGCCCGCACGCGCAAGGTTCGGATACGATGCGCGTGATGTCGCGGGTGCGGTAACGAACAAGCGGGCAGCACTCGCGCGTGAGTGTCGTGATGACCAGCTCGCCCCATTCCCCTTCCGGCAAAACCTCGTGGGTTTCGGGATCGATGATCTCGCAGTAGAAATGATCCTCGGCAACGTGAAGGCCGCCGCGCTCCGAGCATTCCATAGCAACGCCCGGCCCCATTATCTCGGAAAGGCCGTATACGTCACAGTACTGTATGCCCAGCTTCTCGGCAATTTCGTCGCGCACGTTCCTCGACGCCGGCTCGGCGCCGAAAATGCCGGCGGAAAGCTTGAAGTCGCATGCAGGGTCGTAGCCCATCTCGATGGCCGTGTCGGCGATAAGCAGAGCATAGGAAGGCGTGCAGGCAAGAATGTCGGTTCCGCAGTCCTTCATCATCTGAATCTGGCGCTTGGTGTTTCCCGAAGACGTGGGAATGACCGTACATCCCATGGCGCTGCCACCGGCATGGGCGCCCAACCCCCCCGAGAACAAGCCGTAGCCGTACGATACCTGCAAGGTCGTCTCGGCAGAACCGCCCGCCATGGCGATGCCGCGAGCAAAGCAGTCACCCCAGTTCTTAACGTCGTTCGCCGTATGGCCCACAACGGTCGCCTGCCCTGTCGTTCCGCTTGAGGCGTGTATGCGGGCAACGTCTTTGTTGGGAACGGCAAACAGACCGAACGGATAAGCGTCGCGCATATCCTGCTTCACCACGAAGGGAAACTTGGACAGATCCTCAAGACTTTCCAGATCGTCAGGAGTAACGCCCGCCCTGGAAAACGATGCACGGAAGAACTCGATGTTGTCGTAAGCACGGCGCATCGACTCCTTCATACGCTCGAATTGCAGCTTGCGCAGCTGCTCTTTTGGCATCGTCTCGATCTCTTGCTGGTAATACACTTAAGACCTTCCCTCGTTCTGCAATATGCCACGTCATGCGCTGTGGCCGCGCTCTCTTCACGCGAAGTCGCCTGAAGGCTACGACTGCTCGGCGGCTGCGACCTTCTTGCTCGTCACCGGCTTCTCCGGACTCGCCACCAGCTCTTCGTCGCCTACTTCGATCTTCGTGCCCGGTCCGGCGACGACGACCTTGGTCTCGGAGTCGTATTTCGAGACGAATTTGTCTTCGTGCAAGACGCTGCCAAACTTGTCGCGCACCGTTCGCCAGACGGTTATGGAGCTTCCGTCCACGCCGGGCGTCTTCACGTACGAAGCACCTTCGGCCATGCTCTCGTCGCATTCGACGCGAGTACGGTACGCGTCGCCCGCCTGCCATTCGCCCGTCTTCGTGCTCACGGTATATCCCGGGTTCGTGCCGTACAGTGTAACCGTTAGCGATGTGTCGGTGTAAGAGCAACGCACCAAAACATCAGATGAGCAATCGTTCTTCCACACAAGATCGAGGTCGGGCCACGAAACGGCCGCATCGCGCCCGTCGGGATAGTTCGTCATGCGCAGCGTGTGGTTGTAGCGGTACACAACGGGAAACCCCGATTCGTACACGGCGTTGAACACGGTGGTGGCCACTTGGCAGATGCCGCCGCCCACGGCATCTTGATGCTCGCCCTCCACGATGGTGCCCGCGCCCAGAAAGCCCGCCTCCGCGTTGCATTCCCCCGTCGTGTCGTAGAACGACCACGTTCCTCCGTTCGCCTTGGCGGTGGAGTCGTTCAGAAGATCGGCGGCGAGATGTATGTTGTTCACGCGGTTCGCGGTGTCGCTTTCGTTGCGATAGGTGGTGGTATAGGCCGATATCTCTTCCACAAGCCCCATGGCCAGCGCATCCTCGAACGAAAGCGATCTCGGGGTCGGCTGCGTGGCCGCTTCGAGGGAGATATCCCCCTCCGCCGCAGCAGCCGCAACGTTTCCGCCATCCGCGCTGTCGCTTTTTTCCGCATGGGCGCGAGCGACGATGTTTTGGCGAACCTGCGCGAAAAGCGCCTCGTCAAGCGCCGCCGAAGTCTTCGCCGTATCTGGTACAAAACCGGAGCCGTCGGTAAGAACCCGCACGTTTTTCCCGTCGCGCTCGAAAGCGATGGGCGGAATGCCGTCGCGCAGCACCTTCATCGACTGCGCGAGCAGAGACGGCGCCGAAAGCTCGGCGTCCACGCGAGGAAGCAGAACCCAGCTCCCGTCTTCCTGCTCGATGGTCGTGACAACCCATGAACCCAAATCGGCAGCATCCAC
This sequence comes from Actinomycetes bacterium, assembly GCA_023403475.1. Lineage (GTDB taxonomy): Bacteria > Actinomycetota > Coriobacteriia > Coriobacteriales > Eggerthellaceae > CAJFUR01. The sequence continues at coordinate 30,108 of JAEYEL010000121.1, forward strand.
GGTCCACACGTATCCCGCAGCGGTTAAGGTGACTTTGCGGGAAAGCGCGGCGTTCACCTGATCGCACACGAAGCGCGCCGCATCCTCGTCGATGCGCAGAGGGGCATACTGCGCATCGGCCACCAGCTTGCCGGCGCCCTCGGAAAGAAGAACCCCGTCAAGCTCGCGCTTGAGCGCATCGCGATCGATCATGGTTCCGTCGTGGCCTTCCGAAACCGAAGCGACCCCGTCTTCTACGGTCACGTTGAAGTCGACGCGCGGCTCCCCCACCGCGTCGTCTATGCCGCTCGCAAACGCTTCAAGCTCGTTTTCCCCGTAAACGGCGCGCGCGGCGATACTCCACCCTCCGAAAGCGGCCTGCAGCCGCGCGATGAGGCCGCCCTTGTCGCGCCCTACGGAAAAAGCCTCGCTCACCATACCCTCCGTATCGAGCCGCGCTGCAAGCAAAGAGGCGTTCGCCACCCAGGCGCGTCCTTCCCCTATCAGGTTTTCCGCTTCCGGCTGGGCGCTCAAGCGCATCCCGTCTGCAGCATCGGGGCAACTCGCCGCTTCCTGCCGGCTGGCAAAGATCACGGCCTCGTTGGAACTGAGACGATCGTCATATGCGGCAGCCAGAAGGTCGAAAGCCTCCTGCTCGGTTTTCCCTGAAAGATCCACGTCGCCGACATGCACGCCCGCGTATATCTTGCCCCAGTTGAAGCCGAGATCGACAAGTGCCCCTACCGCCACGGCAAGCACTGCGATCATGACGATGAAAGCCGCACGACTTCTGCGCGCAAGGCGCACGATGCCGCAAACAGCAGCCCCAAGGCCGCTTGCCGTAAAAGAAAGCGCTTTGGAAGCAACGGCGGCCACGCTGTTCGAACGCTTAGGCGTACCAGCGGCTTTGCGCAAATGCTTTTTATCGCCTTTCGTCCAGACGCTCGGTTGGCCATAGGGCATGCCGGACGCGCTTGAACGGCGTGAGGGTGCCGAACTGCGGCTCTGCTGGGACGTCGCCCGACGATTCGACCCGGCAGAGCTTTGCCGGGCCAAACCCTTCCGAGGCTGACTATGCGCAGGAGATGCAGGACGGCCTTTCTGCGCCCGCGTCCCAGAGGCCGCGTCCGAGCGCGGTTGCGCTGCATGAGAAGCCGCAGGCCGCTGCGCACTTGCTCGCCGCTGCTGGGAAGCAGGTGCCGCGGGCATTGAGGAACCCGCCGTGCGTGCGCGGGGTTTTTCCCGTTTTTCCACCATGCTATTCCGCCAGTAGCTCCGCTTTCGCCGCACAGAGCTTTTTCCATGCAGCGGAAACGTAGTAGACTGTCGTCGCTATGGCCAGCACGAGCCCGGCGTAGACGAACCAGATGCTCCAGGAAACCGCATCGCCGTTGAAGCC
>JAEYEL010000135.1 GCA_023403475.1 Actinomycetes bacterium
CCAAACGACACCGACAAATCGCACGGCGGCACATCGAGCGCGTCGGCCAAACGCTCGCTCGCGAACAGCGCATCCATGATATCGAGGCTCCGGTATCGCACCTCGCCGCGCCCGCCTGTGCAAGCAAGCCCCTCCGCACGTGCGCTTGCCAAAGTGTCGCAGTTGTCCACGGCGAAAAACCGTAAAGGAGGGGCGTCGGGGGCGTCGGCAAGAGCATCGGAGAGGAAAGCCTCGAAGCGCATGTTCCCGCACGCCAGATCCAACACGGAAAGATGAGGGGCGGAGGTCCCGAACAGCCCACCCTTGCGCAGGATGTCCACACACGTGCGCCAGCCAGGCCACGCCAATTGTCTGGTCCGGGAAAACGAGTCACTGTTATTCGCGTAAAAATCGCTGGTCAATCGGCAAAGAAACTGCGCGACTTGCCTTTCCATCAATGCCCTCTCTCTTTCGTTCGTCAAAGAGCAACGCCGCCGAAAAGCGCAGCTCGAAACAATTTCACTGCACGCGAAACGAAATGCCGCAAATTTCGCGCCTTTCCTTCGCGTTCATAGTATAGAATTACCGAAGCCATGGAAGACTTACTACTTGAAATACTCGAAGAGCTGCGCACTTTGCGCACGACCGGCGCACCGCCCACGCAGCCCGAGCAGCCCGCGCAGGACGAACAGCCCGCGCAGTCCGCATCTCCCCAACCGCTCGACACGAAGCGGCTGCTGCAGATCATCCGCAACCACAACGAGGGGCGCAAAGGCAAGGCGCATCCCTTCGCGAAAAAACAGCTTCTGCCCTTCTACCTGCACGTGAAGGAAAACGACCGCGCGCGCTGGGAAAGCTGGAACATCGACGCCGCCCTTGAAAGGCGGCTTGTGCAGACGCTACGCATGAAGCCGCGCCGCACCGCTTCGGGCGTGGCCACCATTACAGTGCTCACGAAGCCTTGGCCCTGTTCGGGGGCATGCCTTTACTGCCCGAACGATGTGCGTATGCCGAAAAGCTATCTTGCCGACGAGCCCGCTTGCCAACGTGCCGAACGCAACTGGTTCGATCCCTACTTGCAGGTTGCGGGACGCCTGCACGCGCTTACGGAAATGGGGCATGTTACCGACAAGGTGGAGCTCATCGTGCTCGGCGGCACATGGAGCGACTACCCCGTCTCGTACCAGACGTGGTTCATGCGAGAGCTGTTCTGTGCCCTCAACGACACCGCCGAAGAGCGCGAGGAAAACGCGAAGAAGCGCCGAGCCGCATACCGCGAACTCGGCATGGCGAACGAGCCCGAAGACGCGGCGGCGTTCGCCACCTGCGAGCAGCGCCGCGTGAACGCAGGGGAAATCACGTACAACCAAGCCGTGCAGCAGCTTTACGGGCAAGACGCCGCATGGGTTCATGCGGCGGCGCGCCAAACCGCCACGCTTGAGGAAGTGGAAACCCAGCACAAGCTCAATGAAGCCGCACGTCACCGCTGCGTAGGCCTCGTGGTGGAAACGCGCCCCGATGCCGTAGTGTCCGAAGAGCTTATGCGGCTGCGGCGCTTCGGCTGCACGAAGGTGCAGATGGGCATCCAGAGTACAGACCCTCGCGTGCTTTCCGAAAACTGCCGTGCCACCAGCGTAGGCGACATCGAGCGCGCCTTCGCGCTGCTGCGTCTCTTCGGGTTCAAGACGCACGTGCACGCCATGGTGAACCTCTACGGCTCCACCGCCGAGCGCGACATCGCCGACTACCGCCGCCTCGTCACGCAAGCACCGTACCTCCCCGACGAAGTGAAGCTCTACCCGTGCGTGCTCGTGGAAGGCGCCGCCCTTGCCGCCCACGCCGAAAGCGGAGCATGGAAGCCCTATCCCGAAGACGAGCTCGTGGGCGTGCTGGCCGCCGACGTGCTGGCCACACCGCCGTTCACCCGCATATCGCGCATGATTCGCGACATATCGTCGCACGACATCAAGGCAGGTAACAGAAAAACGAACCTGCGCCAAATGGTCGAGGCGCGCATAGCTGCACAAGGTGCGCCCATTGCAGAGATCCGCCATCGCGAGATAGGCGCGCGAAATGCCGATCCCGCCGAACTCGCGCTTCAAGTCGTCTTCTACCGCACCACTGTCACCCGCGAGTTCTTCCTGCAATGGGTCACTCCCGAAAACCGCATCGCCGGCTTTTTGCGTCTCTCGCTGCCGAATCCCGAAAGCGTGCGCGAGCGCGAAGACGAGCTGCCCGTGAAGCCCGGCGAGGCCATGATCCGCGAGGTGCACGTGTACGGCCGCGTTGCCAGCCTGCACGGGCAGGGGCAAAACGCCCAGCACACAGGTCTTGGCCGCAAGCTGGTGGAGCGCGCCTGCGCGATCGCGCGCGAGGAAGGCTATGCCGCCGTGAACGTCATCAGCGCCGTGGGAACCCGCCAATATTACCGCAACCTGGGCTTCACCGCCACTGAAAGTGGTCTTTACCTGCGAAAAGAGCTAGAGGGAGAACAACCTTCATAGAGGCTCGCGCTCGGAAGCGAAATGCCGCCTTCGCCATCCTCTCGAAAGATTCACTCCCAGTCCCCGGAAAGCCTCAATCGCTTCAACCGGAAAACGAAGAGAGCCGAAAAGGGAGATTCCAACAAGACGGAACACAGTGTCGCAGGGCGGGAATTTTTGTGCGAAAATGGGCGGCAACGGCTGACAGCGCACCAGCGGTGCCAAAAGGACACTCCTCATGGCACGCTTGCGCGCCAGGAAACGCCAGCAGCGGCGGGCCGCGTCCAAGATGACAGCGGGCCGCACCCGGGGTGCCAGCGGGCCGCACCCAGCGCTGCTAGCGAGGCATCAAGCAGACGGCATAGCGCAAGAAACGCCAGCGCCCTTTACGAAAGGTATGCGGAATGGAACTTGAAATAGACCGGAAGCTGCACGGGTTCACCGTACTCACCAGCGAAGATCTCCCCGAAATAGACGGACGCGCCTACACGCTCGTACACGAGGAAAGCGGAGCGAAACTGCTTTACCTGCAAAACGACGACGCAAACAAGGCGTTCTCCATCTCGTTCAAAACGCCGCCTGCAGACGACACCGGCGTCTTCCATATCCTGGAGCATTCGGTTCTGTGCGGTTCCGACAAGTTCCCGGTCAAGGAGCCGTTCGTCAACCTGCTGAAAAGTTCCATGCAAACGTTTTTGAACGCCATGACCTTCCCTGACAAGACCATGTACCCGGTGGCAAGCACCAACGAACAGGACCTGCTCAATCTCATGGACGTGTACATGGATGCCGTGCTGCACCCGCAAATCTATCGCAAGCGCGCCATCTTCGAGCAGGAAGGCTGGCACTACGAACTGGCGGAAGCAGAAGCGAAGCCGCATGAGGAAGACGCGTCCCCCACGTCCCCCGCAGCCCCCGCAGCGTCTACGTCCCCCGCATCCCCCACGCCGCGCCTCAAAGTCAACGGCGTGGTGTACAACGAGATGAAGGGTGCGCTTTCCGACCCCAACTCGGTGCTCTACGATGAGCTGCAGGCGGCGCTTTTCCCCGACACCGCCTACCGGTTCGAGTCGGGCGGCACGCCCCGATCCATTCCCGATCTCACCTACGAACACTACCTTGAAGAGCACGCACGTCACTACCGCCTGAACAACAGCTACCTCACGCTGTACGGCAACATGAACCTCGACCGCATGCTCGCGTTTCTGAACGACAAATATCTCTCCCCCGTTGCAAAAGCCGAACGCAAACGCAACGAGGAGCGCAAATCTGCGGGCAAACCGGCGCTTTTTCCCAACGAGCTGGCCGAACAGCCGCCCGTCAAGCACTTGGGCATCACGCGAGCCATGAGCACCGCGCCCGAGAACTCGTGCATGGGGCTTGCCTACGTGGTAGGCAACGTGCGCGAACGCACGCGCATGATAGCCGCCGACATTCTCATCGATGCCATCATGGGTTCGAACGAGGCGCCGCTCAAGCGCCGCCTGCTCGACGAGGGCCTAGCCGACGACGCCCAGGCCTTCTTCGCCGACTCGCTTCTGCAACCCTTCGCCGTCATCCAGCTGCGCGGGCTTGCGCCCGAAGCGTCCACGCGTTTCCGCAGCGTTGTGGAGGACGAGCTGAGCCGTCTGGCCGAAGGAGGCCTTGACCGCGCCCTTGTGGAAGCGGCCCTTTCGCATGCGGAATTCGTCATGCGCGAACACGACTTCGGCGTGGCCGACGGCGTTGCCCTTTCCATGGCCGCACTTTCGGGCTGGCTCTACGACGACGACTTGGCAACGGCGTACCTGCGCTATGAAGACGACTTCGCCTACTTGCGCCGTGCGCTCGGCGAAGGCTACTTCGAGCAGTTTATCCGCGACGTGTTCCTGAACAGCAACCACATGGCCGAAGTGGAGGTGGAGCCCGTCCCCAACGAAGAAGACGAGTTCGAGGCGAAACGCGCGCTGGCCGCGCAGGCGAACATGCGGGAAAGCGATTTTTCGCAGGTGGCCGAAAACGTCGCCGAGCTGCGCCGCCTGCAGGAAGAGCCCGATTCGCCGGACGCCTTGGCCACCCTCCCCCGTCTTTCCGTGGCCGACTTGGGCGAGGCGCCCGCCGAGCCGCCTTATGCGCTGGCCGCAGGCACGCCCGTCCCCTGTCTGCGCCATCGCATTCCCACGCGCGGCATCACGTACGCCTATCGCTACCTCGACCTTTCGGACATTGCGTTCGAAGATCTGCCCTATGCGACCATTCTCGCGCTCGTTTTGGGGAAGATGGGCACGGAAAGCCACACCGCTGCGGAAATAGACACGCTTGTGCAGAGCAAGCTGGGCAATCTCACCGTCTTCACCGAGGTGCACGACAACCCGAAAGACCGCAACGACATACGCCCTATGCTGGTGGTAAGCGCGTCGTCGCTTTCCGAAAACGTGGAAGAGGTGGCCGCGCTGCCAAACGAGATCATGACCTCAACGAACGTCCATGACGCGCAAAGGGTCAAAGACGTGCTCGTCCAGAAGCGGGTCGCCATGGAACAGGGCTTCGCGAACACCGGACACAGCGCAGCCATGTCGCGCGTGGCCTCCTACTGCCTGCCCGCCGCCGTCGTACGCGAGCAACTTTCCGGCATCGACTTCTACCGCTTCCTGAAAGACCTGCTAGAGCATTACGACGAACGTGCCGAAGACCTTGCTTGCAAGCTCGACAAGGTGGCCGCGCTCGTTTTCCGCAACGAGAATCTCACGGTAAGTTTCACCGGAAGCGACAAAGACTTCGCCCGCTATTGGAAAGCAGGCGGCGCGCTGGACGGCTCTCTGGGCGGTTCGCTGGGCGGCTCGCTAGGCGACTCTCTGGGCGGTGCGGATGCCAGCGGCAGCACCGGGCAGGCGTGCTACGCCGTTCCCGCCCCCCAGCCGAGAAACGAAGCGTTCATCGTTCCCGCCGACGTGGTGTACGCCGCCACGGGTTTCGACCGCCGTCTGCTCGGTGCGCCCTATTCCGGCTCGTGGCTCGTAGCCGCCCGCGCCCTTTCCTACGATTACCTGTGGACGGAGGTGCGCGTGAAGGGCGGCGCATACGGCGCAGGGTTCCAAACCACGCGAACGGGCAGCATGCGGTTCTATTCGTACCGCGATCCACACCTTGACGAAACCCTTGGACGCTTCCGCAGCGCGGGCGCATGGCTTGAAGAGTTCGGACCGGAAGAAGACCAGATGGACGGTTATGTGGTGAGTACGGTAGCGAGCCTTGACGCACCTCTCAAGCCGCGTGAGATAGCCCGCCGCCAAGACGGCAGGTTCTTCGCGCGCGTAAGCGAAGAAGAGCACGCAAAAACGCGCACCGAAGCCGTTGCCACCCGAGCGGAGGATCTGCACCCTCTCGCCTCGAACGTGACCGAAGCCGCAGCGCAAAACCTCGTCTGCGTGTTCGGCAACAAAGAGATCATAGAATCCTCCCATGCCGACCTGAAGGTAATCGACCTGCTAAACGAAAAGTAGACCTTGCCGTCCGCTGGGGGGGTTGGCCCTACTAACTCCCAGCGAGGGCAGCGGGACAGCCTTCTGAGTCCCGTTGAGGTCGGCGGGACCGCTTTCCGAATCCCAGCGCGATCGGCGGGACAGCCCTCTGGATCCCAGCGCCCTCGATGGGACTGCCTCCCGAGCCCCATCGAGGGCGACCCTTCGCAGGAGGCGGAAAGAGAAGAGTTTGGTGGGGCTGTTGAAAGATTGCCGCCATGTTGGCCTTGTCGCAGCACTTTGGCAAAGGATGGAGAAGCTGGAGGAACCGCTGAGAGACCGCGCGACAAGTTGAGGCAACAAGAACGCTGCTGAAAAATTGGAATTGAGGGGAAAACGGGACAGCGGAACACGGAAATCGCGAATTCCTGTTAAGAAATTGGAATTGAGGGGAAGGCGGAGATGCGCCATCAGGCGTTTTACAGCGTTTCACATTTCTGGCGCCGACGACGTCTCCGCATAACCGCAGGTCGCTGATTCCGCCGACCTCCCCAGCGCCCCTCAATTCCAATTTCTTAACAGGAATCGAAAGATTTCATGTTTTGGGCAGTCTTCAGGCAGTTTTCGGACGGACGGGCTCGACGGCAGGCAGTTTTCGGACGGACGGGCGCGGCGGCGGACGAGGATATTCGAAGCGGCGGCTTGCCAGCGTTTGGTGGAGGCGAAATTCGAGGGCGATCCGGGGGCGGGTTCGAGGGCCGTTCGAGGGCAG
>JAEYEL010000147.1 GCA_023403475.1 Actinomycetes bacterium
ACAACGAGTTTTCCGCTAGCTCCCTTGCGCCCGACTACGCAACGGCCATCCTCGTTCATTTCGTGCTGGGGGCTTTAAGCGTGGCCGCTGCGGCGTGGTCGATACGCTGCAACCATTCCCGCAACCGTGTGCTCGCCATTCGCAGCGCGGCAAGCCTCCTTGCGCTGGCCGCCGTGTTCGCAACCCGCATCGCGTTCTACCAACTGCACATGACCGTCGGTTTCTGAGCGCGCAGACGAGAAGGGTCGACCCCATGGGAAACGACGAGCCTTATCGACCGCGCCTGCAAGTACAACACGGATGGGGGCACGGTGGAGATCGGGGTGACCGATGATGGCAAGGTCGTGGGCGTGCCCGACCCCGATGGGACGATCCTACAGGTGACCAGCATGGTGCGCGACGCCATCAGACCCGACGTCACCATGTTCGTCTCGACGGGCGTCGAGACTAAGGAGGGCGGAAACATCGTTGCCATCCACGTGCAGAAGGGGACCGCCGCGCCCTATTACCTTGCCGGCAAGGGCATACGCCCCGAGGGCGTGTTCGTGAGGCAGGGCGCCCCGTCGGTACCCGCGACGAAGAGCGCCATCTTGCGTATGATCAAGGAGACCGACGGCGAGGATTACGAGAACGTCCGGTCCCTTGCGCAGGATTTGAGCTTCGACGCCACCGAGGAAGTCTTCGCCGAGGAAGGGATTCCGTTCGGCCCACAGCAGATGAGGACGCTCGGGCTTGTGGGTAACGAGGGGCTCGAACGCATCGACGAGCGCGACTACCCTGCGGAAGCCGTGCGCGAGGCGCTCCTCAACACCGTCGTGCACCGCGACTACGCCTTCAGCGGCCCCGCGCTTTTGAGCGTGTTCGATGACAGGATCGAGTTCGTGACGTTGGGCGGCCTGGTCAAGGGCATCACCCTGGAGGACCTCGAGCTGGGCGTGTCCATCGTTCGCAACAAGAAGCTGGCGAACATCTTCTACCGGCTAGGGTTCATCGAGGCGTACGGGACGGGCGTGCCCAAAATCCGGGAATGCTACGCCGACTATCCCGCCGATGCCGAGATCCAGACATCGGAGAACGCGTTCAAGATCACCTTGCCCAACGTCCATCGGCTCCAGGAAGGGCACCCAGTCCCTGAGGGCCTTTCCGAAGACGAGGCGACGGCGCTCAAGCTATTCGATAAACAGACCCGGGTTTACCGCCGAGACGTCGAAAGCACCCTCGAGATATCCACGACCATGGCGAACAGGGTGCTGAACCGCTTGATCGCACAAGGCCTCGTCGAGCGCGTCGGACAGGGCCGCACCGCCCATTACCGGTTGAAGAAATAGACAGCGGGAAGAAACCGCTCCGGGAGCTCGGTTTCCTCCTGCTTCTTCGGCGAATGGGCAAACTTCAAGAAGAACTACCTCAGGAAAATCCGCAAGAAGCGGCTTGGGTGAAACGATTCCCCTCTGACTTTCCCATTTTCACACTTGTTTTTAGTACAAATGTTTGTTAAAATTAATACTTGAAAAAACTCCCAAGGCATGATATAAATCAGGTAGACTTTCGAAAGAAGGCCTGTCGAAGTAGCCGGGGGGTTTCCCCCGGCATTTTTATTTCGACAGGAGCTAAGCGAATGAAAGAGCTTTCCGTTTTCATAGACGAATCCGGCGATATAGGCTCTGGATCTGAATACTATTTGCTCACGCTCGTATTTCACAATCAGGCAAAGGACGTTACCCCTAGTATTACTCAGTACCTCGACATCATGGGCAACGCGCAACTTGCACCGATGACATTCCACTTCACACCAGTTACACGAGGCCACCAGCCGTACGATTCCATGGACTTCGCAATAAGGAAGCGGCGATTCGCTATTTTTCGTATTTTCGCCGAACAGACCGACTATCGCTACACAGTGTTTGTCTACAGGAAAAAGGATATTTCAAACCCCGACAAACTGGAAGAAAAAATGCGCCGAGATGTCAAGTCCTTCATTATCGGCAACCTTGAGTTCTTCCAATCGTATGACCTGGTGAAAATTTATTACGACAACGGGCAGCGCACTGTGAAGCGCGCCATTCACACAGCAATCAACGAGGCGATTTCCAAGGAAGCAATCATCTACCGCGATGTATCCCCGACCTCCTATTATCTCTTCCAGGTTGCCGACTACATTTGCGGAATCGAACTGACCGCGCTGCGTTATCAAAACCACAAAGAGGGGCATACGGAAGAACGCTTCTTCGGCGAATGGGCAAACTTCAAGAAAAACTACCTCAGGAAAATCCGCAAGAAGCGGCTTGGGTAAGGCGGCTTCGCCGAGGGGCGTCGGTATTCGGTTGTCGCTTGCTGCCTTGATATCGCGCCGCCGCTTTCCCGCGAACGATAGCGGTTAATGGCCGCCGCCGGCCATCATTTTGGCGGCATGGGGAACCCATCGTTGCTAAACAGAACATGAAGCAGGAACGGAATGCCTGCTCAGGTATGTTTTGTGGCGGGCTTTCAGCATCGTTTGGAAACGTCGTATGTAGGCGCTTTCGAGGCTTCGCTTCCCAAGATCTCTGCTCATCAGGAACCCGACGCACACTTCCTGCTCCGGCTTCACCTTCAACGCAGCAATTCCATTTGCTTGCTTGCGCACGGACAAGCTGAACGTATCGCTGAACGTGGCCGCCTTCGCACTGCGCAAAAGCCTTCGTATGCTGTCGCAGTTGGTGGTATGCTGCACCAAGCTGGATGGACGAAGCCCCGCGCTTCCAAAAAACCTCTCCATGAACTCGTTCAACACCGGCTCGTTGTAATATGCCAGAGGGAGTTCCATCAATTGATCAGGTGTGATCATTTTTGATGAATGATCCGTTAGCAAC
>JAEYEL010000175.1 GCA_023403475.1 Actinomycetes bacterium
CTATGCTTTACACTGCGATAGCATGCGCCATAGCGGGAGGCATAGGCATTGCCTGGCTTTACCTGCAATGGGCGCCCTTTTATGCGGAGCTTGATGTCCGCAATGCCATAGCCTGCGCGGCTTCGAGGGTGCCGGGGTGTCCCTTTGGCACCCCGGCACTTCCGGCACCCCGGCACCTTACCTATTCCTGCACCTTGAGGGCAAGGGCAAGGGGGACGCGCTTGATACGGCGAACGTGGAGGAAGGCCACCACGGCATAGGAGACGATACCCAAGGCAATGTCCTGCAGAATGTAGCCCGGCTCTATCGCTATGACGAAGTTGCCCGTGTAGTCGGCGAAGGCCACCTTCACGAAAAGCCCCAGTATCCAGAACAAGATGGGCAGACAGGCCACAAGCGAGACCACCACCGTTGTCGTGATGGAGTTCAGGTACAGGCGGTTGATCTCGCCGTCGCGGTAACCGAACACCTTCATGTAGGATATGGAACGCGCGGAATGGTCGATAACCGTCTTGGTCAGCAGATACATAAGGATGACGAAGATGAGCACCGCAACCGTCACCATCATCGATCCCCTGTTGCCCACGGAATCGCGCATCTGCGCCACTATCTTGTCCATGTCGGAAGGGGTTAGATCGCTTGCCAAGTAGACGTCGTCCAAGTTCAGCGCTTCGTTCGAAACGTAACCGTTGAAATAGGCGGCATCGTTGCCGAACATCTTGTTGAACTCCTCAATGCTCATGTAGACGTTCATATTGCCGAAAGACCCCCACAGCGCCGAAGCGGTGAGCGTGCAGTCGTCATCGCCGTAGCGGTCGCTCAAGTCGAAGGCGTCGCCTGCGGCTATGCCGTACTTGTCGGCAAGGCCGTTGCCGACAACCACCTTGCCACCGGAAACGTCCACCTCGTCCCAGTACGCGGAATCTTCCTGGATGCCGTACACCGTTATGTCCTCGTAGCCCTCGCCGGAAAGCCGCGCGACGCCCAGAGAGGTTGCGGCGAACTTCTCCGCTTGGCTCACAGCCGCCTCGGAATTGTCGCGAGTGTTCACCGGGTGCGCGTCGTCGCCGTCGGGCACTCTGCTTGCAGCATCGGCTAACTGGAAAAGCTCGCTTAAGCTCAAGCCGCCCAGATCGGCGCCGTCAAGCCCCACGTCCGCCGGCTCGATGCCCGTAAAATCGACAGCGCCCAGATCAAGGTCGTCTTCGCCCACGTCACTCTCGTCGAACGAATCGGCCAGCGTATCCTCCACACGCGTCTTCGCGCGTTCGGAGATGATGCCGGCCAGCGCCTTGCCCATGGCGTCCTCGTCGATGGAGCTCATATCCACCTTGCGGGAAAGCTCGAGCGCGGCGGCGTACGCCTCACGTTGCTCATCGGTGCCTTCAAGCTCGAGCGGTGCTTTCAGCGTATACGTATGCTCGGCCACCATGCTCGCACGCAGGTCGTCGGCGTAGCTCTCGATGCAGGGGATGATGCACAGCCCGAAGATGAGCAGCAGGCTGGAAAACATGATGCCTAGAAACAGCGTGGCGAAATTCGGCAGGTTGCGCAGGAACACCCGCAGCCTGAAACGGCTGATGAACCGCATCTTCTCGGGCAGGTGCGCGCTACGGCGACGCGACGTGTGCGAAATTTCGTGGCGCAAAAACTGCAAGGGCGTACACCCCAGTTTGCGCAGCAAACCCGCCACGGTAATCACTAGAAGCAGCGCCAGCGGGACAACCGTGGTGAACACGAACACGCGCGGATTCCAAACGGCCTCGTAGGGCGGCAGGCTGTAGCTGTTGTAGTAAAGCCCCTTCATGGGGTCGGCAAGCAGCGTGTAGCCGAGCACGTTTCCCACAAGAGCACCGGCAGTTCCCACCATCATGGGCAGGGCAAGATAATGCCGCACCAGTTCGCCTTTCCTATAACCGCTGGCCAAAAGCGTGCCGATAACCGCGCTTTCCTCCTCGATGGTGGCCCCGGTTAAAATGACGAACACGAAGGCCATGATGCCCACGATGAGCCACAGCAAAACCTCCCACATGAGCTGGTCACCCTCCACGTCTTTTGCAGCGTAGCTGATGGCCTTGTTGGCGTCGGCATCCGTGAAGTCGGAAAGCGCCACCTTCGCGTCGGACAGAACGTCGGCGATATCCTCCTCGAGGCTCATGCGGTCGGCATCGGACAGATCGCGGCCATCGCACACGAACGAGTACACGTAACGTAGCGTGCCGCTTTCGAAAGAGTCGAACGCCGTTTCAGTCACCTCGCCCACGCAGAAGGACTGCGCGTTGAACACGAAGTCGGAATTCTTCTCGAACAGCGCCTGGTAATCGGAAAGCGAAAGAATGCCCGAGACGACGAACCGCTTGCCCGCCAGCGTCAGCGCATCCCCCACCTTGATGCCGTGATGCTCGGCGTACACGCGGTCGATGGCTATCTCGTTTGCAGACGTTGGGGCCTCACCTTCGAAATACGCCGCCAAATCAACCTGAGTTCGCACGGCGAAGACGCGCATGACCTGCGCAACGCCCGCGCCCTCATCGATGCTTTCGCCGTCAACCACCATGTCGACATCACGGCTGAAATTCGGATGCACCGAAACTCCCAAGTCTTCCACTTGGGAAAGCACTTCGTCGGACACTTTGAAGTTGGAGACGAACTGACCGTCCTCCAAAAGATACTTGTCGCGAATGTTCCCCGCCAAAACCTCGATGCTCGCCGCAGCAGCCAGAAAGCCCGTGGTCAGCGAGACGGCCACAGCCATGAGCAAAAAGATTCCCAGATATTTCCCCAAATTGTTCTTGAGTTCGCGCAAAAAGCGCTTGCGAAGAGGGCTTGCCATGGCGGCCTACCACTCAAGCTCGCGCGCGAACAGCACGTGCTCGTTGCGCACGTCTTCCACCAGCTGGCCGTCGCGCAGACGCAGGATGCACCTCGCCATGCGCTTGATGGCGTCGTTGTGCGTCACGATGACCACCGTGCAGCCGAAGTCGCGGTTCACCTGCTCTATAAGCTCCAAAATCTCTTTGGATGTTTGGTAATCGAGCGCGCCGGTGGGCTCGTCGCACAGAAGCAGACTCGG
>JAEYEL010000189.1 GCA_023403475.1 Actinomycetes bacterium
GTACTGCAGCAAGACCGATTCAACAGGAAGCCGTTCTTCGGGCGAAACGGCACCGGCGAGACGGGCCGAAAGGTCGCGGGTCTTTACCGGGGGAAGTGCGAGCAGGTAGCGAACGCGTTCGGCAATGCCGACGACGAATCCGCAGGTTGAATGCTGGTTCACTCCGCTTACTGTTGCGCGGCCTCGCGCAGGGCGCGGGTTAGTTGGTCGGCGCAGGAGGTTTGGCGGGTACCACAGGTGTTGCCTTCCAGAATCCGTATCACGTCGTCTGCCTTCATGCCGGTTACCAGTTTCGATATGGCACGCAGGTTGCCGTCGCAGCCGCCCGTGAAATCGACGTGGGTCACCGTATCGCCGTCAAGTTCCACGTGAATCTCGCGCGAGCAGACGCCGCGCGTTTTGTAAGTGTGCACTGCTTCCTTCTTTCCGATTACTTCTCGATTTGCTTCCCTTTGCGCGGAAAACGGCTTCGCGCTGCTCCTGCGCGCCTTATCTTCCGGCGTTTTAGAACAAGCCGCAGGTGAACAGGAACTCCAGCGACTTCAAGTTCGCCCCCACGTGCTCGCGCGTCCATTGCTGGCACACCTTGAGAACCGAAAACGCCGCATCTGCGTCCATGCCGCACGTGGACGCCTCGGCGAACGTCGCACCCATAAGGTAGCGCATCCAGCCGACGGTTCGCGCGGGCAGGTGCACCGTGGCGGTATGCCCTCGGCAATGTGAGCAGACAAGACCGCCTTCGCCGTAAGAGAAGGGCAGATCGCCTTGTGACGAAGCGTCTATGGGGGCGCCGCACACCGCGCAGGCATGCAGGCTGGGACGAAAGCCCGAAAACGCGAAGGTTTTCAGCAGATGCGCAGCGCAGATGCCGGGAGCCGCCTCAGCGTCGAGGGCGTCAAGCGTTGCGAACGCAGCGCGCGTGCAGGCGAAAAGTTTGGGGTTTTCGAGGTCGGCCTGCGTTACACGGCTCGCAAGCTCGGCCATGGGCGCGGCGGCGGCGGCATGCTCGATGTTGCGGCGCAAACGCTCGTTTCCTTCGGCAAGACGTGCCTCCTTCACGATGTCGAGCGAACGGCCCTTCGAACAGAGCAGATCGGCGACCGCATACAGCTCCAAACGCGAAGCGAACGGACTTCCCGGCTTCCGCGCGCCTTTCGCGACCGTGCGCAGCTGGGATCCGTCCCGCGCGAGCAGGGTGAGAATGAGATCTGCTTCCCCGAGCTTCGTCTTGCGCAGCACGATGGCACGCGTGGTGTAAGTAGGTTGGGCCATAGCTGATGCGAATTGCGTTAGACCCGCGCTATCTGCGGCGACGATGCAGCGATGCCGTTGTCGGCGCTCCAGGTGATGGTTCCCGAAACGGCCTTCCATTCGCCGTAGAGCGTCTGCGATCCGAAGAACAGATAGTCGCGCGTTTCCACGACGCGGGCGGAGATGGTGTACTTCGTGGTGTTGTCGCCTGCGTAACTCACGTCGAGCGTGTCAGGGTTCACCTCGTAGGTTACGCCGTCGATGGAGAATTTCTCACTCGACTGGAAGTAGGTGTGCGTGGCGCTTACGAGCTCGGCCGAGCGCGACTTCGCCACGTTCACCGTAACGGCGGAGCCCGATGGCAGCTCGGCTCCCGCCTCCGGGTCGGTGCTCACCACTTGGCCTTCCAGCACGCTCTCGTCGTACACCTGCACTATACCGGGAACGAAGCCGGCATCGGCAAGGGCGGCCTGCGCCTCCTCGCCCGTCTTCCCCACCACGTTCGGCACCGTGTAGGGCGTGGCCACCTTGACGACGATGTGCGTGGACGCCTTCACTTTCTGCCCGACTGCAGGATCCACCGAAAGGACGGAGCCTTTCGCAGCGTCTGAGAACTCGGTTTCATACTCCACGTTCTCGAGCCCTTCTTCCTTGAAAAGCCCCACGGCTTCATCGCGCGGAAGGCCTTCCACCTTCGGTACGACGCGTGCCACCGAAACATGGATGACAACCTCGGCGCCTTGTACCTGGCGTGAGCCCGCCGAAGGGTCGGTAAGCAGCACTTTCCCCTCGATATCATCGGATTTCACCTGCATGGGCTTCACGGAAAAGCCCTTTGCCTCAAGCTCGTAGGTGGCGTCGGCCTGCGATTTGCCCACTACGTCGGGCACGATGCGGCCGCCCCATATCTCCATGTGATACGTCGCCCCCGCCGCCGCGCCCGCAGCGAGAAGCACCATGAGGATGGCGATGACTACGCCCTTGCGCACGCCGCGACGCTTCTTCGAACTCGCATCGGGTGCGCGGAAGTCGCGCTGGGAGCCGGAAGGCGCCTCGCTTTGCGCGGGCATCTCCATGGTGTCGCCTGCGCGCCAAGTGGAGGCGGGCGGCACGTATCCGGGGTCTACCAGCCGTTCTATGCCGGAAAGGTCGGCGGTGCGGTCGGGGTCCCAGTCGCTCGGGCGACCGCCATCTCGCGTACCGAAATCCTCTTCTTCGGGCTCGCATCCGCGAGGGCGCTCGTCGTCGAGCGGGGCGAAATCGAACCCGTCCTGCCACTCGTACAGGTCGTCGTTTGCGAGGGTCTTTACCGCAGAATAATCCTCTTCATCTGGTGTTTCCACAGAAGGGATGTCTATCGAGGCGGTTTCGCCCGTCGATGGGCCGGCAAGAGCCTCAAGGGCACCATCTGATCCTTCGCCTGAAGCAGCGGCAACGGCGGCGATGCGTCCTGAAAGCGGGAAACCGCACTCGTCGCAGTATTTCGCGCCGTCTCGGTTCTCGGATTGGCAGTTAGGGCATTTCATGCGAGCTCCTCGCGTGCTTTGCGTGTTCGTACTCGTTGTCATTGTAGCGGAAAAAACCCGTGTGCAAGCGCAAGCACCGCCGCTGCGCGAAACAAGCAGATGCCGATGCGGCAGACGCAGGCAGCTCGAAACCTCCCAAGGCGGGCGCCGCGCGCCACGTCGCCGATGCGGCAGACGCAGGCAGTTCGAAATACCTTGGCCGAAGATCCGCGGCTTACGCGCCTTCGCCGTATCCGAAACGGCGAATCTGGGCGGCATCGCGCCGCCAGTTCTTCTTCACCTTCACGGAAAGATCGAGGAACACGCGCGTGCCCAGAAGCTGCTCCAAATCGGCGCGCGCCTCGATGCCAATTTGCTTGATGGCGACACCTTTTCTGCCTATGATGATGCCCTTCTGGCTTTCCCGCTCAACATATACCACGGCGTAGATGCGCGTAAGGTTGCGCTTGCGTTCGTGCTCCATTTCCTCGACGCGCACGCCGATGGCATGGGGCACCTCGTCGCGGAAGGTGCGCAGTATCTTTTCCCTGACGAATTCCGCCACGACCACCTCTATGGGCTGGTCGGTTTCCATATCGGGCGGAAACCACGCGGGCCCTTCCGGCAGCAGATAAGCCACCTCTTCCACGAACGCATCCACGTTTTTCCCGGTTTCGGAGGAAAGCGCCACCATCGCGTCCCACTTCATCAGCTTCTCGGCGGCTTCGCGCTGCGCGGAGATTTGGGCATCGTTTGCCAGGTCGGTTTTCGAAAGCACGCATATCTTCCTCGACATCGCCGCACGCACCTGCGCGGCCACCCATTCGTCGCCTCTGCCTATGGGCTTCGAAGCGTCGATGAGCATGGCCGCCACATCGACGTCTTCGAGCGCCTTCAAGGCCGACACGTTCAGCTCCTCGCCGAGCGCATCGTGAGGCTTGTGCAGGCCGGGCGTGTCCACGATTATCATCTGGAACTTTGGGCGCGTGAGCACGGCGCGGAATCGATGGCGCGTCGTCTGCACCGTGTTCGAGGTGATGGCGATCTTTTTGCCCATAATGGCGTTCAGCAAGGTCGATTTCCCCGCGTTCGGCCTCCCCACCAGCGTGACGAAGCCCGATTTGAAGCCTTCAACCTGATTATGACCTATTTCCACGTTTCGTCCTTTGTCGTTTTCCTTGGCTTGTTTTTCGAAAACCATGCTACCTATTTGAACCTTCTTCTCGAGCGACAAGGGCAGAACCCTTGCCCTACGCACAACCCGCGGGAACCGCTACCCGAAGGTCGGCGCGACGGGCGCACAACCTGCGGGAACCGCTACCCGAAGGCGAGGGAGCAGATGCGCGGCAGGTACACGAAGCACGCGACCGCCACCGAAGCACATGCGAGCAGAAGGACGGCGCCTGCCGCAGCGTCCTTCGCCAACCCTGCCAGCTCGTGATATTCGGGCGATGCGAGATCCACCACCGCCTCCATGGCCGTGTTGGCGCATTCGGCCGCCATAACAGCGCCGATGCAGATAACGACCGCGCACCACGATGTCGCGTCGATGGAAAGCGCCAGCCCCAGCGCCACCGCGAGAACCGCCGCCGCACAGTGTATCTTCATGTTGCGCTCGCGCACGATGGTTTTAAGGATGCCCCGTCCCGCGCAGGCGAAAGCGCGCCCAAGCGTTGCCTTCGCCATGCTACGCCCGCCTATTCACCCATGCGGCCAAAATCTCGGCCTCGAGACTCTCCATGACCGCGGCTTCGTCGTCTTCCACGTGATCGTAGCCGCACAGATGCAGAAGCCCGTGTACCAAAAGCAGGCTCACTTCCTCTTCGAACGTGGTTTTGAACTCGTAGGTTTGGCGCATCGCCACGTCGGGGGCGATGATCACGTCTCCTAATTCGAACACAAGGTCGGGCTCTTGGGCGGAAACGGCGGCGTCGAAGTCGTTTTCGACTCCGTCGCACTCGAACGAGAGCACGTCGGTGGGGCCTGACTTCCCCCGATAGCGCTCGTTGAGGTCCGCGATGGTCTCATCGTCTACAAAACTGATGGAGACTTCGGTGTTGTCGGGCTTTTCCTCGTGCGCAAGGACGAAGCGCGCAAGCTTCTCCAGGGGAAGCCGCTCAAGATCCTCCTCGCGGTAGTCGTAGTTGAAAAGAATATCCATGTTCCTTGGGCCTTCCTTTGCGCTTCGTCGCAGGCTTGCCGCAATGGCCGTCGCGGGCGAATGTCTCGCGACGAGCACCATGCTCGTGCCGGCAGGCGTCGTCGAAGCGATGTGCGTCCGGTTTGCCATAGGGGTGATTGTATCACGCCCGCACCGTCGAAGATAAGCCGTCACTGAACGATTATCTCCACAAGGCCGCCAACTACGGCGGCGGGCGGTGCGGCCACTTCGTAGTAGCTTTCGGTCATGGCGCGCCCCCCTTCCTCCACAAGGGCGAACTCGCGTGTTCCCTTGCGGCGAGCGTAATCGCTTCGCCGCAGTTCCTCGGCCAACAGGCGCAGCGTTTGAGCACGCGCGCTTTTCTCCTCGGGCGGAATCTGGTCGGAACGTGCCGCCGCAGGCGTGCCTTTGCGCTGCGAATAGGGAAAGACGTGAATCTTCGAGAAGGCGCATTGGCGGGCGAGGACAAGCGTTTCTTGGAAGTCGTCTTCGGTTTCGCCCGGGAACCCCACGATGATGTCGGTGGAAAGCGAAAGCTGCGGCAGGCGTTCGCGCAGATGGGAAACGAGGCGCGCGTAGTCGCGCGCATGGTAGGGCCGCGCCATCTCATGCAGAACCTTCTCGCTTCCTGACTGCAGAGGCAGATGCAAATGACGGCAAATGCGCCCGTCCGCATGCGCCATGAGGTCTACAAGGTCGTCGTCCACGTCGCGCGGCTCGATGCTCGATATGCGGAAACGGCACGGCAGCTCGCCTTCGCAGCGCAGGCTCGCCGTCGCGTCGAGAAGCAGGCGCAACAGGCCGGACAGACGCAGCTCTCCTTCTTTGTACGAACCCAGGTTGATGCCGGTGAGCACTATCTCGCGCACGCCCGCCTGCGCAAGCTGCGTGCATTCCGCGAGTACTTCCGTAGACGGGCGGCTTGCGGCGCGGCCGCGCGCAACATGCACGATGCAGAACGTGCAGGCATTGTTGCAGCCGTCCTGCACCTTCACGCCAACGCGCGTGGGAAAACCGGTTCCCGCACGAAGGGAAGCGACGGCTTTACGGGCAGGCGCGATGTCGAGCACGGAAAAGGTTGCGTTCGCATCGAGCTGCGCGCGCGCCTGCTCCAAAGCTTCGCCCAGACCGTTCTTCGGAACCACGCACACGCGCCCATCGAGCCCTTCGTAGAACGCTGCGTCGATTGCGGCTGCGCATCCCGTAACGAACACGAGCGCATGGCTGTTCGCGCGCAGGGCGTGGCGGACGGCTTTTCGCGTCTTCTTCTCGGCCTCCCCCGTTACCGTGCAGGTGTTCACCACTATAAGATCCGCTTGCGCAAGAGGTGCCGCCGCGCCACCCGCAGCAATAAGCTGCGCTGCAGCAGCATCGGATTCGACGCGGTTCACTTTGCAGCCCAGATTCACGACGGAAAAGTTCATAAGCGCCACCCGTTTTGGTTATCCGAACAGCCGCCCCCCAACCCACCCAGCTCGTAGAGAACGAGCGCGGGCGCCACCACGCCCGCCGTCTCCGTGCGCAGGATAGTAGGACCGAGCGACACGAGCCGTGCGCGCCTGTTGCAGGAAAGAAGCGCCTCCACCTCGCTTTGCGCAAGACCGCCCTCAGGCCCCACCACCACGGCGACGCGCGCATCGGCTGCAGGCGTGCGCGTCTGCGCGAGCGCCTGCTCGATAGCCTCGTGCAAGCTCGCCGCGCGCGGCGCCTCTTCCCAGCATACCAAAACGCAGGTACACTGGCCCAGAAGCGCGCACGCCTCGCGCACGCCCCTAGGCTCGATGACCTCGGGGATAATCCGGCGGCCCGACTGCATGGCCGCGCTCTTAGCTATGGCGCGCCACCGCTCCATGCGCTTTGTCGCCTTCCTCGCATCGAGCTTCACCACGGAGCGCTCGCATGCAAGCGGAACGAACGCAGCGACGCCTATTTCCGTGGCGTGGCGCACCACCGCCTCCATCTTGTCGCCCTTCGCCAAGCCCTGCAGAAGGACAACGACCGGCCCTTCCTCCCCCGTATCGAGCCTTTGCGCCACGCGCACGAGAGGGATATCGCCGTCGAAGGACACTATCTCGCATTCGAAGTAGTCCTGCGCCGCATCGATCACCGCCACGTGCTCGCCCGGCGAAAGCCGAAGCACGCGCGCATGCTTCGCGTCGTCAGGCGAAAGCCGCAACGGAAAAGCCGTTGCGCCCTCGAGTGCAACGGCTTGCTCCTCCAAATAGAAATGCGGTAGGGACATAAGGCTCCGTTCGAAATCGGCGAAATCGTACCTGTTGGCGCAGCGGGTCAGCGAGAGGGTTCGGCTCCCCTCGCGGCGTCGGCAAGTTCCGCCGTTCGCCAAAACGGCGGAACTCCGTTAGTTAAAAGCGTCGCGAAGCTTCTGCAAGGGAGAACGCGCTTCGGACACGTCCTCGCCCATTTCGTCTGCAAGCTCTTCCAGAAGCTCGCGCTGGCGCTTCGTGACCTTCTTCGGCACCACCACGTTCACATGCACGAACATGTCGCCGCGTGCGTCGCTGCGGAACTTCGGCATGCCGCATCCGCGCACGCGTACCACCTGCTCGTTCTGGCACCCTTCGGGAATGCGCACCTGCACCTTCTCGTCTTCGAAGATGCCGTCTATCTCTATCTCGGTTCCCAATGTGGCCTGCACAATAGACACGTTCGCGCGCGCATGCAGATTGTCGCCGTCGCGTTCGAAGAACTCATGCGGCTGAATGCGCACGGTCACGATGAGGTCGCCTGCAGGCGCACCCTGCATGCCGGCCTCGCCGAAGCCGGACAGGCGCAGCTGCTGCCCGTCGCGTATGCCCACAGGAATTTCCACCGAAACGCGCTGGCGGTCGGGAACGCGGCCCTGGCCTTCGCATTCCGGGCAGGGGTTCTCTATGGTCGAGCCGGTGCCGCCGCAGGTCTTGCACGTGGTGGCCGTCTGCATGTCGCCCAGAAACGTGCGCTGTACGGTGACCACGCGACCCTTGCCGCCGCAGTCGGGACAGGTCACCTCTCGGCCGTCTGCGCCCAATCCCGTTCCCTTGCAGTCGGGGCACGGGGCCAGACGGTCGTAGACTATCTCCTTCTTCACGCCGGCCGCCACCTCGTCAAGCGTCAGGCGCAGGCCGACGCCCATGTCGCGTCCTTCGCGACGCTGCGCGCGACCGCCGCCCGCGCCACCGAAGAACGAGCTGAAGATGTCGCCCATGCCGCCGAAACCGCCGCCGAACAGATCGTCGAAGTCGACGTAGCCGCCCCCGCCGTAAGGAGAGCCGCCTCCCGCCGCGCCGGGAATGGTTCCGAAGCGGTCGTACTGGGCGCGCTTCTGCGGATCGGAAAGCACATCGTACGCTTCATTGAGTTCTTTGAACTGGTCTTCGGCGTTAGGCGCCTTGTTCACGTCTGGGTGCAGTTCGCGCGCGCGACGGCGAAACGCCTTCTTTATCTCCTCGTCGGTGGCGTCTTTCGCCACGCCTAGCACCTCGTACAGATCTTTGGCCATGTGCCCTTGCTACCTCTCTATCTTTCTGTATCTTCTGCAACGTTTTCACGTCCTGCTCCAACCCGGGAAAGCCCTATACCCTCGCACAACGGCATCGTGCGCAGGAGGAGCGCGCTTACCCGGACAAGAAGGCCCACCCGACTAACCGCATCGTCCTCACACATCGTCAAGCGCGACGCTTGCCGCGCGAACTGCGCGGATGACCTGCGAATAGTCCATGCGCGTGGGGCCTATGACCGCCACGACGCCCGCCGTCGCCCCGTGCCCGTAGCGGCTTGCCACCACCGAAACGCCTGAAAGCCCTGGCGTCTTGTTCTCGCTGCCGATGCTCACGTTCGGCCCCTCGCTGCGCGTGGCTGCATCGTCGAGCACGTGCAGAAGCACCGTGTCGTCTTCAAG
Organism: Actinomycetes bacterium; assembly: GCA_023403475.1. Lineage (GTDB taxonomy): Bacteria > Actinomycetota > Coriobacteriia > Coriobacteriales > Eggerthellaceae > CAJFUR01. The sequence continues at coordinate 8,816 of JAEYEL010000189.1, forward strand.
CATCTGCATGACGGGCAGAAGCGTTTCCGCTTGACTGAACTCGGGCTTCTTCAAAAGAGCGCTCATGCCTATACGGTGCGCGCGCCCGGCCTCGCTTTCCTGCAGGCAGGAAAGCACCTCGTCGAGCACGATGCGCACCAAAGGGTCGCGGAAGGCCTCGGCCATGCCACGCCCCAGGCCCTCCTCCACTTCCTTGAGCGTTTTCCCGCAGAACACATCGCTCATGAACTTCTGTACCGACGCAAGGTCTTCCGCCTCGACCGGCACGTCGAAGTCCATCTGCCGATTGAACACGCGACCGTCCTGGGTGACGAGCACCACGAGCGCGCGGTGCGAGGAAAGCGATATGAGCGAGATCTGCTTGACGCGCAGTGTGAGCACCGAAGGCGCCAGCACCACCGAAAGGCAGTCGGTCAGCTTCGTGAGCGCCGCCGAGGTTCGTTCGAGCAGCGCGTCGAGCTCGGTTGCGCTGCGGCGCAGCTCGTCTACCACCTCGTCGTAGCGCGTATCGGCTGGAGCCATGCCCGAATCGAGCAGTTTGTCCACGAACGCGCGATACCCCGCATCGGTAGGTATGCGCCCGGCGGAAGTATGCGGCTGAACGATGTAGCCGCCGTCTTCCAAGACGGAAAGCTCGTTGCGCACCGTGGCGGGACTCACACCCAGTTGATAGCGCTCCGTCAACGTGCGCGACCCAACAGGCAGCGCACGCGCGACGTACTCCTCTATGAGAGCCGCCAGCACTCGCTGTCTTCTATCGGATAGCACGCTTGTCACCTTCTCCGTTCTTCCTGTTTCCGGCTCGCAAGTTCTCAGATTCTCAAGTTCTCAGATTCTCAAGTTCGCAAGCCCTGTGCTTTCGAATCGTCGGCCACGCCCGGACAAAAGACGCCTCTTCTGCCCGCTGCGCACAAGCACCGAACGCGCCCGACGATTCCGTCAAAACGCTATTCTAGCAGCCAACCGCCGAGAGTGCTAAAAATTCGCCGAAAGGGCAATCGAATTTGCCGGTTTTCGAAAACGTTGATTCGCTTGTCGCTTGACCCGTCGATATTGTCCGCTATAATTCATAGGTATATTTTGGGATCAGTAAGGGGTATTCCATGCTTTTTTCTATAAAAAAGCGCAGAATGATGAACCTACTCTCTCCCTTCGGTGTGTTCGCTGCCGGGAAAAGTTACAAGCGGACAGAAGACGTTATGGAGGAACGGAAGATGAGGAAAAAAGCTCTGGGCCTTTTGCTCGCTCTGTGCACGATGCTGTTTCTGCTGCCCGTGCAGGCGTTTGCCGATGGCCCGCTGCCCCAGGTCCAGCTTGATCTAGGCGCGGCGAACACCGAAAACGACGACTACAAAATCACGGACAGCGCCATCAACCTTCGCAAAGAAGGCGTGGTGTACGAGCTGACCGGCGCAACCGACAAAAAGATTCAGATCTGGGGCAGCAACAGCCCCGACCCCGTTAAGACGTTCTATCTGCGCCTGAACGATGCCACCGTCAACGGCGGCATCGACATATACAACCCTTACGGCGCGAAGCTGGTCATCGAGGTCGCCGATGGCACGACCAACACCGTGAAAAAAGTCTATGCCGTCGATCTTGCCATCACCGGGAAGGGCACGCTGAACGCGTCCGACTTAGGCTCGACGCAGCAAAACAGCAACGATAGTCGCCACTTGACCAGCGCCCTTTCCATCAAAGACACCACCATCAACGTCACCACAACAGGCAATCCCAGCCAGTGGAACGGCATATGCGTGCTCGACGGGGATGCGAACGTCATCTACACCACGGCCACCGATTACGCTCCGCTAGTCTTAGGGCAGACATACAACTTCTCTCATTCTCTGACCATGAAGGGCAATTCCAAGCTCTACTGCCTGCATTCCAACGCCGATGATCCTTCGAACTATGCCGTAGACGGTCTGTCCGGCTATAACGGCTCTATCACGCTGCAGGACAACGCCTATCTGGAGGCGCAGGGTCGTGCCGCATCCGGTGGAAATGCCGGATGCGGCGTGGTCTGCGATGGAGATATTACTGTAAAGGACAACGCCACTCTTAAGGCTACCGCTCAAGGTCCGGCGATCAGCACATGGGGCGATGTCAAGGCTTTCGGCGGCAAGATCATCGCCAAAAGCTCCGGCTCGAACGGCATTTACGCCAGCGGCGCAATTGGCATCGGCAACGCCGAGGGCGAAATCGAAGGGTTCTATCCTGCCCTGTTCGGCAACGGCAACGTGTCCGTGGACAACAGCGTGCTTGTGGCCACATCCACTGACGATGTTGCCATCTATTCAGCCAGCGGCACGGTAACGCTGAAGAACAGCAAGGTGGACGCCAACGGTGCCGACGGTCGCTATGGCATCCTTTCCAGCAACGGCGTCAACGCCTCCGGCTCTTGGATTGAGACCACCGGGCCGGAGACGCTGGACGAAGAACCCGACAGCATTGAGAACAGCGTGCTTTTCAACGGTAACGATGGCAAAGTCATCGGCAACGCCGGCATTCCCAGCGACGCGACCGTAGACGCGAACATGACGTTGGACGTCCCCGAAGGAACGAAGCTCATCGTGCCACAGGGCAAAACCCTGACCAACAACGGCAAAATTGCTGTAAAGGGCGCAATTGAAAAAGCCGGCACTATTGTCTGCAACAGTCACAGCGGCGGCACGGCCACCTGCAAGGGCAAAGCTAAGTGCGATGTCTGCGACGAGCCTTACGGCGAGACCGACCCGAAGAACCATACGAACCTCAAGCTCTTCCCGGCGAAGGCAGCCACTGCTGACGCAGAGGGAAATATCGAGTATTGGTACTGCGACGGCTGCGGCAAGTATTTCAGCGACAAGGAAGCCGTGAAGGAGATCAAGAAGGCCGATACCGTGACGGCAAAGATGGATTCGAAGGTTGTCTCCCTGGACGACGAGAAGTCCGCCGACGCAAAGCCGGCTAACAAGATCCCGCAGACCGGCGACAGCAGCAACCCTGCCCTTTGGATCGCCCTGCTGTTCGTGAGCGGCGTCGTGCTGGCGGGAACATCGCTCATGGTCAAGAAGAACAAGAATGGCAGATAGCTAACAGCCGCGAACTAATAGCTAAGCCCCTCTCTGCCTGCGTGCGGCAAAGAGGGGCTTTTACGTTACCGCGCGCGACGGTGCGGATTCTCCCTATGCTGGCGGCTTCCAACTGGAGAGCGGGTCAGTCAACGAGTTCGTCTTCTTCGAAGGTCTCCACCCATATATCGTCGCGGAATCCGTCGGTCAGCAGCTCTTGGGCGCGTCCTTGCGAGATAAGCCCCCGTTCGAACAGCAGGCAGATGCGATCAAGATAGTCCCCGTCAGCCATCTTCGCGTTGCTTCCCCGTCGCGGCTCGTACAGAGCCGTTGGATAACCCAATCGCCGTGCCGCCGTCTTCACGTTTCGGCTGAGCATTTCCTTCTGGGAACGATTCACCACATCTTCGTCTTCGAGCCGCACGAGCAGCGCCATCCTTGAGATTCCGAACTTCTGCTCGATCCCCACGACCGCCGCGATCAGATGATCCTCGTCCGTCACTCCACCTTTTTCCAGCCCCCGCTTCCTCAATTCCCTACGTAGGGCATGATAGGGCAGAAGGAGAAAGGAGGCGAACGAATCCGCCGTCCGCTCAACCTCACCGTAGCGCCGAACATCTTTCGGGCAAATCACCATGGAAGCACCTTCGTCGAAAAAAAGATGGTACAACTCGTGCGCGAGCGTGAAGCGCTGTCTCCCCAAAGTCTGAGAGGAATTGAATGCTATCAGATTAAAATCTTCGTGCTTGATGCACATGCCGCTTATGTTGTCGCCCAGCGGATAAGCGACCGTTGTGAGCCTCGGAATTTCCCGCGCACAGGCGAAGATGTCAATCGAGGAAAGGTTGTCTTTTCCCCAATCAGCCCGCAATGTCTCGGCCAAGCGAGCCGCATCTTCCTTACGCGCCATATTCCGCTGCCTTCTCTAGGGTCGCCATCTCTTCAAGGTTGCGGGCTATCCTGCCGACGGCCGCAATGGATTCGAGGTCTTTTCCGCCCAGCCCTTCGCTGCGGAATGCAACGGCTTTCTGCGAGACAGACGCAGATTCGCCAATCAAATCATCCAGCGAGCAGAAAAACAGGTCGCACAGCGCTTCAAGGGCAGAAACCCCAATGGAACGCTGACCGTTCTCAACCTTGCTCACAAGCGTCTGGTCGATACCCAAGAACTGCGCAATATGCTCTTGGGTAAACCCATGTTCCTTGCGCAGCCTCTTAATGTTCCCGCCAACAACCTCATCGACACCAGCCACAACGGCCTTCTCTCTTTCCAAACAATTATCAAAGTGCATCTATTTGACTGAATCTATTCGCATATGTCGGAATCAAAGTCGCCTCTGTTGTAAAAATACGTAGTCATATCGACAAAACGCGGCAACCGCCCGTCTTTTTCTTGCACATATTCCTCAAAGACAAAGTCTTTTCCCATATATTGGGACATATCGCAACAATTCTTATACTGCTGTTTTCGCGCTTGAACGAGGGAATATGCGTTCAAATTCAAGCACTCAATAGTATCTGCGCCCTCATTCGTAACCCCTTCAATTCGACCATCCGTTAGAAAACGGAAATGATCCTCGCAGTCCTCCATAAGCGGAGAGACGAACGTTAATGAGTTATAGCGGTTTTCTTTAGCCCTTCCGCAAGTATTGTCAGATGTGCAAGAGACCAAAAGATTGCTATAATCCATTGAGCTTTTCGGAAAGGATGATTGTGGCTTGATATGCTCATTATGCGAGCTGGAAGAATCAATCGATTTACAACAATAGCAGCAAATCATTTTTTGTTGTGCCAGCATATGTTCGCGCACTTGTTTTCGCAGCAATTGGCCAGTCTTTGTATTTTCCAAATCGTCATATCGACTATTGGGATGTTTGCGCACATACGCACCCCAAAAATCCGGTGCGGTATCTTTAATTATTCTTCTCATACAGCAGTTCGCCCCTTTTCAGACGACCCTCTAATTCAATAACTACTGGATGATTTAAGCCAACAATCTCTCGAATCATTGAAATTAGCTGCCTGGCTTCATCGAAATGATTTCCTTCGATTTCATTAGTAGCGCTATCGAGCAATGCCTGAAATTCAGGATTCGTCGATTTCGTACCCATGTATTCTTCGAGAATGTAATTTGAGTCGAAGCCATCCATTCTGTCAACGGTATTAACGATGATTTTCTGTCGCGCGTCGCTGGACAGCATAAAAAGTTCGAAGCTTTCATCAGCTTCGCCAAGAACTTGCGGAGAGTGGGTCGTAATAAGAAACTGAATGTTTGGAAAAGTTTTTCTCAGAGTAGGCAAGATGAGCCGTTGCCATGAAGGATGCATATGGAGCTCAATTTCATCAATCAGAACAATGCCTTCCCCATCCAATGGATTTGCGGAATCCCGATTTGCAAGAGCTAGCCTGCGAGCTAAATCCCCCAGCAACGCGAGCGTACACTTTTCGCCATCTGAAAGTTGATCAACACTATACTCTACACCATTTTTGGTTACCGACAATCTGAGGGGATTACGCTTGACTCGCAAATCACTAAATTCCGGGAGCATTGCCTGAACAGCCTTTCTTACACATTGCAAGGAAGCGTCCCTGTATGCAAAATCTTGCCGTTCTCGAATCAGTTCGGCTTCGTAGTCCTCTTGATTCCGAAACCATTTGAAAAAAGTTCTGTAATCCAGCTCGTTTTCAATTGCCCTCTCCAATGCAGTCCACTTTGAGAACTGATGTTTGTTTCGTATGCGGAGGGGAACGTCCAAAACAGAGCGATTTGTTCCGTAATTTACAAAAATAGGGATATTTTTATTCTCATCACCATACATCGAGATATACTGCTCGAGGAAAGCGTCATACAATTTTTTGTGTGCGGCAACCACGGCACCTTTCCCAGGGCGCGCTTTTGTATATTCCTTCTTCAATAGAAAGTTCGCTCCACCAAGTTCAAATTCACCGGATATCTCTAATTTCGATGCTCCAGAATGAACCAGAGTGCTATCCAAAGACCTGAACGCCGATCCTTGAGCTTGGTTAAGTCGATACAGCCAATTCCAGCAAAGATAATTAACCGCCGCAAGGACGGAAGACTTGCCAGTTCCGTTTACACCAAAAACGACGACCGACTTTCCACTCATATTAAGACTGCAATTTTCAAACCCTTTGAAATTTTGCAGGCATAAACTCAACAATCTCATTGCAACACCTTAAGCATGTAACGAATCTTCACCTTCCGCACTTCGATGTCCCCTCATAAACTATGGAGAAATAATAACACACCGTATGTCATTGCAGCATATTGTCATAAAATTTTACTTATGTGATTTTAAAAATATGACATTCGGTAAGCGTCCGTCAAACAGCTTCTCAGCCCACATCTCATTCCTGGATTTTCCAAGCGAATGGCCAGTTTGCAGGTTGGGGCTTTTCTTTGAGCGCGGGGAGGCTGCTCACTATTTCGAGGGTTTCCATGGAGACACGCACCACTCGTTTTACGAGGTCGACGATATAGCGCGGGTCATCGGAATAATCGTTGGGGTCGTTCACGATGCCCGATGGCTTATCCGTGCGAACTTGATAGCGATCCATCAACCAGCCGATGGCGCTCTTGCCATTCACCACGTAATCGTAAGCTCGAACGGGAATATTGCGCAACGTAAGGTTTTCCGCAACGCGCAGCACCGTCACGTCCTCGCCTTTAGGGTGCTCGTCGTCTTTCGCGCATTTGCCGAAATGCATCTTTTCGGTGCGCCCGGGGTTAGCGCTATCGCCTTCTTCGACAATGCCCGGCCACGGGTCGATCATCTCGTAATTCAAGTGCAAGTTAGCCAAAGCGCGACCGGCAATCGCAAAGCTTGCAAAGTCTTCGGCCAAGGGAATGCGTGGAAGTTCTTTCTTGAGGTTCGCTTCGAAGCGCGTGCGGTATTCCTCAGAATGAAGAATGCCGTATATGTAGTAGAATATATCCTCCTTGGTCAGCTCTGGCCCTCCGTCTTTTTTGGCACGCGGTTTTCGCCCATGACGCGCGCCGAACGCACCGGGATAAACAGCGCGGAAAACATGCAACGCCTCGTCAGTTATGGCATCATGACGGATGTAGGCGCACTGCGATTGATCGTCCCCCAAACGCATCTGCTCGCCGCTCTGTGCGCCGAAAAGAGATTGCTGACCGTTATCGCCCACAAGCTCAGGAGAGTCAGCCTCTTCATACCAATAAAGAGGGAAGCATTGGCCATGATGGATGAGCTCAAGATCAGGGAGATGATCGGTCACCAAACAACCACGCTCCGACACGCTTATCACTAAATTCCCATAGCAACGAGAAGAGTGTTGCTGGTAGGTCATTTCGACCCCGCCTTTTTCCGCCAGCATCGAAGAGACCATGGGTTGCTGGTAGGTCCTTTCGTTCATTACGCGGTCGTAGTAAACCCATTGCTTACAGAAAGGTCGATATGTGCCGAGTCGAACGCAAGATTTATCGTATTCGAGCAAATTGCATTTACCCGCAAAGTCGAGCATGCGACGCGTCCAACTGAAACGCTCTGTATCGTATCGTACCTTACGTTTCTCCTTTTTCGCCACCTTCATTTCGGCATTCATTTCCGACATCAGTCTCTCCATGTTTGCAGCAACGGAAGCATCGGAATAACCCCAAGCCCATGGGTCACGCTGCGTTTTCAAACCCGAAGACCAGATTTCAAACATACCAAGAGGAGGCTTCCTCTTTTCGATTCCCATCGGGGCAAAATCGTAAAAGGAATCATCGCGCTGATTAAGCCAGTCTCCATGGCGATCAGGAACAACCGTGACCCATTCGTCTGTCTTCTCGTAAGCAGCCTCACGCACAATAGAAAGCTTCTGCTCACGAGAAAGATAGTCGCCGACATCGTAATAACGAATAGAACCATGATCGATGGAATTGGGATTCTTCACCAACATAGTTATAGCGATAGGAGCCCGAGAGCCAGACCCAAAAATCTTGCCACCCTCTTTTCGGGATTCTTCTCCCTGTGTGCGTTGGTTTCCCCGCAAGTGGAACACCCATATGCTGCTAAACTCGTCCGCAAGGCATTTCCTCATGCCGCTCATCGCCTGACCATCCACCCATCCTGCATTGCTGACGAAGCAGATAACGCCTTTGTCACCAACACGGTCGGACGCCCACCGAAAAGCACGGATATAGGAATCGTAAAGTGAGTTCTTGTTCGTAGCATCGGTTCGAGCAGCGTACGTTTCGGCAATGCGAGCATCGAGCGAAGGATAATTCTCGTTCGCATTGTTGTCATTTGCATTCTTCTGTCCGGCGGAATACGGGGGGTTTCCCACGATGACCCTAATGGGAAGCTTGTTTTGGGCTAATACGCGCTCGGAATTCTGGGTGAACACCTCGGTGTCAAGGGTATCCCCCTCTTCCGTCATCTGGAACGTGTCGGTCAGTACCGCTCCTTCAAAAGACACGTATTCCCCGCCCATGCGGGCGTGGTAGGCTTGCTCGATGTTGATGGTCATGATGTAGTATGCAAGCAGCAAAATCTCATTGGAATGCAATTCGCACTTGTATTTATGCGGCAGCTCTTTGTCGCTAATGATATCGGATGCTATAAGCTCGGCCATGAACGTGCCCGTACCGGCGAACGGATCTAACAAAATGCCATCTTTGATACAAAACGACACCCCTTCGCGCAGGGGTGTCGTCTCCTGGCCCAGGGGTGTCGAAATTTCCCAAAGGGGTGTCGTTTTGGTCAGTGGGGGTGTCGGAATCACGGATCAGGGGTGTCGCTTTTCCTTTTAGGAGATGCCTGCTCGGCACCAGATCGCGAATCAAAATCGCAGCAAAACACGTTTTCTTATTCACAATAAGTTTAATGACTAGCATTAAACTTATTGCATTCCGCATTATATTGCTATAGAATGACCGAATCATCGGATAACTCGTGAAAGGAAGGCAAATGGAGAGGCTGAACAAGATAGCCCAAGTGGCCGCCGTCGTATTGGAGGTCGTATTCTTCGTCGCGCAGGGGCTGCTCCTGCTCGCGTTCCTAGCGTCGTTCATCTACCCCGACGGCATGGGAGCGTTTGTCGGGGATATCTCGGATGCCCGCTTCGAAAGGGTCGAGCTCAACGGCTTCGGGATAAACGTGGCGGCAAACGGCCAGATCCTTTGGGGACAGATGCGAATAGCCCTCATCTGCGGCTTCATAACGAGCGGCCTCATGGCCATGGTTTTCCGCAACGTGTCCCTCATCTTCAAAACGACCCGCGGCAAGACGTGGTTCTCGCAGGGAGAGACGCCGTTTCAGAAGGACAACGTGCGCATGGTGCGCGAGATAGGCATATTCTGCATATCGGTGCCCGTCGTGGCGGAGGCCTTCAACATCCTGGCTGCCGCATGCTTCGGAGCGGATGTGACGGACGGCGCGGTGTCAATAAACGGCATCATCCTGGGCGTGCTTGTGCTCTGCCTGTCGCAGTACTTCGCCTACGGCATGCAGCTCCAGCGCGAGACCGACGGGCTGGTGTAGGCCATGGGCAGGATCAAGCTCACCTTGAACGTCATGATGGCGCGGCGCGACATGTCGCTCAACGAGCTCGCCGAGCGCGTGGGGATAAGCCAAGTGAACCTCTCGAAGATCAAGAACAACCACGTGACCGCCATCCGCTTCTCGACGCTTGCGGGCATCTGCGAGGCGCTTGACTGCACGCCGGGAGACATCTTGGAATACATTCCTGAAGGCGACGGAGCGGAAAGCGAATAATCGGGCGCGAGTGCGATTTGCCGCGCTGAACAGGCTCTCGTAACCAGCGGTTGCCTTGATCTCCGAGAATTAGCATCCGCAGGTTGGTGGCATGCAACGCCCCGGTGCCCTAGATTCGTCCATGCCGGCACATATGGACGAACGATACAAAGGAACTAATCATGGCATTCAGAGAGAATCTGCTGCACCTTCGTGCGGCGAACAACATGACGCAAGAGGCGCTTGCGGCCCGCATCGGCGTGAGCCGCCAGGCAGTGGCGAAGTGGGAGTCGGGTGCATCCACGCCAGAGATGGAGAAGCTGCTCGCCTTATGCGAGCTCTTCGGATGCACGCTCGATATCCTCGTGACGGGCGACCTCACCGCCGAGCAGCCTAACCCCTCGCTCGCGCAGAAAGGACAGCCGTCCGACCTCTTCGGCTACGACGAGCTCATGCGCACGTTCGACTGGAAGATCCCGACGGGTGTGGCGCTCATCATATTGGGAGTTGCCTTCTGCGCGCTGTTCGGCGGATTGTCGGATGCCGGTGTCTTGGCTGAGAACATAGCCGCAGGATTCGGCGTGCTCTTCCTCTTCGCAGGCATAGGCTCAGGCCTGGCGCTCATAATTCCGGCAGGGCTTGCGCATTCGGCATTCGTGAAAAAGCACCCTTACTTAGAGGACTTCTATACGGAGGCGGACAAGGCGAATGCGCGGTCCCAGTTCGCCCGAGAGTTCGTCTTCGGCATCTGCCTTATTTTCCTGGGGATAGTTCAGGTAGTCTTCTTTGCCTCAGGTGCCGATGAGGCATCCATAAGCGATGTCTTCCCCGCCTTCTCCATGCTCGTCTGCATAGCGGTCGGGGTCTGGCTCATCGTGCATGGTGCGCTCATCTTGGGGCGCACGAACATCGCCGAGTACAACAAGGAATCCGCAAACGAGGTGAGCCTGTCCGACATAGACAGCGCGAATCTGACGGACGAGCAGCGAGCCCGCGTCCTTGCGCTCAAGCACGAGAGCCGAATTGTGGGGTCTGTATGCGGATGCATCATGATCGTGGCGACTATCATTGCGCTCAGCATGCTGTTTGTACCTATGGGCAAAGGCGATGAGGTTTACGAGTTCTTCTGGCTCCCTTGGCTTATCGGCGGCCTTCTCTGCGGCGCCGTAACGCTGATCTTGAAGGCATGCGGTAAAGCAGATTGATGCGCAGAAGCAATCGACGCATCGAATGCGTGCATGGCAAGCCTCACCAAAGACGAGTGGGATGCCAAAGAGCTTCTGGAAGAGGCCATCAAGGTGCAGCTTCGCATCGCAGTGGCGACAGGCGACCCGAAAAGCGATGAGGCGCAGAAGCTGGCACGTATGCACAAGAAATGGATAACGATCCACTGGGGCGAGGGTTACCCGATTTTGGAGTACATAGGAGCAGTCAGGGGATATCTGCAAGACCCCCGGTTCATCGAGTACTATGACTCGGCGGCAGGCGAAGGGGCGGCGAAGTTCCTCGCCGATGCCGTGGAGACCGCATACTTATAATGTTCCCATGAAACAAATGATAAGAGACATGAAACCAAGCGAATACCCCTTGCTCAAGGACTTCCTCCTCGATGCGATATACATCGGTGACGGAGCGGACGAGACCGAGTGGATGATAGTTCGGAACCTTTAGCGAGTGAAACCACTGGCTCTGGACGGTACTGGCATCCCGTCGAAACGGGCGTGTGGCTCCATGCGACCCCGCGTCACCAAAATAATCTCAAAAAAGTTCGTGAAAACCCTTGCTCGTGACGCGGCGTCGCATTGTAGAAACGCATGCAGGAGGTGAAAAGCCATGGATGAAAACAAATACACAACCGGAGAGCTGGCAGATGCATGCGGTACCACGGTGCGCACCGTCCAATACTATGATGGCAAAGAGCTGCTCTCGCCTTCAGGATATACGGAAGGAGGAAGGCGCCTGTATACGTTGTCAGATGCGAAGCGGCTGCGCCTTATCCTCATGCTGAAATCCTTGGGGCTTGCGCTTTCGCAGATCAAGGGCGTGCTTGAAAGCCCGAACAGCGCAAGCATCCTAAGCGCCCTTCTCGATGAGCGCGAACAGGCAATCGTCGAGGAGCAGAAGCGGCAAAACGAGGTGCTGGGCACCATACAGGAGCTCAAGGCGAACATCCTGCTTTCCGGCGATCTCAAGACGTTGGCCGACACATCCATGGCAAAACTCATGGAAGATGCAAAAGCAAGAAAGCGTTGGCATGGATTGATGATCCTGCTCGGCATCGTGATGGACGTGCTGTGGATCGGAGCGCTTATCTATGGGATAACGAGCGGCATATGGTGGCCGTTTCCCGTAGCACTTGTGATAGTCGCTATTCTAGTGCTTTGGATGGTGTGCCGCTACGATTCGCACGTGACATATCTCTGTCCCGCCTGCGGTGCGCAGTTCCGCCCGCGCCTCGGGGCATTCTTCGTCTCGCGCCACACGCCCAAGACGAGGAAGCTCACCTGTCCCTGCTGCGGCGAGAAAGACTGGTGTGTGGAGCACTACCATGCGAAGCGGGTCGACATCGCATCGGGCGAATGTCTGCCGGGCACATGCAATAGAAGCTAGAGTTCGCTGCCGTCCTTGAAGGTGACGGTAATGGTGCCGTCCTCATGCACGGTCGCGAAGTCCACGATGGCATGCCACAGGCGCTCGTCGAATTTTGCCACAACGTCGGGAGCGGACTCCATGTCGGCTATGAACACATCGGCATCTGCACGGGCGGCCGCTCTCCTGGATATCTCCGCATCCGCCTCGGCGAGCGCGGCCTCGGCCTCCTCCGCGCGCTTCACGAGCGCGTCGTAGCGGCGGCGGTAGTCCTCCTGGTCGAGGGCGACGCGGGCGTTCTCGGCGATGCACTTGTCGATGAGGGCGTATGATGCCTCGACCTCCGCGCGGAGCACATCCCGCTCCTCCTCCAGAGTTGCCGTCGCCAGAGCGGCATCCATGGCACGGCGCAAGGCTGCGCAGACCTCCTCGCGCTTCGGGAGCAGCTTGTTGACAGCCTTGACGAAGGCTTCTTCCAGCTCCTCCTCCGTCACGTGCGGCGTCGGGCAGACCTCGCCCTCGAACTTTCCGTTGCACTGCCAGATGACGCGGCGGTACTTGTCGTTGGAGTGCCATACCTTGGGGCCGTACCATGCGCCGCAGTGGGCGCACTTGACCTTCGAGGAGAAAGGGGACGCGCAGCTTCTGTAGCCTCCCCGCGAGCGGGCTGACACCTCGCGCTGCGCCGCCTCGAAGACGGCCGGTTCGATGATGGCCTCGTGGTCGCCCTCGACGTAGTACTGCGGCACCTCGCCCTCGTTCACCTTCTGGCGCTTGGTGAGGAAGTCCACCGTGAACCGCTTCTGGAGCAGGGCGTCTCCCTTGTACTTCTCGTTTGTGAGTATCGACTTCACGGTGCCCTGCACCCACTTGCCCTTGCCGCCTGGGGTGGGGATGCCGTCCTCTGTGAGCGCGACGGCGATGGCGCGGTAGGTCTTGCCCGAGAGGAACATGGAGTAGATGCGGCGCACCACCTTCGCCTGCTCGGGGTTGACGACGAGGCTCCCGTCCTCGCCACGGTCGTAGCCGAGGAAGCGCGAGAAGGGAACCGTCACCTTGCCGTCGGCGAACCTCTTCCGCTGGCCCCATGTGCAGTTCTCCGAGATCGAGCGGCTCTCCTCCTGCGCGAGCGACGACATTATGGTGAGCAGGAGCTCGCCCTTGCCGTCGAAGGTCCAGATGTTCTCCTTCTCGAAGAAGACCTCGACTCCCGCCTCCTTGAGCGAGCGTATTGTGGTGAGGCTGTCGACGGTGTTCCTGGCGAATCGGGAGACGGACTTCGCGACGATGAGATCGATATCGCCTGCGAGGGCGTCCGCCACCATGGCCTTGAATCCCTCGCGGCGCTTGGTGGACGTGCCCGTTATGCCCTCGCCTGTGTATATGCCTGCGAGCACCCAGCCGTCGCGCTCCTCGATGTAGCGCGTGTAGTAGTCCACCTGCGCCTCGTAGCTCGTGAGCTGCTCCTCGTGGTCGGTGGACACGCGGGCATATGCCGCCACACGGCGCACGGATGCGGCTCCAACCGGGGCTGCGGTGAAACGCTGGCGGGTCGCGGGTATGGTGGTGACGCGCCTACTCGCCATCGCGCTCCGCCTTCTTCTTAGCCCAGGCCCTCTTCATGGCCTCGCTCATGCGCCGCTTCTCAGCATCCGTGCGCGGCCGTCTGCGCCTGGGGTCTTGGTAGGCGCTCTGTATCTCCCGGCCGTCCTTCAGATGTATCGTCATGCTTCCGTGGTCTATGCCGATATGGTCGATTGACCTGTGTCAAGATTTCGGACACGGAAGCTCGAGGAATTAGGCGGCCATGGGAAGCACCTTTGATTCTGGCATCGTCCGCTCGAAGAACGATTCCATGGCTTTCGCGGGTATCCGGTAGCCGATGGTGGAGTGCGGCCGCCTGCGGTTGCAGCCGGCCTCGATGAACCCGACGACGGCGTGCTTGGCGTCGGCCCTGGTGGCGAAGCTCCTGCGATAGTACATCTCGTTCTTCAGGGTCGCGAAGAAGGACTCCGCAACGGCGTTGTCGCGGCAGTTTCCGGTGCGGCTGCAGGAAAGCCGCACGTCGTTGGCGCGCGCCCGCTCGGCGAGCGTCCTGCCGGTGTATTGGGCGCCCCTGTCGCTGCAGAATATGGCGTTTCCGGCCACGTAGCCGCGCGACTTGGCCGACTCGAGCGCCGCCGCCCGCGATGTCGGCGGTCATGCGGTCCGAGAGCGACCAGCCGACCACCATGCGCGCGCAGGTCGATCACCGTGGCCAGGTACAGCCATCCCTCGCCGGTGCGCAGGTACGTGATGTCGCCTGCGAGCCTGCAGGTGGGAACGGGGCTGGTGAAGTCGCGGCGCACCGGGTCGGGGCGCGGCTTCGCCTTGGGGTCTGGGATCGCGGTCCTCTTCTTGGCGTTGGGCGCGCGGCCGCGTATGCCCGGCCCGCGCATCAGCTTCAGCGCCCTGTAGCGCGCAAGGCGGCGGAAGTCCGGCGGCGGCATCGCGTGCGCGAAGCGGAAGCCGAACCTGCGGTCGGGCTCCGGCCGCACGCGCATCACCGCGTCGCGCTCGACGGCCCAGTCGTCTTCCGGGCAGCCGTTGGCCAGCCGCGAGCAGAGGCTCGAGCGGCTCACGCCGAGCACGCGGGCCATCAGCTTCACGGGGAATCCGGCCTTCTCCGCCAGCATGAGCCGGTAGCGTGCGGCTACGCCTGCTCCCCGGCGAAGAAGGCCGCCGCTTTCTTCGGGAACGCGTTCCCCGTCTCGAGCTCGCGTATGCGCTTGCGCGCCTCGCGCAGCTCGCGGTCCTCGGCCTTCGGGTCGGGGTGGTCGGAAAGCTCCCGCCTGCGCTTTATCACCCATTGGTTGACCGTTTTGGAATTGAGGCCCAGTTCCCTGCAGCATTCCGAGATCGGCCTTCCCGTCGAGATCACGTAGTCGGCGGTCTCGCGCCTGAACTCGTCGGCGTGCTTGGCGGCTGGGTTGGCCATGCTCGCCTTCCTTTCGTCGTCGTTGGTATGCATTCTAGATGATTGGCTCCTCTAGCATGCGTGTCCGAAAGAACGATACAGGTCAGAGATGAGCAGCACCTCCTCGGGCGTGGTGAAGTCGGCGAGTTTCGACCCCTCGAGCACGTCCGCGCCGTCCCCCTCGAGCAGAGCGTCGAGCGAGGACACGTCGCCGCTTGCCGCGTAGGCGCACAAGCCGCACTCGCCGTCGCAGAGCCACACCTTCTTCTGCGGGCAGCGGCACCTGCCGTGGTACTGCATGCGCTTGCGGTGCGCATCAATCGGGTTCTGATAGGCGCGATAGGGCTCCTCGTCCATCTCCACCCACCGCTTGAGGCCCCTGATGTAGACCTTTTTCTTGCAGTCGTTATTCCGGTTGCGCATGGCGCGCCTCCTGTCTCTTCTGGAGACGGAGGCGTCGCGGGTGC
Source organism: Actinomycetes bacterium (assembly GCA_023403475.1). Lineage (GTDB taxonomy): Bacteria > Actinomycetota > Coriobacteriia > Coriobacteriales > Eggerthellaceae > CAJFUR01. The sequence goes on from JAEYEL010000189.1 coordinate 24,606, forward strand.
GCACGAGAAAAGGGCGGTCGCAACCGGACGGGTTTCACTCCGTCTCTGATTGCAACCGCCCTTTCGGTAGGCCGTCGCTTTTTTGCCTTCCCTGCCCGAGCCCGAAACTGCCCTAGGTGCGCCCGTGCAGGCTTATGTGTTGCGGGTGGTTTAACGTCATACCCAGGACGGCGTCAGCCGCGAGCTAAACGCTCGCGACGCGGATGCCTTGAATCTCGTTGAAGAGGTCGGACAAGTCGCACTCGTCCATGGCCTCAAGAACACCGCCGTAACGCTTGACGGCAGCTAAGGCATCCTGGTAAGACTCGATGTCCTCAATGAGGTCGAGTTCGAATTGGATGCTGTATATGAAGTCGTTAACAGTCATTAATCCCACCAACCAAATCACTCTTCGTTCTGCGTTTGAATCCAAGGTACCGAGGAGGGATAGGCCGTCGTTAGGGCTCGGCGTTGAGAAAAAGTTGAGAAAAAGTTGGAGCCATTGGATAGGGACGGTTGGAAGGGATTTCGCAGCCTGTGCGCGACCAAATGTGGATATCGAATTCACATTTGTGCATTTCATATATTTCTGAATGAACCCGATTGCTAAAATTGAGACAGCAATTGATGGATCTACTTCAAGGGGTTGAAAGTGTCTTTTAGCTACAAGAAGCTTTGGAAGTTGCTCATCGATAACGACATGATGAAGAAGGATTTGATGAAAAAGGCGAAGATTACGTCCTCTACCATGGCGAGGCTTGGGAAGGATAAGCCGGTAAGCATGGACGCACTTGCAAGAATCTGTAGCGTGCTCAATTGCAACATTGGGGACATCGTCGATTTCGTCAAAGATTAGAGTTCCAGAAGCTAGCAGGAGAAGGGAAGTCCTCGTATGCGCTTGTGCTTCGGCACATTCTTCAAGCTTGCGACCCAGGCGAAGGCAGGGGGTAAAGAGTGCGACCTTTGCACGGCAATCCTCAAGTGTTCCGGTGCAGATCTTTATAATCTCACGGGTCCTGAGGCATCCCGCTTGAAAAGCGGAGCCGACAATCCTCCACAGGATGTCCTCAACGCCCTACTGGATGCCGACATCCACGATATCGCAAATGCTTTCAAAGAAACCGTCATCCCTCGCATAAAGGGAACTTGTCATAAGCCCCTCGTTCTTGCGCTCCTCAAGGTCATCGAAGAAGACAAAACCATAAGCGGTGACATGGTCGTTGGTATTGAAGGTGGATATGAAAAGAGCAAGTTGCTAAATGCCAAGTTTTTTACCTTCGACGAGTTTCTGGCAAACGTGCTCGTCTACGCCGCGAAGGATGTCCGCAACACGGATTGCAAGAAGGACATAAAGGAAATCAGGAAGGATTATCTCAAGCAGTTCAGCTCGGAGTCAGGCAACATAACCTTCGAAGATGCCGTTGTCAGCCATTCAACCCCTTTGGAGAAGACACTGCTTGACAACGATTTCGACGAAACATTCGCGCTTGTTTCAGAGACGCATGCAGGCTTGCCCGACCGTCCGTCTTCCGTCCGCATCTACTCTTTGTCTATACAGAACGACTTATTCAGAACCAACGAGCTTAAAGAGTTAGTCTTGAAGAATCTGGGCAGATATGTCTTCTCGAGAGCCCGTTGCAACAATTACGCCACAAAGCAGATGACAGAAAGCCTGGTCTCAATAGCGTTGGGAAGCCTGAAAAACGACCCGAAGGTTTTGTCGGAAGGTGCAGGCTCTGTATTTGGCGAAATCCTCGTTTACTCTTTCTTGGAACACGTATTGCAGGCACCCAAGATAATGAGCAGGATTGAGTTTTCAAGTGTCTCAGGCGCACGAGCCGTACGGAGCGAAGGCGTCCATCTGGCACTCACAGGAGACGAGAACAAGCCGTTCACGCAGCTCGTCTTCGGAGCGTCCGAGGTCCTTGGGGATATTGACAGTGCCATAGACAAAGCGTTTGAGCGGGTTATGGATATCCGGGGTAACAGCAGCGGCGAGCTCCAGACGGTGGAAGCCGCAATCTCGAACAACGTCTTCGACCCAGGCACGACCGACTATCTCATCGGCCTTTTGAAGCCGTCTCGGAAGAACAGGAGGCCGGCGGAACAAGCCTTCGGCATCTTTCTCGGATATTCGGTGAACATAGACGACGAAGCTTTCCTCGACATGAGCCGAGAGGACGCGATTGTCCAGCGGGTCAAAATGGATGCCGCCCACGCGACATCGAGAATCCGCAAACTCGTTACGGAGTTAAACCTCCAAGGACATTCCCTCTACGTATATATCCTCCCGCTCAATGACGCGCTTAGTGATAAGGAAGAGATCATGAATGACGTTTTCGAAGGGAGGGTCTTCTAATGGCGGCACCGCGCGCGGCCACCTTCGGCGAGGCTCTTCATTGGGATTTGGCGAATGACGGCTACCTTCAAGAGATTTACGAGAACCTCCTGTTCAACTATGCGCTGGAGCTCTTCGGCTTTAAGAGCATCCAGAAGCGGGAAGTTGTCTTGGAGGACGCCCTGCGCTTTGCCGACCTCCTGACGAAAACAATCGATCATGATAATCCGGATGCCGACAAGAGCTGGGCGCAGGAGATGGTCTGTCTCCTCAACGTCACGATGCCAGAAACGCCGGCCCTCAGATACATCACCGGCAATGTGTACGCGGATGCCTCGAACTACAAGGGGCTGCAATTGGCTTCGCCTGAGTACACGAGCGCCGACCTGTTCGAATCCGCCTTCCATGAATTCGAGAAGCAGTATCTCAAGATTCCGGGAAGCGATATCGATAACGCGCAGTTCTTTCGTCCCCAGAAGGAAATCTATGAACGTATGTCCGAAGGCAGTTTCAGTTATTCGGGCCCCACATCGATGGGCAAGTCGCTGATCATGCGAACGTTCATTAAGAACCAGGTCATAGACACGCGCGAAGAGAACTTCGCGATAATCGTGCCTACCAAGGCACTCCTCAATGAGATAAAGAGCGAGCTCATCCAGAGCTTGGGCGAGCTGCTGCAGGTCAAGAATTACCGCGTGGTCTCCTCCGCAAGGGATCTTCTCCTTGAGGGAAACCACAACTTCATCTTCGTTATGACCCCCGAACGCCTCCTCCAGCTCCTCGTTTCCCGTCCTGATATAACTGTCGATTACCTATTCGTCGACGAGGCTCACAAGATCTCATCGAAGGGAGAGCGCAGTTCCTTCTACTACAAGGTCATAGATGTCTTATTCTCCAGGAAGCAAAAGCCGCACGTCATATTCGCGTCCCCGAACATCCCCAACCCAGAGATCTACCTCGAGCTCATACCGCCATCGCAAAGAGCAGATGTCCAGAGCATATCCTCGACCTTCGCCCCTGTAAGCCAGATCAAGCTCATACTCGATCTGGTCGACAACGAGATCAGCGTCTACAACGACCGCAAGGCGGACAAGGACAGTTGCGGCGATGGGAGAATCAAGGTCTGTGGCATACAGCCAGGGACTCGCCTTATCCACATGGTCGAGCACATCGGCTCAGACAAGCAGAACATCGTCTATTGCAGCTCGAAAGACAAGACCATCTCGGCCGCAATCGAATACGCCAGGACGCAGCCAGATACCAAGGATCCCATCTTGCTTGCGCTGTCTAACGACATCAAGGAGCAGATACACAAGGACTACTATTTGGCCGACCTCATCAAGAAAGGGGTTGCATATCACGTCGGTTACCTTCCATCGAACATAAGGGCGCGTATAGAGGATGGCTTCAAGGACGGTCATATCCGCGCGCTGTTCTGCACGAGCACGCTTATAGAGGGGGTGAATCTTCCCGCTGACAACCTGTTCATAACAGGAAACAAAAACGGCAACTCGAAGATGACCCAGGTGGAGTTCAGGAACCTAGTGGGACGAGTGGGCAGGATCGGCTACAACCTTTACGGCAACGTTTTCCTTGTCAGAATGGATGATGACATCCAGGTTGAGAACTATGATGCTCTGCTCGGAGGCAGCGTCGAGCCGCAAAAACTGTCGATTGACACGCGCCTCAGCAGTACGCAGAAAAAGGCCATCGTTGACTCGCTGATCAATCCTGATGGTGATAACGAAGTGTGGATGAACAGCAATCAAGAGCAGCGATCACTTATGAACCGCTTCTCGATGATGCTCTCGAAAGACATCGCCGATAACCGCGAAAGCTATGTTCGCGAGAGCTTCAGGAGAGTCATGAGCGACGAGGATGCCGATCAGATAAAAGCAGCCTTCGAAGATACCGAGCAAACCGACGACATCACCCTCACCTATGACCAAAGAGAAGGCCTACTCCAAGCCATAGACGACGGATTGGTCTATCCAGAAGTACCCCAGGGCAAACGAATCGAGCACGACACCTTGTACGGTTTCCTGGTGAAGCTCGCCGAGGTTTTCAAGTGGGACCTCTATGAAAATAAAGGACTTGGATCCAAATCCTCCACTGGCGAATACGGAAAGCTCAAGTGGTACTCGGTAGTGCTTTCCCAATGGATGTGCGGGTTCGGACTCAACCAAATCATTAACGGCAGCATAGCGTACAAAAAAGAACACCCCTATACAGGCGTGTGGCTCGACGGAAGGCTACGTGCTGAGACATATGACGGCAGTCCAGAACACAACAACTACATTATCGCCGATATCCTGGGGACTCTTGAGAACGTGGTTCTCTTCAGCTTGACCAACTATCTTCGCGAGTTCTCGGACGCAGCAAAGAAGCGTCAGGGAGTTGAGGAGATTGAGAATGACTGGTCCGACATAGTCGAATACGGAAGCACGGATTCCCTCGTGCAGTTCTTGCAACGAGCCGGGTTTTCCCGAGAAGTTGCTCAATACATACGCGGCCACGCATCGACTTTCCAGACCGACCAAGATGGCAACGTCAAGCTAATAGGTGATGCCCTGTTCAGCAGCGAGGACGAAACCGTAGTAGCCGAGACGGAGGATGTACATTTCAATTTCCCTGAGTTGTTCCTTAAGCCCCAGTTCTAAAAAAGTTTTTCTGACTTCCGAATAATTAAAGATGGGTGCTAACCATTCGTAGCCGTTCATGAGTTTCGTTCGACATTTCTCATGAAGGGAAGGAGCGTTTAGCTATCTGCGGAATCTCCAAATGTTATACTTTTATCTAAATGTGTCCTTTTGAGAGATGGTCCATATGAGCCCACAAAGACGAACAAAAACAAGCCAAGGTCAGCAGCAACTGCTGCGGCCAAAGACGGAACCCGATTCATTAGTGGACCGTGACGAATGGATTGAAGACGCAGTAGCCGGGTTTGTAACGAAAAGCAACGCGAATCGTCAAATCTATCGGATTATTCTGGAAACCCTATGGCCTAAAGGCCACGGTATACCGGGGCCAGTAATTGACAGGGAAGAGATCAGGAAGGCCATCAGTGAGGCAAAAGGGAAGGATTACCATGACCCTTTCCGACGCTTGCGCGAGCTACAAGGCGATGAAGGTTTCCTAGGCATAATAAAAAGCGGTCAGAAATATCAGCTGGTGCATCTCAACATTTCTCCAAAGAAACAGCCAAGAACCTCGCTATCTGACACGAATTGGAAAAAGGTACTCGAGAAGTACGGAAACGTTTGTGCTGCCTGCGGGTGTGCTCCTGATGAGAACGGCCTTCAACAAGACCACAAAGTTCCTCGAGCAAGAGGTGGCACAGACGCAATCACCAACTGGCAACCTTTATGCGACTCTTGCAATATTGACAAAAGCGTTGCCTGTAGAGGGTGTAAGAAAGATTGCACACAGTGCGGTTGGGCTTATCCAGAATACTACCGACCCATTCGCCTTTCCGGTCAAACAATACGCGACATAAACGACTATGCAGAAAAGCATCATCTGGATCCCAGCCAATTCGTGACGGAGATTGTTTACGAAGTTATCAGGCTCGATTAAGCACTCTCGTCATTTAGCGGTTCGATACGCATCAAGACGAGCATCGTCCAGAAGAATCATCTGCTGAATCCTTGCAATCGCAATACCTAGTGCCCGACCAACTAATGGCGGAATTGCATTTCCGATTTGTGCGTTCCGAGGAACGTCCACACCGCGAGCTGGACCGTTCAATGTGTATCTACCGTAGAAGTGATAATCATCGGGGAAAGATTGGATACGTGCCATCTCCCTCAGCGTAATAACTCTTGGATGTTTAAAATGTATCAATTCTTCTGGAGCTGTCGTTATGGTAGAGCAAGGCTTCTTTGTATCTAGCACGAACCTTTTGTTTGAGTGACATCCGTTTTCGTATAGAAAGTCCTTGCTTAGCCTTCCTGCTGGTTGTGTTTCATGCGCCTTTTCATATAAGGCTATTGTCTTTTTGCTATGTCTATTGAATCTATGACAGTTGGGAACTTTGCTTTTCAAGCAGTTCGCGCGCATCAGTTTTTGGTAGGCACTTTTAGCCGGCAGATACGTGCAGGTATTAAACCCTGGAAACTCCGGATCCGGAACTACATGAGATCCAGCCAAATCACCAATTGCCTCTTTCACGGTTACGTATTGATCGGCAGATAATCCAAGTTCGATGCGTTGTTCTCGTCCGACTTCGGCAAGAACGTCTTTAAAGAGTGACTCTGCGTCCAGTTGGCCAGCAAACTCATTAGAAACAGCAAAAAGCAAAACCCTTTTTCGAAGCTGAGGCACTCCATAATCGGCTGCGTTGATGGTCACTTTGCCGACGCTGTAACCAAGTTCTCCTATTCTCTCAGCAGCTTCTTCAGCAACAGATCGTTTTGTCTTATCGTTAGGACGCAAGACAAACTTCTTTCCAAACCCACCGACATTTTCCACTAGTGCAAATAGTGGCTTAGTTATCCCTATCATCTCAATTTGCTTAAAAACTAAGGAGTTTCGAGGATCGTTTCCATTCCTCGAGCCTGCAACGGAGAAGCCTTGACAAGGCGGTCCGCCGGCCAAAAGTGTGACTTTTCCAGAAAGACCTTCAAGGTGACCCCGAAGAAAGTCATTATCAAGCACATCCGCTATATCGTGTGGAGCTTTTTCCAGCCATTCAGGCCATGATGCAAAGTGGTTATACGGTGCGTCTTTTCCCACCAAGTTTTTTTCAAACGTCTTGTAAGCCATAGGGTCTTTCTCTATGGCGAACATTCCAGACCAGCCGGCTAAACCGAGCCCAAGTGACAATCCACCACAGCCAGCAAAAATATCAATATATGTCTGCACAGATGGTTCAGCGGTAGAAGATTGGGCTTCTGCAACTTCCCCGGCAATCATCGTGTCTATTTCACGCATTTTCTTAATGACACGCTTTCCTGTTTGCGTGACTGTGTACCCGCTCTTCTGCTTATAAGTCTCAATGCAATGCGCATGTCTAAGCGTCTGAATCCAATTGTTTATCGTTGCAGGGCTGCTGCCGTACTCTTCTGCGAGAGCAGTTTGCGATAGCCTAATTACGGGAACATCTTTCATTTCGCACTGATGCTCATCAAGCCAACACAAGAAACGATATTCTTTCGCTGCAAAAGAAACTGTTGATTCTCCGCTCATCGAACGCCTTCCTACAATCCTCCGGATGCACTAATTTTTTATAGGATATTGCATTTTGGAAGGCAAAGCGATGAGAACTCTGCATCCTCCCTTTATCTCCAAGATAAGCGGGCAGTGAAAAACGATGTGTATATGCGCCTTGAGATAGTAGGCAACCAGCACTCGACGAATTCACAATCTGATGCACCTTTTAACGATACCTTGCACGTTTCAACGATAGCCCTACACCTTTTAACGTTTGCCCGCACATTTCAACGTTAGGCGCACCTTATAACGATACGTCCGTCTAGCCGCAGACAGAAAAAGAGTATCTGGAGCCAACCCGACGCTCCTACACCCGTCCAATCGGTTGCTCTACAATGAAATAACCGCAGGTCAATCAGCATATTTCCTGCTGTCTCTTATGCTGCCCTTTGTATCAAAGATGGCATGATTCTTTCCAGAATATGCACTCCCGGGCTTCCCAGCCCTTCGCCGAATTCCTGCTTCAGCATGCGATCCGTAGCGCGCAGAATGTATTCCACAATCTCGTTGGGCGTATATACAATGCCCATCTTTTCAGCCGTGCCCTTGAAAGCTTTGCTGAAAAAGCCCTCGTACAATTCTTTGATAATGGCTTGCCTGCCGGCATCGCTCTGTACGACGGATATACGGCTGCGCACGCTTTCGTAGAGAGTTTCCAACACCTCGTCGTCCTCGCGCTGTTCTATGCTGTACGAACGTAGCACGGAGAGCATTTGCTCCATGGCGATGGATACAGGATTGCTTTTCGCAAACGATTTCTCCCCGAACAGCGCTTCGAAAACCGGCAGGGTGATAAGATGTTGCGCGAGCATCTCCGTCGCCTGCTTTTCGGTGATGCCGGGGTTCAGGCTATCTCGCAGCCCCTTCACGAATTTGCCGAACTCGATTTTCGCATGCTCATCGGACGTTACGATATTTTCGATACGGGCAATATGGCGCTGTGCGATTCCGGCTATGTCGTCGGCCCAATCTTCCCAGTACACACGCGTGCCGCATTTCTTGACGAGCTTCGCCTCCATTGCGCTTTGCCAATCGAAAGCCGACCAATCGAGCGCCAGTTTATCTTGCACGACCTTAGCTTGATCGTCTCCGTCGAAACCCATCGAATCAACGAGAACGTTGCTGTTGCCTGTCCCCTTTTCGTCAAGTGCCCATGCGTTGATCTTCGCATCCAGTCGTTCGTCATGGCTTCTCAAGGCTTGTAAAACTTGCCATACGGCAGCGAACGCTTTGTCGTCGTCAAGAGCTTGTTCAGGCGACACACCGGCGGGAACCACAACCGGCAGGATAATGTAGCCATAGCGTTTCCCTGCCGCCTTGCGCATAACGCGACCAACCGCTTGAACGATTTCAACTTGACTCTTTTTCGGCATCATAAACAGCACGGCATCCAAATTGGGAACGTCCACGCCTTCTGAGAGGCACCGCGCGTTGGTAAGCACGCGACAGACATCCCTACCAGAGCTTTCCTCCAACCAACGCAGCTTGCGCTTACGCGTAGCCGAGTCCATACTACCATCCACATGTTGACATTCGACGCGCAGCGGGTTATCGATTCCCGCCTTGCCCGCATATACGTCGACCACACGCATGAACAGCTCGGCAAAAAGCTTCGACTCTTCGATGGTCGAGCTGAAAGCGACCGCACGATGCATCGGGTTCGGAAGGCCCGTCAGCCAATCTTCCACACTTTCGCTCTCACCTATGTCCGCTCGATAAAGATTCAGGTCGGCAACCTGCTCGCCTCGCGAAGCCAAGCCTTTCCAACAACCGAGAATCTTCGCCGTTTCCGGCACGTCGAAACCGCCCTCGGCCGCCATGGCTTGCTGATACACAGCTGACGCCATCGCCTCCGACACGGTCAGAACGAGCACGCGGTAATCCGCGAGTAAACCCTTTTCCACCGCTCGCCCGAATGAAAGCCGGTAAAACTCTTCGCCGTACTTTTCCGCATCGTCCATTGAGGAAAGCTCGAAGCTCTCCTCATGTGCCTTGCGCTTTGCGGCGGTGCCGTACACGCGCGGCGTCGCTGTCATGTAAAGACGTTTGCGAGCATGCAGAGCATCCGCATCGTGCACTTTGGTAAAGGCACTTTGCTCTTCTTTCGAGGCACCCATATCTCGAGCACCGGTTGTCCTGTGCGCCTCGTCGCACACGCACAGGTCGAACATGGGCAGGCCTGCCGACTGCGCATCGATAACGGCTTGGATGGATTGATAGGTGGAGAAAACGACTGTCAGCCCTTCGGGGTTTTCACCACCGACCTGTTTTACGATTTCCTTGGCATCAGTCGATGCGGGAAACGGAATATCTTTGAGCGATGACTCCCAAACATCTTCGGTACGGGACGCTTTGGCATCGGAACATACCACCGCACAACGTAAAGGTTCTCGAGCTTGGTTCGCCCACACTCTCAGCGTTTGCGAGACAAGGGAAATCGACGGCGCGAGAAACAGCACGCGTCCACGCGGACACAGTTCCTCAGCAAGCCTCAACGCCGTAAGCGTCTTTCCCGTTCCGCACGCCATAATGAGCTTGCCTCTATCGGCCTCGGAAAAACCAGCCAAGCATTTTTCAATAGCTTGCCTCTGATGCTCTCGAGGCTCGAGCACTGCCCGATGCTGCGGATTCGCACCAGACAGGAATGCATCCCAGTCAACATCAGCGCGAGCCATCTCTTCGGGAAACAGGCGCACCGTCCCCCACTTCCGCGCCACTTTATCGAGGCTGGGACTAAAGTGCTCCGTAGTAGAAACTATCATGCTGCGAGCATACCGTTTCTCGGCACCTGCCGCTCCATAGAACGTCGATACCGTTTGGTAGTCAAGGCTGGCATTTTCGTCATAGCATTTGCACTGAATAGCCCAGTACTCGTTTCTGCCGCGCTCTTTCGCCACAAGGTCGATTCCAATATCGCGTCCATCGTTGGTGGGAGCATCGTTCCACATCCACACATCTTCGAGACGTGTTTTCCAGAGAGGGTCGTTCTTCAAATAGAAACGAACTGCACGCTCGAAGCGAAGGCCTTTATCCACCTCAGATGAACATTCCGCGCGAATTCGGTCGATTACGTCGTAGATGCTCGTTTTGGTGCTTGCAGGCCGATATGCATTCTCCACCGCAGCAGACGGATATCCCAAAACCTGCACTGCTATCTCATCGAGAATTCCGTCGGGAATCTCGGCAACTTTTTTCGTCCATGCTTTATTGAGAATCGGATTATACAATCCGATTTTTTCAATACCAGAAAATCTCTGCTGCCCCGAACGCATGCACGCTATCCAATAGCAAATCACCTGAAGGATGTTTTGCGGCGATGGCTCTTTCTTCGAGCACTTCAAATCCCACAGTGTATCGCCCGCCAAATAATCGCCATCGCCCGCCTCGAAAATGTCGGTCAGCCCACCGAAAAAAGTAAAGCTATCGGTTGCGCTTTGCCCATATTGACCGAAGAACGAGGAGGCACGCGTAACCATAGTGCGGATATCGGCGATGGTTTTCTCATCCGGAACGATTTCACTCACTTCCCTAAACGATTGAACGCCGACGCGGTATGCCACATCATAACCCGACAGCCTGCAAGCTGCCACGACGCTCTCATCGTCCAATCCAAGCGCCGCTGAGTTCTGTATTGTTTCGACCATTTGCAAGGCTTTTCCAAGCTCCGCTTTCCCCAATAGAGCAGCACCCTTAAGAGAAACGCCAAACGCCTCGGCTGCAGTGGAACCCAAGCAAAACCTTGTCAGATAGTCTACGGCAATACCCACAAGAGCAGGAGAAATGCTAAAGATGCCGTTTATCGACATGCCATCATCGTAGAGCACGCTTTGAAATTCCGGCAGTTTGACGTACCCACCCCTAGGTTGTTTCACGCTGTTTACCAATTGGGTCACAGAAGGCATCTGAAACCTCCGAATTCATTTCGTCTTGTCTCAGCGGAACGACCGCATTTTCAAGAATTATAACTTCCCAGAGAAGCAAACGGCACGAGAAAAACCAAGCGTTCTTCCCATCTGAGCTTCGCCTCATTGGCGTATGAATCTCTACGGTACAACACTTAACTTGCAAGCGGATTACTTCTCATGTAAGCTGACCAGCTTTTACGGCGCCAGGTCGAAGATTTTACCGTAGAGCTCGTTGCCGCAAAGCCAGCCTTGGCCGGTGGGGCGGAAACAACCGTTGCGGTGCTCGACAAGGCCGAGGCGCACAAGCTGAGCGAACGCCTCCCGCACGTTCGGCAGCAGATGCTCGGCTGCCGCTACCTGCTCTTCGGAAACGCCACGCGACATGCGCATGGCGAGCATGAGATCTTCGGCGGCCATCTGCGCAGGGTTCAAGTCGTCAGTGACCACGCCGTCCTGCACGCGCATGCGGCGCTCCTCATTCTGCGTCATCGTGGCGGCAGACTTCCCCAGGCCCAGATACGCAACGCCCGACCAGTAAGATATGTTGTGGCGGCACTCGAATCCGGGCTTCGCATAGCTCGCCACCTCGTAGCGCGCAAAGCCCGCCTTGCCAAGGATGCGCTCTGCCGCCTCCATCTGCGCCGCCTGCACGTCCTCATCGGGTTCGGGAAGCTCGCCCGAAAGCAGCGCCCTATCGAAGGGCGTATGCGGCTCTATGGTGAGCGGGTACACGCTCACATGCGCCACGCCGAGCGAGACCGCAGTCCGCACGCTTTCCGCAAACGACTCTTCCGACTGTCCAGGAATACCGCACATGAGATCGACGCTCACGTTCGTAAACCGGGTTCGCGCCGCCGCCACCGCAGTTCGCGCATCGTTAGCGGAATGAGCGCGCCCAAGCGTTCGCAGCATCGCGTCATCGAAGCTCTGAACGCCAAGGGAAAGCCTGTTCACGCCGAGCGCCCACACGTCGCGCACCATGTTCTCGGTCAGGCTTTCGGGGTTTGCCTCCATGGTGCATTCTACATCGGGTTCAAGGCGCATGGAAAGCGAGAGCGTGTAGAGCAGCATGGAAAGCCGCGCCAGGCCCACATGGCTCGGCGTGCCGCCGCCCAGGTACACGGTTTCGATTTGGGCAAGCTCGCCTTCCTTCGCCTTGCGGCGGATCTGCAGGCACAGGTCTTCCACGTACGCGTCGATCTCGGGCGACGACGACGGCATCGCTGCCGTCGTGAAATCGCAGTAGGCGCACCGTTTCACGCAGAACGGCAGATGCAGATAGAGCGCTTTGTAGGGATCATGCGGCATGGTCGGTTGCCTTCTTTCCGTTCGGGGGAACAGTAAACGTTTTCCGCCCGTTTCTAAGGGTTGCTTCCCTGCAGCTCCAAAGATTTTGAAAACAGGTGCCAGGGCTTGAGCAACCGTAGCGCGAAAGCCCCGTTCGCCTTCGCTTCGAAAGGCTAGCACCCATCGGGCGCCTCGATGCGCACGATGAGCTCATCGAAAAGGGCGTCGAAATCGGCGACGGTGGTGCAGGCGTTTATGCGGGCTCTTGCGGCGGCGGCGCCGGGCAGGCCGACGAGATACCACATGGCGTGCTTGCGCATGCGCACGATGTTTTTGCCCTCGCGCTCGGCGAGCAGGTGCGCGTGGCGGCGCGCCATGGCGATGCGCTCCTGCGCGGCGGGCTTCGCGGGCTCGGGCTTGCCCGCAAGCGCGGCGGCGGCCTGCGCGAACACCCAAGGGTTCCCTTGCGCTCCCCGCCCGATCATAACGGCATCGCAGCCGGTCTGCGAAACGAGCGCTATCGCGTCGGCGCCGCAGCGCACATCTCCGTTGCCTATGACGGGCACGCTCACGACCTGTCTCACGCGGGCGATGACGCCCCAATCGGCACACCCGCGGTAGAACTGTTCGGCGAACCGCCCGTGAACGGCCACGGACGCTGCGCCGGCACCCTCCATATAGCGAGCGAATTCCGGCGCTGTCTCCTGCCCCAGTGCCCAGCCTCGCCGGAACTTCACCGTCACCGGATGCTCGACTGCACGCGAGACTTCCCGCACGATTTCGGAGGCCAGCTGCGGGTTGCGCATGAGCGCGCTGCCGTCGCCCTTTGAGGTTATCTTTCGCGCCGGACAGCCCATATTGATGTCGAGGTACGCAAGCGCGTTTCCCATCTCGTCTTCCACCCACGCAGCCTCGGCCGCCATGACGGCGGGCTCATGCCCGAAAAGTTGCACCGCCACCTGGCGCTCGCCAGGCGCCAGGTGCAGAAGGCGCCTCGTCTTCGCGTTGGCATAGGAAAGCCCCTTCGCCGACACCATTTCGGTGTAGCCCAAGCTTGCGCCCTGCTCAAGACAGAGCGCCCGGAACGCCTCGTCGGTCACGCCCGCCATGGGCGCGAGCAGAAGCCTGTGCGATGCGAAGAAGTCCCTCACGTGCCTAGTCCCTCGGTGCTTGAGCGCCTTATGCCCACACGACTGCGCTCTTGCGCGCATGCGCCTTGCCCACGCCGCCTTCCGCAGCGTAGCCCAAAGCGCAGGTTCCGTGCACCTCGTAGTCTTGCGGAAGGCCGAACTCCGTGAGAATCGCACGCACGGAAGGGTCGTCGCAGGTGTCGAGCAGTTGGTTTATCCACACGCTGCCTAGCCCCAGGCTATGGGCGGCGAGCATCATGTTCTCCATGGCGCAACCATCATCCTGCTTTCCCAGATGCGCCCCGCGCACGTGCCCCACGATGATAATGGCCGCCGGGTTGTACATGTCGTAGGAATCGCATGCAAGCGCCCGGCGCATGGCCTCGCAAAGACGGGCGATTTTCGTGCGGTCGTCCACCACGATAAAGCACCACTCCTGCTTGTTCACCCCCGAGGGCGCCCACTGCCCGCAGGCCACAACGGTCTCCAGATCCTCGCGCGCTACCGGCGCATCGGCGTAGGCGCGCACCGACCGCCTTCCCAGAATGTTCTCGATAACCGCATTGGTCTTCATGATGGAACCTTCCTTTCCTTCCGCTTTCCTAAACGGAACTGTATCGAAAACCCGCTGCGCAAGGCAAAGGTCGAGGGCCTTTACCTTGCGGCGGAGTTCGGACTACGCGAGAATCCCCATCATGCCGCCAAGGGCGAAGCAGGCAAGCAAGATAAACGCCAAAACCACGAGCGCGAATCCGCAGCCCAAGGCCAGCTTCGCGTTGCGCGACATACCAGCACGCTCTCGTTCGGCGGCAGCCTTCTTCTCGTCGAAGGGGTCGTCCAGCCAGTTGTAGCTTTCCCGTTTCCGCTTCATAAGACCAACCCTGCCTCCTTCGCTTTCGCTTGCGATCTCACCTGCGGGATGCGCGGCATTCGTTTCCGCACCGCGCGTACCTCCGTGCAGGGCGGAATTCCCGCATCCATGTTAATCGTCCACTTTCAGAATGGCCATGAATGCCTCTTGGGGCACCTCCACGTTGCCGATGGACTTCATACGCTTCTTGCCCGCCTTCTGCTTTTCCAGAAGCTTGCGCTTGCGGCTGATGTCGCCGCCGTAGCATTTCGCGAGCACGTCTTTGCGCTTGGCCTTCACGGTTTGACGCGCCAGCACGCGCCCGCCTATAGCAGCCTGTATGGGCACTTCGAACAGCTGCCTCGGAATTATCTCCTTCAGCTTCTCGCACAGCACCCGCCCGCGGTCGTACGCCTTGTCTTTGTGCACGATGAACGAGAGCGCGTCGATAGGTTTGCCCGAAAGCAGAATATCGAGCTTCACCAGCTGCGATGGCTTGTAGCCTGAAAAATCGTAGTCAAGGCTGGCGTATCCTTTCGTGCTCGACTTAAGCTTGTCGAAATAGTCCATGATAAGCTCCGAAAGCGGAATGTCCCAAAGCATTTCCACCGTGGTGGGCGATAGGTAGTTCATGGTGACGAAGGCGCCGCGGCGGGCAACGGTAAGGTCCATGACCGCACCGACGTAGTCGGGCGGGATGAGTATCTTCGCTTTCAGGTAGGGCTCTTCCACGCGCTCGATCTCGCCCGGGTCGGGCATTTCCTGCGGCGAGTGGAGCGAGATCATGTTCCCCTCGCGCAGAAACACATGGTATTCCACCGAAGGCGCCGTGGCCAGAAGGTCGAGTCCGAACTCGCGCTCCAAGCGCTCCTTGATGACCTCCATGTGCAGAAGGCCCAAAAAGCCCACGCGGAAGCCGAAGCCGAGCGCGTGGGACTTCTCGGGTTCCCACGCAAGCGCCGGGTCGTTGAGCGAAAGCTTCTCGAGCGCCTCTTTCAACGGCTCGTACTGGTCGCCTTCGATGGGGAACAGACCCGTGTACACCATAGGCTTGGCCTCGCGATAGCCGGGCAAAGGCTCGCTCACGCCACCTTCTGCGTTGGTGACGGTATCGCCCACCTTCACATGGCGTACGTCTTTGAGGCCGGTTACCACATATCCCACCTCGCCAACCGAAAGCGCAGGCAGAGGAGTTTCGGTGGGACGGCGCGCACCCACTTCCTCCACCAATACCTCGGTGTCTGTGGCCATCATGCGCACGTGGTCGCCCTTGCTCACGGAGCCGTCCACCACGCGCACGAGCGCCACCACGCCGCGATAGGGGTCGAAATAGCTGTCGAAGATGAGCGCGCGCAGGGGCGCGGCGGCGTTTCCGGTCGGCGCGGGAATGTTGTACACCACCGCTTCCAGAAGGTCGCGCACGCCCGCGCCCGTCTTGCCGGAAGCTAACACCGCATCGTCTGCGGGAATGGCCAGCCCCTCCTCTATCTCGGCGCGCACGCGTTCGGGGTCTGCCGCCGGCAGGTCTATCTTGTTGATGAGCGGGATGATCTCGAGGTTCGCGTTCATGGCCATCATGGCGTTCGCCACGGTCTGCGCCTCCACGCCCTGGGTGGAATCGACCACGAGCACCGCACCCTCGCAGGCGGCAAGGCTGCGGCTCACCTCGTAGGTGAAATCCACGTGTCCAGGTGTGTCGATGAGGTTGAACTGGTAGGTCTCGCCGTCGTCGGCGGTGTATTCCACGCGCACGGCCTGGCTTTTGATGGTGATGCCGCGCTCGCGCTCTATATCCATGGAGTCGAGCAACTGCTCTTTCATGTCACGTGCGGCCACTGTCCCCGTCTGCTCGAGAATACGGTCGGAAAGGGTCGACTTCCCATGGTCGATGTGCGCGATGATGGAGAAGTTGCGAATATGGGTTGGATCTGTCATAGCTGCTTTCTTCGTGGTTCGTTGTAGCATTCGTCTAGGCGCCGTTCGCTTGCGCTCTGTTCGCGCGGGCGCTGTTTGTATAGGCACCGTTCGTCCGTACCCTGCTCATGCGGGCATCGCTCGCCTATGCCCTGCCATTGTACCGTGAAACGCACGTTCCCACGCATGTTTTACGCAACCGCCAGATTTTTCGGGATTTTGGGATTTTCGGCAAGGCAATGCGAATCTCTGGTATGATACCGGCTTGTGTCCAGCGATACATGCGTGCGTCCATAGCGACGCACCGTCCGCAGACGTGGCTGCTTTAAGGATGAGTGTTGCTGGGAGACCGAACGGTCGGCGAAACAGAGAAAACCCGCTGTTTCCTACGCAACGCATACGGCTGGCTCGCAGAGCGGCTTTTCGCGGTTGCCCATTCTTCGGACTCCCTTCGTCATTTCCTCTCCCCAAGCGCACGTAGGCTTCGCTCGACGCGGCAATGAAGAAGCTTCGCTTTAGAGGAGCGAAACGAGATTTCGAAAGGAAAGAAATGGCGAACATCAAGAGCCAGAAGAAACGTATTATCACCAACGAAAAGGCCCGCATGCGCAACCGCGCCGTGAAGTCGGAGCTCAAAACCGCCGTGCGCCGCGTGAAGGACGCCGTGGCAGCAGAAAACGGCGCCGAAGCGTACGCCGCCGCGCTTGCCGCATGCCGTTTGATGGACAAGGCCGCCGGCAAAGGCATCATCCACAAGAATCAGGCCGCCAACCGCAAAAGCGGCATCATGCGCCTTGCGAACACCGTGGTGACCGATGCGGATCGCGCCGCGTACGTGAAACCGCCCAAGAAGGAGCAGAAGACCGGCTCGAAGAAAGCAGAGGCCAAAGCTGCCCGCAAGGCCGCCATGGAGCAGGCGAACAAGGAGAAGGCGAAGCGCCGCGAGAAGCAGCTAAAGGAAGAGGCCGCCGCCGCGAAGCGCAAGGCGAAGGCCGCCAAAGAGGCCGAAGCGGAAGAGTCTGCCGAATAAGCAACGCCGAATAAGCAACCCCTGCGATCTGCAAGGACCGCAGGGGTTCTTGCAGATCGCTTTGCTACCTTTCCGTGCGTGGAACGACGGCGAGCACCCAATCGAGAAGGGCGTCGTGCGCATCAGCCCCGCTCTTCATGGCGCGGTCGGCATCGCGAGCGAGCACCATGGCGCGCCTCAGCTCTTCTACCGTGAAACCCCGCGCCCATGTCAGGTGGTTCTTAACGCGCCAATCGGGCACTTTGAGCGTAGCCGCCAGCTCCCGAGGCGTACCTCTTTCCACAAGGCTTTTCGCGCATATGAGCTCGCGCAGGCGCGTGGCGCACATGGTGATGAGCGCGATGGGGGCAACCGATTCCATGCGTCCCAGATACAGCATGCATTTGCGCAAGTCGCGAGCGGAAAACGCATCGACGAACTCCCAAGGCTTCACCTCAGCCGTTCTGCTGACCAGCGATGCCACCTCGTGTTCGTTCACCGCGTCGGACCCTCTGTGCGCAAGCGCGATTTTCCTTACTTCGCTGTTCAGATGCACCGTGTTCTCGCCGACCAACTCCACCAGCTTCGCGGCGGCGCCCTGCGTGAACGTCACGCCCTGCCCCACCGCCATGGAGCGCACCATAGCGGGCAGCTCGTGGCGCTTCACCGGAGCGCAGTCTATAACGGCCTTTTTCCCCTGTTTGGCAACGGCCTTGTACAACCGCGTGTTCTTCGCAAGCTTTTCGGCTTCAAGGCAAAGGACGGTGGTGGGGTTAGGCAAGCCCAGATACGACACGACCTCATCGGAATCGGCTTTTCGCAGCTTCTCGACGTTGCGCACGGCAACGAGGCGCACGGAGCTTGCGAAAGGAACCGTGTTGCACGCCGAAACGATATCGGCGCCCGTTGCCGCTTCTCCGTCGAATTCGTCGGAATTGAATGACAGATCGCCTTCCTTGGACAGGCGATCGTAAAGCCGCTTCATCACGGCGGCGCGCTTGAGCTGATCCTCGCCGACAGCGAGGTACACCGGAAGCAGGGATTCTTGTTTTCCGTCGTTTGCCATAGGCGCATTCTAGCGCAGCGTGGTGACGCGAAGCCTATCGGGCTCCAATTTGCATGAAACATCCCCCTGCTCATCGGTGCGAAACACCTCGGCGCCCGCCGATTCGAGACACGCGATGGTTTCAGGAGCCGGATGTCCGTAACGGTTGTTCGCGCCCACGCTCAAAAGCGCGATGCTCGGAGAAAGCGCGCGTGCGCAGGCGGCGTCAAGCGCCGCGCGCGAGCCGTGGTGCCCCACCTTGTAAATATCGACGTTCGTCGCAAGGCCTGCGTCTTCGATGGCATGTATCTGGGCGGCCTCCGCATCGCCGCAGAAAAACGCCGTCCAGTTCGCAATGCCGTCGGCTTCGGGGTCATAGGAGGCAAGCAAACACAGGCTGTCGGCGTTGCCTCCTTCGCAGGTGAACTTGTAAGGCCACACGACGCGCAGGCTTATAGCGCCGCAGCGCACGGTGTCGCCCACCTTAAGCCCCACCGCACCGTCTCTTCCCGCTACGACCTCGATGCTTTCGCGCAACTTCTCGCACGATGCACAGGGGCATTCGAGCGCATCGGCTGCAACGAGGGCGGAATCTAGGCCCACCACGCCGCGCAGCGAGGCAAGCGAGCCGCAGTGGTCGTCGTCGGCATGCGTGACGACCACGGCATCGAGCCTCCATACGCCGTGGCGGGCGAGCGCCTCTCTGAGCGCTTGGCTACGGTTGCCCGTGTCGATGAGAACGGCGTGCCCTTCGCTTCGCACCAAAAGCGCGTCTCCCTGCCCCACGTCGAGCATGACTATTTCGCTTCCCGCCGCATAGGGTGCGCCGAGCGCCCATACGGCGAAGACGGCTGCGCAGACACCGCCTATAGCCGCAAGCGCAGCGGTGCGCACCCGCGGCCAGAACCACCAAAGCGCCCCCGTCGCGGTCACCGAAAGCGCTATCATGGGAACAACAGGGGCATTTACGGGAACACAGGCAAAGGGTGCAGACGCGCATGTTCGCACTATGCCGTTCAGAACGTGCGCGAACGTTCCCGCAGCGGCCATCAGGAAAGGCGCCGCAGCGGGCACGGCCAAAGACCCGAGCGCCGCCACAAGCCCTCCCGTGCACACGACGGCGAACAAGGGGGCGCATACGACGTTCGATACGGGAGCCACAAGCGACGCCTGCGCGAAAAGCGCAGCGGAAGCGGGCATGGTCGCCACGCTCGAAGCGAGCGTGAGCGCAAGCGCATCGCGCACGAACCGGGGAAGAGGGAGGGCACCGCCTTCCAGCCACGACGACACAAGCCCCGAGAGCAGCACGATACCCAACGTAGAGCCGGCAGAAAGCGCGAACGACACGGAAACGGATGCTTCGGGAGAGGCGACGATAAGCGCCATGATGCAGACGGCGAGCGCGTTCAAGGGGGCAGGACGCCTTTGCGCGGCATACGAGGCCATGCCGACCACCGACATGACGGCGGCCCTTACCGCCGATACGGGCACGGCCGAAAACACAAGATACAGAAAGACGAACGCAGCCTGAAGCACCACGGCGAGCGGCTTCGGTGCGCGCAAAGTGCGAAGAACAAGCGCCGTAAACCCGCTCACGATGACGAGATGCGCGCCGGAGACGGCAACCATGTGGGCAAGACCTGCCGCCTTGAAATCGCCGTACAGCGTCGATTGCGCGAGCGAGGTCCGCGCACCGCAGACAAGCGCCTGCAAAACGGACGCTTCGTCGCCTCCGACTTTCGAAAGGGCGCAAATCGCCGCATAGCGCAAGGCGAGCAGCGCCTTTACCGCGCCTTCCCTCTCGACCGGCCGAACATCGCCTATGTGCGCAACGGCCGGGGCACCGTGCTGCCAGCAGTACGAGGCCTGCGTGCCTTCGGGAAAAGACAGGCTTGCCCGGGCTGTGAAGGCATCGCCGTACAAACGCTCGGCATCGTCGTTGAAGAGAACGCGCACGAGCAGGGAATCGCCGCTTGGCGAGACGGCGCGTGCAAAGCCTTGGGAACCGTACGCACTTAAAGATGCGTCTTCTTCAAGCGTGAACAGCCAAGTTCCAGCAGGCTCGCTTTTGGCCTTTTCCATGTCGGCATGCAGGGAGGCGGCGCCCGCGCAACCGCAGCAGCAGCCCAGCGCGATGCCCGTCAAGGCACCGAGCACGAGGTGGGCGCCGTGCTTCCACAAAACCATAACGAGTACGAGAACCAGCGCCCCGCTTGCCAAGGCGACAAGAGCAAGCCCTTCCCCTGCGCAGCTCTGCCCCAGCGAGTACGCCACGGCAGCCGCACACCACATGCTCAAAGCAACCGCCAAAAGGCAGGGCAGCGAGGGACGCAGGGGAACCGCGCTATCGGCTACCTCGCGCATATGAGGTCGGCTAGCTGCTCGTACTTCTTGTCGCCTATGCCCGACACCCGCTTCAAGTCCTCGGTCGATGCAAACGCGCCGTTCGAAGATCGATCGGCCACGATCTTTTCAGCCGTCGCCTTGCCGATGCCGGGAAGGGCGTCAAGCTCTTCGACGGTGGCAGTATTGATGTTCACCCGAGCCGATGCACCTTGCGAAGACCCGTTCGGGTTGGCGGCGAGCGCCTTTTCCCATCCTTGCTCGTATTGATCCGCCGTCGGAACGATCACCTGCTCTCCGTCGAGCACGGTCTGCGCAAGGTTGAGCGCGTCGGGCGCCGCATCGGCGGTAAAGCCGCCGGCAGCGGAAACGGCGTCGTTCACGCGCGAGCCCGCTGCCATTTCGTAGACGCCGGGCGAAACGACGGCTCCGCCTACGTGCACGAACACGGTACCGCCGGAACCTTCCCCTTGCTTTCCCCCTTGTTCTTTTCCTTCCTTCCCTCCTCCTTCCGAAGCAGGCTTACCGGCGCCTTCCGCATTTTCGGAACCTGATGCCTCCGTTTGCTCGATAGCCGTCGCGCGCTCCACCGAAAACCCGCCGTTCGAGCATGAAACCCACGCGACGATGCCAAGGGCAAGCAGCACGGCAACGATAAGCCCTGCGGCAATGCGCTTCTTGTTCGCGTCGAAATGCAGCCGTGCGGCCAACGTCTCGGATGATGTTTGAAACGGCATGGGCGTCACCTGTCCTTCGTTTTCCTGCGCATATCATGATAGCGAGCAAATCCATCATATATATGGCGCAACTCCATCAAGGACATCGCCCGAACCAATCATCTTCCCAGCAAAACCTCGCCCTTAGCCAAGCAAAGGCGAACCGTTTTGCAAGCAGGATTCTTTTGGATCTCAAGCGGAAAGCAAGCGGAACGCAGGCAGGAAGCAACCGAGGTTCAATCAGGTTTCTGTCAGGATTCAATCGGGATTCTATCGGGTTTCCGACAGAAACCTACCGGGATTTAGCGGGAACCGATCGCATTTTCGTCGCCCACGTCGAGCGTGATGAAAAGCAGAGAGGGCTTTGCCGCGATTGGCAAAGCCCTCCCAATTCTTACGCTCCCGTCTCCGCCCGTTTCCTTGGTGGGCGGTACGCAGGGCAGGCGTAATCGTGAGGCTCGGCTGCTTTCGTAAGCTCCTCAACCCAGCGCGCTATGGGCATCTGCGCCTCGGCTGCCTCGACCTCGGCAATCTTCGCATGCGTTTCGGGGTTGCGCGGCATGAACAGCGTGCAGCAGTCGGGGGCGTCTTGGGACGATATGTCGAAGGTTCCCAGCTGCTGCGCCTGCGCGATGATCTCCGTTTTGTCGAATCCGATGAGCGGTCGGAACACCGGCATATCGACCGACGCATCGGTAGCCCGGATGTTGTCGAGCGTTTGCGAGGCAACCTGGCCAAGGCTTTCCCCGGTCACGAGCGCGCCCGCATGCTCGATGCGCGCGAGCCGCTGCGCAACGCGGAACATGAGCCGCCGATATAGGATAACGCGCAAAGGCGGCGGGGCCGTAAGCGATATTTCGCGTTGCACGTCGCCGAACGGCACCACGTACACGCGCGCGATGCAGCCCGTCCGCTCCAGAACGCGCGCTATATCGTCAACCAGATACTCGCTCGTGTCCGAAGTCTGGGGCCTTCCCGAAAAATGCACGCCAATGCACACGGCGCCACGACGCGCCATGCGCCAAAGGGCAACGGGCGAATCGATGCCGGAGGAAAGCAGGCAGGCGACGCGCCCCGAACTGCCAACGGGCAGCCCTCCGATGCCGGGGATGCTGCGCACGTACACATAGGAGGCGTTCTGCACAACCTCGACGCCCACCGTCAGGTCGGGATCCTTCATGCGAACCGCAGCGTCGGGAAATGCCTCGCAAAGCTTCGCCCCTATGATGCGGTTCATATCCATCGACCTTACGGGGAAATCGGTGTGATTTCGCCTCGCGGCAACCTTGAAGCTGGAAAACGCACCCGCCTCGCCCATGGCAAAGACGGCGACGAAAACCATCTCGTCTAGATTCTGCTCGCATTTGAACCCGCAGGAAACGCGGGCGACACCCGGTATGCCGACGATGGCGTCTGCGCAGGACAGCGCCACATCATGCGGCGTTCCTTCCTTCAAAAACACGCAGAGCCTGCCCGATATGCGGCGGATGGTCACAAGCGGATAGCAGGCAAGATGCGCCTCGAGGTTTTTCAAAAGGCGCATCTCGAAAGAAGCACGATTGTGACCCTTAAGCCCTATCTCGTGGTAATGAACCAGAATGATTCGCTGATGTTCAGGCATTGCGCGCTAGTGGTTCTTTGCGTCTATAGACTCCGGATCGTAAGACACATCGCCGCGCGCTATCTCGCCGAACGCGATGGAGAGGGGCTTCTTGTCCGCCGCGCGGGCAATTTCCACGGCCGTCTGCAACTGAATGGCGCGATCACGCTGGCCGCGCATCATGTCGTTTATGTCGTGCGCACGCTTCGAGGCGAGCGCGCAAAGAAGGAAGCGGTCGTTGTCGGTGCGTTCCAGCAAATCATTGATTCTCGGTTCTATGATGCTCATGTTCTCTCTATCCTCGCGATACTTACGTCTGACTGTCAACATAGCGTACCAACTCGCGTACTGCTGCGTCAAGATCGTCGTTTACCAGCCGTTTGTCGTATTGCGAACTGCAGGCGAGTTCACGTTCGGCCTCCTCCATGCGCGACCTTATGACCTCTTCGCTTTCGGTTCCGCGACCGCGCAGCCTTTCTTCGAGAACCTTAAGCGACGGGGGCTCCACGAAGACGAGCTTAGCCTTGGGAATTCTCTCGCGCACCTGAAAAGCGCCCTGCACGTCTATCTCGAGCACAACCTGTGCGCCTTGCGCCATGCGCTCCTCCACGCTCGCACGCGGGGTGCCGTACTTGTGCCCCGAATACGTCGCCCATTCCAGAAGGCCGTCCTCGTCGATGAGCTTCTGGAATTCCTCCTCGGTGCAAAAGAAGTAGTGGACACCTTCCACCTCGCCTTCGCGCGGCCTTCGCGTCGTCACGGAAACCGATACCCAGGCATCGGGAACTTCGTGCAGCAAACGGGCCACCAGCGTGCCTTTCCCGGCACCTGATGGCCCTGAGATGACGAAAAGATTTCCGCAGCGCATGCAGCGAATTAGCCCAAACGCTCCAGTAGAGCACTGCGCTGACGGTCGCCCAAACCGCGCAAGCGGCGGCTTTCCGCGATCTGCAGCTCCCTCATGATCTTCTCGGCCTTGGCCTTGCCGTAACCGGGAAGCGTCTCGATAAGTGTGGAAACCTTCATGCGGCCGATGATAGGGTCTTCCTTCATGTCAAGAACCTGGGCAAGCGAAAGTTTCCCGCTCTTGAGCTCGTCGCGCACAAGGGCGCGCTTGATGCGAGCAGCTTTAGCCTTCTCGAGAGCCTCTTGACGCTCTTCGGCACTAAGTTGAGGAATAGCCATCGTGTAATCTCCTTCTTTTCGAACGATGCCGACGATACTACCACGCATCCGTCCGTTGCACCATGTCAATTGGCTGAATTTTTCAAAATTTCAGCGGTTTGGCACACATTTTGCAAGAAGAGCGCCCACTAACCTGCATTTTACCCCCATAAGCGCTGGGGCAAGCCCTCTAAAACCTATAATCCCCGCACAATGGCCTCGAACGCCGCCGCTGGGTATTCCGCCTGCGTGACGGGTCGGCCGACGACGATGTGGGAGGCTCCGTTGGCGAACGCCCGAGCGGGCGTTGCCACGCGGCTCTGGTCGTCAACGGCGGCGCCTTCGGGGCGCACGCCGGGCGTGACGATGTAGGCCGCAGCCCCTAACGCCTCGCGTAGGCAGGCGGCCTCGTTCGGCGAGGCCACCACGCCGGAGATGCCCGCACGCGCCGCCTGGCTTGCCAGCGCCGTCACCTGGTCGGCCATGCTGCGGACAACGCCCGTTTCCGCAAGGGAGGCTTCGTCCATGCTCGTGAGCACCGTGATGCCGAGCGTGACCGGCTCGTCCCAGCCGCGCTCCTCCGCCGCCCGCGCGGATCCGCGCTTGGCTGCGGCCATCATGTCTATGCCGCCCACCGTGTGCATGGTGAGCATGTCCGCCCCGCACAGGGCGGTGAAATAGGCGGCTCCTTCCACCTGGTGCGGGATATCGTGGAATTTGAGATCGAGGAAGACCTTGAACCCGCGATCCTTGAGCGCGCCCACGACGGCGGGGCCTTCCGCATAGAAGAGCGTCATGCCCACCTTGACCCATTTCGCACGGCCGATAAGGCTGTCGGCGATACGGTACGCCTCATCGGCGCCGCAGTCGAGCGCCACGATGACACGATCACGTGCCGGGATGTCGTCGAATACGCTTAACATGGCAGATCTCCTTTCGGTTTGCTTCCTTCCGCTTCGTCTTGCTTCCCTCAGAACGCCTCAGCATTCCAAAGATCCTATCAGCTCGCCCACGTCCCTCACGCCCATCTCCTCGCAATAGCGGGCGATTCCGTCTATCACATCCATCGTCGCCGCCGGGTTTGCGAAGTTCGCCGTGCCCACCGCAACCGCCGTGGCGCCTGCGAGCAAAAACTCCACCGCGTCGATGCCGGTGCAAACGCCCCCCATGCCGAGCAGGGGAACGCGCACCGCCTTGTGCACTTCCCACACCATGCGCAAGGCCACGGGCTTCACGGCAGGGCCGGAAAGCCCGCCGACCACGCGTGCGAGCTGCGGCTTGCGGCACCGCGCGTCGATAGCCATGCCGAGCAGCGTGTTGATAAGGGAAAGCGCGTCGGCTCCGGCGCTTTCCGCTGCGCGGGCTATCTCGGTGATGTCGGTCACGTTCGGCGTGAGCTTCACGATGAGCGGGCGGTTCGTGACCGCACGGCATCGCGCCACCACGGCTTCCACGCTTTTGGCATGGCAGCCTATGGTCATGCCTCCCGCATCGACGTTCGGGCACGATATGTTCACTTCGTAAGCGTGAACCGACGCATCTTCAAGCGCTTCGATGACCTGCACGTACTCGTCGAACGAATGCCCTGAGACATTCACGATGACGCAGGCTTTCCGCTCCGCCAACCAAGGCAGGTCGCATTCCTTCAAATGCGCCACGCCCGGATTCTGCAGCCCGATGGAGTTCAGCATGCCGCAGGGCGTCTCCGCAATGCGCGGGGAGGCGTTTCCCTCCCACCCATGAAGCGAAACGCCCTTGGTGGTAACCGCCCCGAGCGTTGCCACATCGACGAAATCGGCGTACTCCCTTCCCGCCGCGAACGTGCCCGAAGCCGTCGTGACGGGGTTCTTCATGGCAAGACCGCCTAGGTTGACCTCCATGTTCACGGAAGTCGGCAAAGGTCGTCGAACCTTTGCCGCAGACCGCGCGCGCCTCTCGTCCAGACCAGGTAGAGGGCGACATGTCGGCATGTCGCCCGAGCGAGTTTCGCACGAGCCGAAAGCGCCGGTGGCGCTTTCGTGCGAACTCGGGACTATCTGAGCGACCGAAGGATGCGCCGCCATGTCGCCCGAAGACGCAGGTTGACTTAACGAACGTTGCGCCTCCATCACCATTTCACCTCCTGGGCGTTGAATATCGGCCCGTCCACGCAGGCCCGACGTTTGCCGCGCGTCGTGTCCACCACGCACGACAGGCAAGCCCCCACCCCGCACGCCATACGCCGCTCCAGCGACACCTCGCAGAAAACGCCCGCCGCGCCCGCCTGCTCAGCGACGATGCGCATGAGCGGCTCTGGGCCGCACACGGCCGCGTAATCGTAGGGCGCATCTTCCGCAGCAGCCTGCGCAAGCGCCTCCTTTGCAAGCGAAGTGCAGAAACCGGCTCGTCCGAAAGAGCCGTCGTCGGTGGCGCAGCGCGGTGCGTTGTCGGCGCAGCATTCCGCACCGGCAAGCAGGCTTTCGTAGCGCGCGCGGCATACGAGCGCGTGCGCGGTCTGCGCCCCGAGCACCACGTCGGTGCGCACGCCCGCGCCTACCAGCTTCTCGCACAGCATGAACAAGGGCGCCGCGCCCACACCTCCTCCCACGAGCAGCGCGCGCCGCGCATTTTCGGGAGGCCGCCAGCCACGTCCCACAGGGCCTATGAGCCAGACGGGCTTGCCGTTCCTCCCGTACGCCGCCGCGCTTTCCGCGCCCAAACCAGCCATGTGCGCGGTTCCGAAGCCGACCACTTGGTAGAGCACATCCAAAGTGCCCGCTTCCGCATCGCGCGCGTAGACCGAGAACGGGCGGCGCAGGATATGGTCTTCCATACCCGGCACCTTCATGTGCACGAACTGCCCCGGCTCGACGCTTGCCGCAATACCGGGCGAGAAAAGCGTCATGACGTGCAGGCCTTTCCCCACGCACTCGTTTTTCAGGATACGCGCGCATTCGTTTTCCAACGTCACGGCGCCACCTCCTAGCAAGCCCATTGGGGCAGATCCTGCAACGCCACAACCTGCAGGCCGTTCTCGCGGGCAACCTCCATACCTGAAACCATAGCCTGGGCACCGGCAAGCGTGGTGGCCTGCATGACGCCGTGCTTCACGGCCTCCAGACGCAGATCGTAGCCGTCGGCGCGGGTCGCATGTCCGAACGGCGTGTTAACCATGAGCGAGATCTTCCCCGCCGCTATAAGGTCGCGCACGTTGTTCTCGCCTCCCTCGCGCACCTTGCGCACCTCCTGGCATTCCACACCGGCCGCTCGCAGCGCCCGTGCCGTGCCGTGGGTGGCCACCACGTGGAACCCGAGGCGCACGATATCGCGTGCGATGGAGACCACGGCGCGCTTGTCGCGATCGCACACCGAGATGAACACGGTGCCGCCTGCGGGCAGCGCGTAGCTTATGGCCAGCTGCGTCTTCGCGAAGGCCGCAGGGAAGTTTCGCGCGATGCCCATGACCTCGCCGGTCGATTTCATTTCGGGACCTAAGACCGTATCGGCGCCGGGG
This sequence comes from Actinomycetes bacterium, assembly GCA_023403475.1. GTDB lineage: Bacteria > Actinomycetota > Coriobacteriia > Coriobacteriales > Eggerthellaceae > CAJFUR01. The sequence goes on from JAEYEL010000189.1 coordinate 52,590, forward strand.
AAACGCCCGAAGGGCATGACGGCTTCCTTCACGCTGAAATGCTCCAAGCGCCTGTCGTCGGGCGGAAGGTCGAGCGTGGCCAGCTTCTCGCCCGCCATGACGCGGGCGGCCACCTTCGCAAGCGGCACGCCTGTTGCCTTCGAAGTGAACGGCACCGTGCGGCTTGCGCGCGGGTTCGCCTCGATGATGTAGATGACCTGGTCTTTGATGGCGAACTGGATGTTGATGAGACCCACCACGCCCAAGCGGAGCGCAAGGCGGCGCGCGATGGAGCGCAGCTGCGCGACGATAGCTTCGGAAAGCGCGAAGGGGGGCGTGCAACAGGCCGAATCGCCCGAATGGATGCCTGCCATCTCTATGTGCTCGAGCACGCCGCCCACGTAAACCTGCGTCCCGTCGCATACGGCGTCGAGATCCACTTCCACCGCGCCCTCCAGGAAGCGGTCGAGATAGACCGGGTGGTCGGGGGATATCTTCGCCGCCTCCTGCATGTACTTTTCAAGCTGCGCCCCGTCGTAGACGATGCCCATGCCGCGCCCGCCGAGCACGTAGCTGGGCCGCACGAGCAAAGGAAAGCCAATCTGGTCGGCTACGACGCACGCTTCCTGATAGGTGGAGGCCATGCCGGCAGCCGGGTAGGTGATGGACATCTCGTCGAGCACGGCGGCAAAACGGTCGCGATCTTCCGCCAGGTCTATCGCCTCGGGCGATGTTCCCATAATGGGAACGCCTGCGGCTGCCAAGGCGTTCGCCAACTTGAGCGGCGTCTGCCCTCCGAGCGTGACGATGACGCCTTCGGGACGCTCGACATCCACGATATCCATGACGTCTTCGAACGTGAGCGGCTCGAAGTAGAGCTTGTCAGACGTGTCGTAGTCGGTGGAGACCGTTTCGGGGTTGCAGTTGACCATGATGGTCTCGAAGCCCTCTGCATGCAGCGCGTAGGACGCATGCACGCAACAGTAGTCGAACTCGATGCCCTGGCCTATGCGGTTCGGGCCGGCCCCGAGTATCATGACGCGACGGCGGGAGCTTCGCGCAACCTCGGTCTCGCATGCGTCGTAGGTCTTGTAATGGTAAGCCGTCTTGCTGGGGAATTCCGCAGCGCACGTATCGACCGTTTTGAACGCGGGCACCACGTGCAGAAGCTTTCGGCATGTGCGCACGGTAAGCTCGTCGGACCCGGTGAGCTCGGCTATTTGCACATCGGAAAGTCCATAGCGTTTGAGCAGGAGAAACGCATCGGCATCGAGCGCATCGAGCGCCATGCCGCGCAAATTTTCCTGCACACGCACAATATCGGCCATGCGCGCGACGAAGAAGGAGTCGATGCGGCTCGCCTCGCTCACCTCGCCCACGCTCCAGCCGCGCCGTAAGGCCTCGGCCAAGTAGAACACGCGGTCGGCGGTGGGGCGGCGCACGAGGTCGGCCAGCTCGTCATCGGTCGCCTGCCCTTCAAGCCCCTTGCCGTCCGCACCCAGACCGAACCTTCCGTTCTCAAGCGAGCGCAGCGCCTTGCCCAAAGCCTCCTCGAAGGTGCGCCCGATGCTCATGATTTCGCCCACGGCCTTCATGCGGGTGGAAAGCGTGTCGTCGGTGCCTTGGAACTTTTCGAACGCAAAGCGCGGCACCTTCACCACGCAGTAGTCGATGGAAGGCTCGAAGCAAGCGGGCGTGGCCTTGGTGATGTCATTCACTATTTCGTCGAGCGTATAACCCACCGCCAGCTTCGCCGCCGCCTTCGCAATGGGAAAGCCGGTCGCCTTCGACGCGAGCGCCGAGGAGCGCGACACGCGCGGGTTCATCTCGATAACCACCATGCGGCCGTTTTGCGGGTTGACGGCGAACTGCACGTTGCTGCCGCCCGTTTCCACGCCTATCTTCTCCAAAATGGCAAGGGAAGCCGCCCGCATGCGCTGGTATTCCACGTCGGAAAGCGTCTGGGCGGGGGCGACGGTGATGGAGTCTCCCGTGTGCACGCCCATGGCGTCGAAGTTCTCGATGGAGCACACGATGATGCCGTTGCCGACCGCATCGCGCATCACCTCCATCTCGAATTCCTTCCAGCCTTCGATGGACTCCTCCACCAGCACCTCGCCGGCAGGGGAAAGCTCCAAGCCCTGCCCCACGATGGAGACAAGCTCGTCTTGGTCGTGCGCGATGCCGCCTCCTGCGCCGCCCAACGTGAACGAGGGGCGCAGCACCACCGGATATCCCAGCTCGCCCACGATGCGAAGGGCGTCTTCCACCGAATAGGCGTAGCCGCTTTTCGCCGTCTCGATGCCAAGCTGCGCCATGCACTCGTTGAAAAGCCTGCGATCCTCGCCGCGCTCGATGGCGGCCAGGTCGCAGCCGATCATCTCGACATCGTACTTATCAAGTACGCCCGCACGCGCCAGTTCCACCGCCGCGTTCAGGCCGGTCTGCCCGCCGAGCGTGGGAAGCAGCGCACAGGGGCGCTCGCGTTCGATGACCTGTTCGATGAACTCGGTTGTGATAGGCTCAACGTAGGTGCGGTCGGCAAGCCCCGGATCGGTCATGATGGTGGCCGGGTTCGAGTTCACGAGCACCACGCGGTAGCCGTCTTCCTTAAGCACCTTGCACGCCTGTGCCCCCGAGTAGTCGAACTCGCAGGCCTGCCCGATGACGATAGGCCCCGACCCGATGACGAGGATGGTGTTGATGTCTTCGCGCTTAGGCATTTTCGGCCCCCTCTCCTGCCGGACGGCTTGCCTGCTCCTTTGCCGTTGGAGGTGCGGCCGCAAGGCCAGCGGAACCGAATTTCCACCCGGCAAGGCGGTCGGCGGCTATGTCTATGTCGAGGTAGTCTTTTCGGCCTTCCATAAGGCGGGTGAAGGCGGTGAACAGGTAATGGGAATCGGTCGGCCCGGGAGACGCTTCGGGATGGTACTGCACGCTGAAGGCGGGAACGTCGAGAAACGCCATGCCTTCGGCGGTGCCGTCGTTCATGTTCACGTGCGTAAGGCGGATGCGGCCGAAGCGCTCGTTTTGCACCACGGGCGCGATTCCCGCGCGCGCCCAGAAGCGCAGATCGTCTTCATGGCCCTTGAACCCGCCGGAAAGCTCGGGCACAAGCGGCCCTAAGCTGGGAAACAAGAGCCCGAAGCCGTGGTTTTGCGCCGTTATCTCCACGCGCCCCGTGAGCAAGTTTACGACCGGATGGTTGCCGCCGCGATGGCCGAATTTCAGCTTCTCTATTGCGGAGCCGGCGGCTTTGGCCATCATCTGGTGTCCAAGGCAGATGCCGAACATCGGCACGCGCCCGAGCAGCTTCTCCACCTGCTCGTAAGTGCCCGCCACCGCCTCCGGGTCGCCAGGCCCGTTGCTTAAGAACACGCCGTCGGGGTTTGCCGCCAGCACCTCTTCGGCAGGCGTGTTCCACGGCACCACGGTAAGCTCGCAGCCTGCGCGCACGAGGTTGTGGAAAATGGAGCGCTTCGCGCCGCAGTCGTAGGCTATCACGCGGAAGCGGGGCTTGGCAGGCGCGCTCACCGCGAACGAATGGCTTTTCGGCAGCGCTTCGACACCCACCTTATAGGGAGCGGCGCAGGAAACGGTAGCCGCAAGGTTGCACCCTACGATGGACTCGCTTGCGCGCACCTTCGCAAGCAGGCTTTCCACGCTTGCGTCCTCCGTGGAAAGCACGGCGCGCTGCGCGCCGGCGTCGCGCACGTGGCGAACGAGCGCGCGCGTGTCCACGCCCTCGATGGCGACGACGCCCCGCTCGCGCAGGTAATCGGGCAAGCTCATGTCGCTTCGCCAGTTCGAGGGGCATGCGCACATATCGCGCACCACAAGGCCTCGCAGGGCCGGACGTTCGCTTTGCGCATCTTCGAGGTTCACGCCGTAGTTCCCTATCTGGGGATACGTCATGGTCACTATCTGCCCTGCGTAGGAAGGGTCGGTTATGACCTCGAGATAGCCTTCCAGCGAGGTGTTGAAGCATATCTCTCCGTACACCTCTCCCCGCGCCGCGCACGACGTTCCGGAAAACGCTGCGCCGTCCTCGAGCACGAGAAGAGCCTTGGATGCACGGGGAAGCGCCCCGCCTAACGTCGCAGGCCTCTCTTCTGTCCCGTCCTCAAGCTTCGATGTCTTTCGCAAAAGCCTTTCGCTCGTATCGCTCAAATCATCCATCCTCTCAACAGGCGACCTTGCCGCCGAAACCCGCTTCGAAAAAAAAGCGCCCTCGTCACAGACGAAGGCGCACGCATGCTTCAGCTTCCAATATGTCGCGCACCTTGTCGGTCTCTCTGTACCGCCTTAAAGGTTGCAGTCAGTATACGCCCGCAAAGCGCAACCGTCCAGCGAGAAGACGACGATTCCCCGCAAGCGGTGTGAATGGGCGAAGCCGTTCCATAAAGCCGTTCTACAAACCCATCTCCGCCTTCATCTTGGCAAGCTCGGCCTCCACCGCCTCGTCGCTTCCGACGCCCGCATACTTCTCCTCGAGCACCTTAGCTGCATCGACGGGCTGTTGGTTCAGCTCGTTCATGGCGTTCGCGCGGTCGAGCATCGCGTCGGCCTTCGCCTCCATGCGGTCGAACCCGCTCATGGCGCCTGCCGCCTTGTCTGCCGAAGAGGCGAACTTGTTGACTTTTTCCTGGGTCTTCGCCACGGCGACCTTGGCCTTGACCGCTTCGCGGCGCTCGTTCAGAGTTTCGATGTCGCTTACCAGCTTGTCATGCATCTCGCGCATCTTGACAGCGTTCTCATGGGCTGCGTCGTAGGTTGCTTTGAGGCTTGCCCCCTTGGCTTCAAGCTGCTGCTTTTTGCCCAGGAAGGTACGGGCATCGCCCTCGTTGCCTGCGGAAAGGGCTTTGCGGGCAAGCTCGTCATAGCGAGAGACCTCCGCCGCGTTCTCGTCGAGAACGCGCTTCGTGCGCGTTTCCTCAGCCATGACGCCGGCGGTTTCCTTCTTCACCTCGGCCAAAGTTTCGGTAAGCTCGCGCATGTACTGGTCGATCATCTTCGACGGATCTTCGCATTTGTCCAGAAGATCGTTGATGTTCGCTTTGATGATATCGGCAAAGCGGTCGAGTACTCCCATGCTGCATCTCCTTTTCCGGCCTTGCGGCCCTCCTGTCGGCTGTACGCGTTCGACGCGCAGCCCCTATTGCTTCTCCTCGTATTTTTTCGCGAGGTCTTCCACGTCTTCGTCGCCGAACTTCTCAAGCGGCGTGCTCAGAATGCGTTCCATGTCGGCTTGTTCCTTTTTCTTGCGGGCGGCTCGCCTCGTCACCACGAAGAATACGACGGCGACGATTGCCGCCAAGACGAGCAGAACGCCTGCGCCCACCTTCACGGCGGGCGAAACGGAAAGCCCCTGCTCGCTTCTCTGATCGGACATTATCTGCGAGCCCGTCTTTTCGAAGGCGAGCGAGAACATCTCCTCTTCGCTTGAAGCCGACTGGTAATATCGGTCCAAGTTGTCGGCCAATACGTTTACCGCCGCATCGTCCATGACGCCCTTTGCGGCCGAACCGATCGCATATCCGCAGTTGAAATGACCGTTTCCGTCATCGCAGAAAACAAGGAGGAAGTGTCCCTCGTCATCGAAAAGGGAATCGTAGAGATCTTCCGCGCGCAAGCCCAGTTCCTGAACGGACGTAGTAGCTCCGTTCGGCAGGATGTAGACGTAAGGACGCACGCCCGTTTCCTTGTAGAACGATTTCAGGCCGGCTTCCATCTTGCCGGAATCGTGTATCCAGTCTCCATCGGTGTCGGTGTACCAGGCCGTCTCGATCGAAGCCGAAGCAGGCAACGCCTCGCGTGCAGGCGCTGCCTGATAGGAAGATTCCTCAGACCCGAAAAGAACGCCCAGGAGAACAAGGGCGACGATCACGAAGGCGGCGATGGCGAAAACGGCTCCGCAGCCGCCGCAGCCGCTTGACGATCCGCCGTTCTGCTGCGGGCTGTTGTTCGAAGGCGGCCTGAAGGCAGGCCCGCCGCCCGAGCGAGAGCCCGAGAGCAGATGCCCGAGTATCATGCCGGCGGCAAGATCGCCGAAACCGGAGCCGCCACCGGAAGGGCCTCTTCCGAAGGAAGAGCCGCCGCTGCGCCCTCCGCCGAAGCCGCCGCCCGAAAAGCCACCAGAAGATCTACCTCCGCCGGAAAAGCCGCCTGACGAGCGCCCGCCGCCAGAGAATCCTCCGCTGAAACCGCCGCCGCCCGATCTTCCCATAACGCCCCTTCTCCACACTTCTCCCGAAGCCCTGGCAACGCCGGCATGTACTCTTCGCATAGCATAGCGAAAGCGCCCGCGCGACAACGCCTCTCTCATGCCGCGTATTGTAGCAGCAAACCCTGCAGCCGCCCCACGTCGCCATCCATTCAACAAACCGCACATCGAACCTTCGGAACCGGATCGAGCGTCGTTCTCTTCCGAGAGGCGCCGCGCCCCATCGCGCGAAAGCCGACGCGATCGGGCGCACGCGTTTCCACGATCCCGTTACTCTACCACTTTGCCGTCTTCCATGGCGGCATAGCCGCCCACGTAGGTGTCGGTCGCACGGGCGGTGAGATGAGCGCCCAGAAAGCCGCTGTTTTTCGCCTTCGATTCGAACTGCGCGGCATCGACGGTCCATTCCGCGTTCGGGTCGATGACGGTGAAGTCGGCCGGACTGCCGGGCTCTAGCGCCACGCGCTCCACGCGCAGGATGCGGCGCGGGGCGACGGCCATAAGCTCCACCATGCGCTGCCATGTTATCACTCCCGGCTTCACCAGGTGCGTGACCACGAGCGCCGCCGAAGTCTCCAGCCCTATCATGCCGAAGG
>JAEYEL010000197.1 GCA_023403475.1 Actinomycetes bacterium
TTATCCTGCATGGGCGAACATCGCTCGAACCTTACCCCATGACGAAAACGTAGCCACGGCGCCGAAAACAGCGAGCAGGAACACCGCCATAGACATGAGCGGCGAAACCTCGGCCACATGCACGCCAACGCCCACGACGGCCCAGAGAATAACGAGCGGGAACACGACGTCGCCCGTGCGCCTGTACGCGAAAAGGCCGATGGCCAAAACGGCAGCCGACAACACGAGCGTGAACAGCTCGTTGAGCACGGGGATGCCGCCGTTCGTCGCCCATGTGGCCAGAAGTGTAATGTTCGCAACAACGGCAACGATAAGCCATGCAGTATACAGCGCAATGGGCATATAGCCCAGCATCGTCGGCATCACGCGCCGAACACGGGCGTGCAGAACCAGCATGACCGCCAAAAGCGCGACGATAACGATAAGCGCGAAGCCGGCATGCTGAAAATGGAACAGGGCGAGCCACAACACATTAAGCGCGCAGCTTGCCACGAACAGCGGGGCGATGCTTCCGAACCCGCGCCCTAGGTACTCCCGCGATGCTTCTCGCCCTCGCTTCGCCACCGTGCGCGTGTACTGAACCAGCCAAGCGAACAGGGCAAGGTATATAAGCCCCCAGATAGCGAACACGTATCCGGCGGGCATGAACCATACGAACGTGCTGTTGGCAACTTCACCGCTCGTGACGCCGCCTAAGCGACCCGCCTCGAACGCACCGTTGCAGATCACGGTCACCGCATACGCCGCCCACATGGCAACCGTCTCTGCGGTGATAAACGCGCTTCGCCTCGCCGCCTTTCCCACTTTCGTGCTTCCAAACTTCTCGGCCACGCTGCGCGTGGCTCCTTTGTACGCATGCTGTCCTTTGATCGACATGACCTGCACCTCGCTTTCCTGAATGCGTCGTGTGCGCCCGCACCGGAACCGCATGCGAAAGCGCACTTCATTTGATTCAGTGTAGCGCGTCTAGCAGGAAAAGCCGTTACGGGAACTTGCCAGCTCAGCGGCAACTTAATGGCACGAATGCCCAATGGATAACTTATTGCGACAGCAACCTTGCAGACGACGCAGGCGAAGCGCTTCATGCCCGCAGTCAAACTAATGGCGGGCGGAGCGACGGAATTGGCGGGAACGAAGGAACCAGCCAGGCGCAAGAGGGACAACGGAAGCACAGGGCGCATCGTCTGCAGCTTGCAGCGCAGAAGGCACACCTTTCAGCTCGTCTGCATACATTGTGAAGCGGTAACGCGCTGCCGAACGATTGGCCACGGCCACGGGAACGGGATGCGGCGCGGGAACAAGGGCGTCCTGCACGGCAGAACCATCCTGCGCGGCAGGGTCGAGGTCGGGAAGCCACACGAGATTGCGCACGATAACGGAAAACGCCTCGCGACCGGGCGCGAGCACCTCAAGCTCATCGCCTTCCGCAAAGCGATTCCGGCAACGCACCTCCACCTGCCACGAACGGCGCGGAGAGGACGACCCTCGCAGCGAAGATGCTTCTCCCACGTCGGGAACCCGCAACACGCCTTCCCGTGCTCGAAGTGCCGCCTCCCCGTCGGACATCAACTCATCGGAAAGGTCGCACGCCAGCACATCAGCCGCATGAAGGCAGGTCTGCTCGTAGCCGTCATAGTAAGGCGCTTGGCTGGCTTCGCCGAAGTAGAAGCCGGTGGAATATGGACGATGCGAGACGGTTTCCAGCTCCGGCGCCACCTCGGCAGGCGAAGCTCCGTCGATCACACGACGGTACGCGTTCACCACCGTGGCCACGTAGAACGCCTTCTTGTTGCGTCCCTCTATTTTAAGCGAGCTTACGCCCGCCGCCGCAAGCTCGCGCACGTAGGCGAGCATGTTCAAGTCCTTCGCGTTCATAATGAACGTGCCGTGCGCGTCTTCCTCCACGGGAAAAAACTCGCCGGGACGCTTCTCTTCTTCAAGCGCATAGTTCCACCGGCACGGTTGCGTGCAGTTGCCCTTGTTGCCGGAACGGCCCGTAAGATACGAGCTGATAAGGCAGCGCCCTGAAACCGCCATGCACTGCGCGCCGTGCACGAACGCCTCTATCTCCAGTTCAGGCGGCGTATCGGCGCGCATTTGGGCGATCTCTTCCAAGCTCATCTCGCGGGCGCACACCACGCGCCGGGCCCCCAGTTCGTGCCACACGCGCGCCGCTTCAGCGTTCGCCACGCTTGCCTGCGTGCTCACGTGAAGCGCCATGCGCGGCGCATATTTCACCGCCAAGCTCGCAGCACCCAGATCGCCCACGATAACGGCATCGACGCCCGCAGCGGCAAGCGCTTCGTAGTAAGCGGGAAGCTTGGCGATGTCTTCCCCGCTCATGAGAATGTTGCAGGCCGCATACACGCGCACCCCCGCCGCATGCGCCGTCTGCACCGCACAAGGAAGCTCTTCGAGAGAGAAGTTCGTCGCCCGCGCCCGCATGCCGAACCTGTCGGTTGCCAGATACACCGCATCGGCTCCGTAGAGCACTGCCGCCGCCAGCTGTTCCATCCCCCCGGCAGGGGCAAGCAGCTCGGGTGCGTTATGGCGGCATTCAGGAAGAGCCATTGGAAACGAACCTCCTTCTCTTTACGGTAAAACAGCGCGATGCGGCTACAATTCGGCGCTTTGGGAGCAATATAGCAGCAAGCCCACGGCTCGTCGAGGGGTAATGCATGTCTCTGGAGCCAGCCGCAGCAGCTCTTTGTCGTTGGTCACAAGGTAATCGACATCGCCTATCTATCGTCGCACTTCCACGCGCGCCACGCACTTCGGGCAGTGCATCCCCGTCACTTTGAGCGTTTCGGTAACCATGCTGTTCTTCCTTTCGTCAGTGTGATTCCTACAGTGCGCGCATGCGCACGCTCATGTCGAGCGGCTTGGCGTTGAACGGCCACGTCGTGGCCAACCCGTCCACACCGCTCGCCGCATACGCCCGCGCGTTCTTCGCGTTTATGCCGCCTGCGGCGATAAGAGCGAGATGAGGGTCGATGGAGCGCAGATCCTTCACCAAGCCGCCAAGCTCTTCGGGCGGAATTTTGTCGAACTGGATGCCGTCTACGCCCGCATGCGCCAACGCCCGCGCTTGGTCGGCCGATGCCTCCACGAAGAGCTTCTTCTCGATGCAGCGCCGACGGAAGGCAGGCAGCTGCTCCAAGAAGGCATCGAAGCCTCCCAGAAACTCAATGTGGTGGTCGAATACGAGCACCGTCTCAGAAAGCCCCAGTCGGTGCGGGAACGCGCCGCCTGTCATGACGGCTTTGGTAAGCAGGTCCTTCGCACCCGGCATGCTCTTGCGCGTGGTGATGACCTCGCACGCCTCGTTGCCGGCATGGGCTTCGTCCACGAGTGCGCGCGTGGCCGTGGCCACCGCCGAACAGTGGTCGAACACGTTCAGGCACGCCTTCCACGCCATATGGAGTGCACCGGCCGGCCCTGCCGCCCGCAGAAACGTCTCGCCCGCTGCCACACGGGCACCCGAAGGCAGCGATTCCTCTACCCGCGCACCCACCCGATCGATGATGCGGGCAACCTCTTCGGTGCCGCATAGCACGCAGTCCTCGCGCGTGTAGTAGCTCAATTCGCCCGGCACGTTCCCCATGCCGAGCACTTCGGTGGTCAGATCGATGTAGGGCACGTCTTCGGCTATGAGCGCGTCGAGACGTGCATCCGATATCCTCAGCAAAGGCTTCCCTTCCTTTCTCGTTCGTTCGCCCGTTCACCCGCCTGGCCGTCCGGCTCCTCTCCTGTTTCGTAAGCGCATTCCGCTCGCATGCAGGAAAGCCACCATCCTTGAGCAAGGATGGTGGCTACCATACCACCTCCGGCCCTTCTTGCCTACCTGTACTTTTGGTGCAGAATGAGGGATTTTCTCGTTGTTGTCGTCGTTGTTGTCGTCGTCGGCGTTGTCGGCGCTTTCGGCACTTTCGGCAGCTGTCAGATAAGCGAAATGCGCGGCCCTTGCGGGGTGTCCTCTACGGTAAGTCCCAGCTCCTTCAAGCCGTCGCGGACGCTATCGGCCACATCCCATTGCTTGTTCTTGCGGGCTTCGGCACGGACGGCAAGCAATGCCTCTACGGCACAGGCGGCATCAGAGCCTTCATAACCTGCCACCTTCGCGGCAAGCCCGACCACTTCCGCAGGATAGGCGTTATCCGCCTCCCCTTCGGCTTCGGCGACCATCGCGTTCATGTCGATGCCGAAGACGCCCATAAGCTCCACTATCACGCCGCGCACCTGGCGCAGCGCCGCCACGTCGGTGACAGAGACCGTCTTGTCAACCACTTGCGCGTTCACTTCGGCAATGAACGTAAACAGCGCGCCAAGAGCGGCGCATGTGTTGAAGTCGTCGTCCATGGCGAAGATGAACGCCATGCGCGCCTCGCGGGCGCCGTCGATAAGCGCGCGCGTGTCGAGCGGAGACGGAGCATCTTGCGCATGTTCGAGCGCCCAGTCCACGTTGCGCACCGCGTTTTCGATGCGCGTGAGCGCCGCGTCGGCCTCCGCCAAGCGTTCGTCGGAAAAGTCGAGCGGGCTTCGGTAATGCGTCTGCAGCATGAGCATGCGCAGCGCCTGCGGGCGC
>JAEYEL010000019.1 GCA_023403475.1 Actinomycetes bacterium
TTTTCCGCCGGCAAGGCCGACAAGCTGCGCAAGGCCATGGGCAAAAAGAAGATCGACATCATGCGCATGCTGCAGGAGGACTGGAACACCGGCGCGGTCGAGAACGGCTATTCGCTCGAGATCGCGAAGAAGATCTGGGACGACGCGGAGAAATTCGCGAAGTACGCGTTCAACAAGTCGCATTCCGCCGCATACTCGATTCTGGTCATGCGCACGGCGTATTTGAAGGCGCATTTCCCGAACGAGTACATGGCCGCCGTGCTATCGAGCTATATGGGCAACACCGACCGCTTGATCAAGTATATCGCCAGCTGCAACCATAATGGAACGCCGGTTCTGCCGCCCGATATCAACTCGTCGAACGCGGAGTTCACGCCGGTTGCGAACGGTATCCGCTTCGGCTTGGTGGGCGTGCGCGGCGTGGGCAAGAACGTGGCAGACGAGATCATCGCCGAGCGCGAGGCGAACGGACCGTATTCCAGCCTGCACGATTTCGTGAACAGGCTCGATGCGAAATGCTACAACCGAAAGACGCTCGAAGCGCTCATCAAGGGCGGCGCATTCGACTCCACGGGCTACACGCGCAAGCAGCTCATGTACTTCGTGGACGAAACGCCGCTTTTGGAAGGCGCGTCAAAGCGGCAGAAGGATCGCGACCGCGGTCAGGTTTCGATGTTCGACCTGTTCGCCGACGACCCCGATTCCGGTTTCGAGGAGGATGTTCCGGCGCCCGACGGCATCGAATGGGACAAGCGCACGAAGCTTGCCTACGAGAAGGAAATCATGAAGATCTACGTCTCGGAGCATCCGTTGGCACCTTACGAGGGCGCCATCGCGCACATGACGAAATACCAGCTGGGAGACTTGGCCGAGCGCACGAAGGAAATCATGTCGGCGGTGTTTGTGGGCATGGTCTCGGGCGTGGCGGTGAAGCTGACCAAGCGCGGCACGAAAATGGCCACGTTCAACTTGGAGGACACCACGGGACACATCGAGTGCATCTGCTTCAAGTACGACGAGAACGCCGAAGCCATCCAGGAGGACGCCATCGTCAAGGTGAAGGGCAAGTTCGAGCACAACGACCGCGGCAACCAGATCATGGCGTTCGAGGTGGAGGCCATCGAGCTGAACGAGGAAGACGCGCGCCCGTCGCACTTGGAGCTGAAAGTGGCGTCGTCCGAGCTCGATCAGACGAAGTCGCTGCGCTTGAACCGCATCCTGCAGTCGTATCCGGGGCGCGACGGGGTGGTGCTGTTCGTGCAGCAGACCGACGGTCGCAAATTCCGCGCCGAACTGCCGGTGGCGGTGGACGCGCGCTCGCCTGTTATGCGCTCGGAGATACAGGACTTGTTCGGCCATGCAGTGCTTATAGCGTAACGATTCGATTGAAGAATAGGTTTTCGGGCGGTTTCGCCGAGAAGCGAGGCCGTCTTCGTTTACCATGCGGGGCTATGGATATGAAGACCGTTGAAATCATTCCGGAAAACAAGGAAGCCTGCCCGGGTGGGGAAGCGAGCGCGGATGCCGCCGAAAGGCGGTCGTCTACGTCTTCTCGTACGCTGGCGTTGACCGTTGCGTATAACGGTGCGCCTTTCTGCGGCTTTGCGCGGCAGCCAGGGCAGCTTACCGTGCAGGGCGAGCTTGAGCAGGCTCTTGCCTTGTTGTTTCGTCGCGAGGTTGAAACCACCTGTGCCGGCAGGACCGATGCCGGGGTGCATGCGGCAGGGCAGGTGGTGAGCTTCGACGTTCGAAAAGACGAGTTGCGCGACCGCACGCTTCCCAGTCTCAGGCGCTCGCTCAACGCGCTCACGCACGATGCCATCGCGGTGCGCGTGGTGGAGCGGAAACCGCACGGCTTTTCGGCGCGGTTCGACGCGCGGGCGCGGGAATACCGCTACCATATATGTGTGGACGAGACGCCGCCCATCTTCATGAGGGATTTCTCATGGTTTATGCCGAGCGGTCTCGACGTGGCGGCCATGGAGGCTGCGTCGCGCTGCCTGATAGGCGAGCATAACTTCAAAAGCTTCTGCATGGCGGCCTCGGCGGAAGGAAAGCCCACCTGCAGAAACGTGCACGAGATTTCATTTTGCACCGAAGCTGTCATGGGGGAGCGTATGCTGGTCGTGAAGGTGGTGGGAAACGCGTTCCTCCATTCCATGGTGCGCACCATGGTGGGCACGCTTGCGGCGGTGGGGCGCGGGCAGCGTGATCCTCGCTGGGTGGCCGAAGCGCTGAAAGCGTGTGACCGTCGGGCTGCGGGGGAAAACGCTCCAGCTCAAGGTCTGGTATTCTGGCGTGTGGTATACTAGCGCCCGTACAATGGACGGATTTGGGAAGCGAGTTATGTTCGAGGGATTTGCGGAAAGGCGCATTGCGCGCGACGCCGATAGAATAGTCGCGCTGAAGGAAGAAATGGACGCTTTATCGTGGGGGCGCGTGATGGAAATAGGCAGGCGCCTGCAGGAGCTTGCCCTCGGCGAGGAAGCGGAAGGCTTGGCGCAGGAGCTGGTAGGCGTCGCGCTGTCCAACATCTCGCTCGAGGCGAAGCTGGGCATAGAGCCGAAGCGCGCGGGTTTAAAGACCCTGGCCTCGGGTATGCAGGTTATCGAAGGCGGTTTAGCGGAAGCCTCCTCGGGCGAAGCCTCCCTGTCCGACAACGGGTCGCAGCCCAAAGAGCCGCTGCCCGACTGCGACCGTGCGCCCGACTGCGACCGTATGCCCGACGGCAACCGCCCGCGCGACGCTTCCCCTTGTTCCGTCGGGCTTTCCTCCGAGCGTGTGGAGAGCCTTCCCGTTGAAGATTTGATGTTCGATTTTACGGGGGAGTTCTGCGACCCGTTCGATGAAGAGCTGGAGTCGTTTTTCGACGACCCCGACCAGCCTGCCGAAACCGCCGTCTTGAGTGTGTTGGCGGAAGAAAAGGTGCCCGCTGCCGAAAGGAAGGAAGTTGCAGTGAACGCAGATCCAAGCGTATCGGCGCAAGCGTCCGACGAAGGGCAAAGCTCGACGAAGGAGGATTTCGAGGCTTCCGAACAAGCGGCTTTGAAGACAGTCGGGCAGACGGCTTCGCAAGCGGCTCCGAAAGAGAAGTTCGCCACGTTTCGCAGCCTGTACTCCAGCCGCGACGGGGCTTTGTGCCTCTACGAAGATGAAAGCGGCCACCTTGTGGCCGTAGATTCCTCGAAGCTCGTGTAATTTTCGATTTCCGTCGAATGTCGAAGCTGCCTCTGCGAGCCGAGGGACAGCCTCGACGCTAAAATTCGGTTTGGCAAGCGCTAATGTGCCGTCGAATCTGGGAAGAACACCTTGTACCACATAAGGAACATGTAGATTATCCATATCTTGCGGGATCTATCGGCGCCGGCCTTGTGTTCGTCAAGGAGTTTCACCAGCTCGTCGGTGTTGAAGAACCTTTCAGCTAAATCTCCGGTAAACCATTCCCTCACTTGGTTGTAGTAGCGCTCTTCGCGCAGCCAGCTTACCACAGGAACGGGAAAGCCCAGCTTTTCTTTCTGCGCCCAGTCGTGGGGGATGGCAAACTCGGCCGCGTCGCGCAGGGTGAGCTTCGTCTGCTGCCCGTTCGCTTTGAGGCGCGTGGGAATAGTGGCCGAGACGGCGAACACCTCTTTGTCCAGAAACGGCACGCGGCTTTCCAGCGAATGCGCCATCGACATCTTGTCGGTTTTGAGCAGGATGTCGCCTACCAGCCAGAAGAACAGATCGACGTACTGCATGCGCGTGGTCTCGTCCATGTTCGCCACTTCGGCATACACGGGGGCGGTCAGCTCTTGCGGTGAGGGGACAGGCGTGTTCTTGTCGCTGCGCTTACCCGCGCGCAGACGCTCGCGCTCCTCTGCGGAAAACGCCACGCCGTTCGCGTTGGTGTAGTACCAGTCCTCCACGGTCTCGCTTGCGCGCTCGAGGTAGTTCGCTCCACGCACGTGGAGCGCCCGCGCAGCCTTCGACGCCCCGCGCAGAAGGCTCTTCGGCGCCCATGCCAGCTTGCTGTTGGCGAAGGGCGCCTGGTAGATGCGGTAGCCTCCGAAGAATTCGTCTGCCCCCTCGCCTGAAAGCACGGCCTTCACCTTCTTCGCGGCAAGTTGGTCGACGAAGTAGAGGGCCACAGCGGAAGGGTCGGCGGAAGGCTCGTCCATGTGCCACTGCACGCGCGGCAGACTTTCCCAGTACTCGGCCTCGGAGATGTGCTTGAAGTCGTTCTCGACGTGCAGCTCGTTCGCCAGCGCGCGCGCCCAGGATATTTCGTCGCGCATGGTTTTGCCGCCCGCGCCGCAGGTGTTGTTCGCGCTTGCGTTCTTGTAACACTCAAAGCCCACGGTGAACGTCTTGATGCCGGGGTTTTCCTTTGCAAGGCAGGCGGCCATGTAACTGGAGTCGATGCCGCTCGAAAGGAAGCTTCCCACCTCCACGTCGGCCACGTTGTGGTAGCGCACGCTCTCGCGCATGGCGTCGTCGATGGCGCGGGCGGTGTCTATTCGGCTGCGCTTCTCGTCGAAGCGGTATTCGGGGCGCCAATAGCGGCGCATTTTAAGCGTTCCGTCGGCGTGCACGCGCAGACAATGGGCGGGCGGCAGCTTGAACACACCCTTGAAGAACGTCTCGTCGAGGGCGCTGAACTGGAAGCACAGGTACTGCTCGAGCGCCGCCTCGTTCAGCTCACGCGCATAGGCGGGGTGTTCCAAGATGCTCTTTATCTCCGAGGCGAATATGAACTGTTTGCCGCGTATACCCTCCTGCACGGTGTAGTAGAAGGGCTTGATGCCGAAGAAGTCGCGTGCGCAGAACAGCTCGCACGTGCGGCGGTCCCAGATGGCGAAGGCGAACATGCCACGCAAGCGGTCGAGCACAGTCTCGCCCCAGGCAAGGTAGCCCACAAGGAGCACTTCGGTGTCGGAATTCGTTTCGAACGCCCAGCCTTCGGTGACAAGTTCCGCGCGGAGATCTTGGTAGTTGTATATCTCGCCGTTGAACACGATGGCGAAGTCCCCCTTGGCGGCTGCAGCTTCGGCGCCGGCTGCGGGCGTGCCGTCAGCGGCGAGGGTGGGAGAAATGACGCGCGCCGCATGCGCATCGGTTGCGCGCACCATGGGCTGATTCCCGCCTTTAAGGTCGATGAGCGAAAGTCGGCGGTGCCCAAGTGCTATGCCTTGGTCGAAATACTGCCCTTCGCCATCAGGCCCGCGGTGGGCCATGATGTCGCACATCGACTTGAGTATGGGCGCGTCCGCTTCCGACGCGCCGGTGAAACCGCAGATACCGCACATGTTGGCGCTCCTTTTCCCAGTGTCTCGCCTATGATAGAGCACCGCGCGGCACCGTTTGCGCGCACATTGCGCATCACGCCAAAACCGCAGATTTATGTGATGATGTTGGCAGCAGCGCGAGAGCGCGAACTAAACCCTTGCAATCCATCCGCGATTCGTATGCGAATCCTTGCTTTTTGGCGGGCGACCTTGACAACGACTTCGAGGACTACGTAGATGATCATCATCTGCATCAAGCGCGAGGCAACCGACCGCGAAGGGGGTGCTCATTGTTGATCTTGCGCGCTGCCTCGCGTTGGAAACCGACTCGAAGATTGGCTATTCGCAGGAGGAGGAAGCCTTATGGACGAAGTGTAGGAGTACGCACGGGTGTCGTCGAAAGTACGCTGCTAGCGGTTGAGTTCCTGCTCCAACATACCTAGTTTTCCCGGAATATGTGATTAGTCGGTGTTTCCTTAGAAGTCTAAGCTCTTTGGGTCTAAAAGAAAGTCGTAAAGCTACAACAAAGCCACGGTAGCGCAGTTCGTTGTAGATGACATTCTCCACGAGATGGCTTTCCTCGACCTGCCTAAAACCAAGACGCGCGTTGCGCAGGCCCACATCCTCGAAATAGTACTTTTTGGGACTGCCAATGTAACGGCGACCCTTCACGTCGTAGCGCTTCGATTCCACAACCAAAAAAGCATCTTTTAGATATTCGATAAACTGAGCGGTAGTTCCTCGTGTAAGCTTTGATTTCAATACACTCTCAAACGTCGTTTCAATCTTTGCGGGATTTGTTAAAGAACTAACAGCAGAAGCTAAGATGTCTATCAAATTCTCAAACTCTTCGATCTTCGTAACATGATTACGCTCTATGATGTCTTTCAGATAAACTTCTTCGAAAAGCGATTTTAGATACTTCATCTTCTGTTCATCGGTACGCATAGTTGCAGCAAGTGGCATTCCACCATGCATAACATACTCTGTCCAGCCGTCGTGCTTATCGCCGCCATAGCTCTGCATGAATTCAGAAAAAACAAGGGGTAACACGTGCACTATATAAGTTCAAATGCATATACTGCATAAATTCAAATGCACGCATTGCGTAAGCAATATACTTCTTCCTTGAGTTTTGCTCGGCACAACAAAGGCACGGCAAAGGCGAGCGTGCCGAAGGGTTTTTAAGTATGGACTCCGCCCCGCAAAGACTTCAATATGCGAGATGTCGCTATTCTCTGCAAAATGATATATTTAGCGGCGTGGCGATACAGAAATTCTTATTGACAAATTGTAGATTGTAGTATACAGTTTGTGCATGATTGAGATCCGGCAAACAGATGAATTCTCCAAGTGGCTCAAACGTTTGAAAGATGCAAACGCTAAAGCTCGAATTAATGTGCGAATCAGACGTCTTGAGATTACAGGAAATTTTGGTGATGCAAAATTCGTGGGCAATGGTGTATCGGAATTGCGCATTGATTACGGCTCAGGATATCGCGTGTATTTTACACAACGAGGTAGTGAAATTATTCTGCTGCTTCTTGGCGGAGACAAGTCGACGCAGCAACGTGATATAGAGCATGCGAAAGCACTAAGCAAGGAATATGAGTAGCGGGTGAGGATTATGAAAACAGCTAAAGTATACGACGTAACTGAATATTTAGAAACCGAAGCAGATATGGCTGCCTACCTTAATGCCGCTCTTGAAGATGGCGATCCCGCAGTGTTATCTACCGCTCTAGGAGATATTGCCCGCGCAAAAGGCATGACACAGCTTGCTCGCGAAACGGGCATTTCTCGCGATGGCCTTTACAAAGCACTCTCTCCTACGGGAAATCCTTCCTTTGCGACCGTACAAAAGGTTATCAACGCCCTTGGTATGAAGGTTGAAGTTGCCGTTCCAGCGTAACGCCTGCTTTGCTGACATCGATCTCGCCCGACATGAGCTTGGGGGCAAGTGTCGGCAGTAGTTACGGTAAACGACAAAAATGCCGGTATAAATGTCGGTATAAACGTAAGAATGTCGGTTTAAATTCAACCGAAAAGAAAAACGCTGGTGATATTACTAAGACAAACCAGATGAGACCACGGAAAATGTAGCTGTGAGTTTAGGTGTTGCAAGACCTACTATAGAGCGTGCGCTAAAGAAATTGCAGGAAAAGGGCTTCCTTATGAGGAGCGGCTTGCGCTAATTGCGTACAGTGCAAGCATCCGAACGCCTTGTGTAACGCCTCCTTTTTCCGATCAGTTAACAATTCGGAAACGCAGCGCGGCGTCCATGCTTTATAATCATGCGGCTGCCCAGCGGGCAGCAGAAGGGCTGCAAGTCTTACCAATCGAGGCGAAGCTTAGGCATTCGATGACGGAAGACGCATGTGCCCTGCAGTTCGAACGATCCTTATGACAAGGAAGGGAAGTTATGGCAAGTGAAAACAAGTCCGCGCGCGCAGCGTGGTCGGGCAAGTGGGCGTTCATCTTGGCCGGTGCGGCGTCTGCTGTGGGTTTGGGGAACATGTGGAGGTTCCCGTATTTGGCGGCGAAGTACGGCGGTGGTACGTTCATCCTCACCTACATCGTGCTGGTGTTCACATTCGGCGTATCGCTGCTTTTGCTGGAGACGGCGCTGGGGCGCAAGACGGGTCTTTCCGCCATCGGCGCGTTCAAGGCGTACGGCAAGAAGTACGCGTTCATCGGCTTTTTGGCTTCGGTTGTCCCGTTCATCATCACGCCGTACTACTGCATCATCGGCGGCTGGGTGACGAAGTATGCGGCGGCTTATCTCATCAGCGGGCCTGCAGCGCTTGCCGACGGCGGCACGTTCTTTTCGTCGTTCATCACAAGCGATGTGGAAAGCTTCTTCTGGATGCTGCTGTTCATGGCCATCACGTTCATCGTCGTCGCGCTAGGCGTGAAGGGCGGCATCGAAAAGGCGAACCTCGT
>JAEYEL010000056.1 GCA_023403475.1 Actinomycetes bacterium
CCGTTTCCCTGTTGTGCGCCAAAGACAGCACAAGAGTTTGCAAGACTTACCTGATCAGCACTCTCAGCGTTCCTTAAAGCTCGGGAAGCAGCCGCGAGCGCGATGCGCCCTCCCATGGAGTAGCCCACGACCGCAGGTACACAGCCGCCGTTTACGCCGCGCACCTCGCAAAGAAACGCCAGCAGCATGTCACACGCCGCATCCATGCTGTAGGGCAAAACGCAGGCCGGTTTGTCGCTTTCGCCGTGCCCGGCGAAATCGACGGCGTATGCGTTGCCAAAAAACGCATCGGTTCTTCCCAAGCATTCAACCACGTCATTCCACGAATCGGCACTTTGTGCGAATCCGTGCAGGAACACGAGGGGAGCTTGCGGCGAAGAGGCTGCCGCCGAACCAGCACCGCTAACGTGCCACCGCAGCACGCGGTAGCGCACGCCCTTATGTGCGAACCATTGAGTGCTGCGTGCTAGCATTTCCCACCTCGCCTCCGTTGGAGCAGACGGCACCAAGCGCAGTCGCAGCGGTTCCCCCGCCATCTATAGTGCCTGATAAGCGGCATAGCGCTCCTTCGTTCCGGCGTAGGGAAGGCTCACCTCCACAAGGGAGATGCCAGGGGTTCCCAAAAACGCACAGTAAGCGTCCTTGAATTCCGCAACCGTGTCAGCAGCGCGGTAGGGAACGCCGAAGGCACGGGCGGCATCGGCGAAACGCACGTCTTGCGGTGCCACGAACAACCGCTCGAAGTAAGCATCCTCCGATTTCTGGGACAGCATGTCGAAGATGCCGCCGCCGTTGTTGTTCAGAAGCACGATGACGATGCTGCTCGCCGCCCCGCCGCCATGATGCACCAGCAATTCGCGCTGCAAGGCAAGTGCGTTCAAGTCGTGAAGCATGGTGAAGTCGCCCGTGAGGAATGTGGTTTGCGCGTAATGCTGAGCCGCACCCAACGCCGTGGAAACGGTGCCGTCAATGCCGTTCTGGCCGCGATTGCACAGCACCGCCAAACGCTTGTCGCTTTTCGTGTAGGCGGCATCGAGCGTGCGTACCGACATGGAATTCGCGGAAAACACGCACGACCCTTCGGGCGCAAGCTGCAGCAGCGCGTACACGAACGCACCCTCCGCAGGCTGCTGCGCCAAACGCACAGCGCTCGCAGATCGCGCGGAAACCGCAGCCATCGCTCCGTTTTCGACCACCGAAAATGTTTCACGTGAAACATTTTCGGAGTCCAAGGCGGAAGCACTGTCAAACGCGCTTCCCGTAGGCTGCGCCGTAGCGTCGTTCATGTTCGCGGCCTTGATTGCGACAAGCGCGCGAGCGTTGAGATCCACCCATTCCTGCAGGAAGGAAGCATCGCAAAGAGGAGCCTCATCAGGCGCCGCACCCGCCCCCACACGGCCAAACGATCGCACGAAGTCAAGCGGGGTGCAGGGAACGAACAGGTCGGTGGACATATTGAAGTCGCGGGTTTCGGCCACATCGACCACAATGTTGAAAGGCCGCGCAGCGGCGAGACGCTGCGTGCAGCGCTTCGAGATGGGGTAGCGCCCGAATCGAATGACCACGCTAGGCAGCGGGCACGCATCGCTGCCGAACACGTTGTCGTAGTTGTCGATGACCGCCTCGTCGCCGAAGCTGCGCAGCCCCGAAAGAGGGTCGGCCAGAAGCGGCATGCCGGCCCATTGCGCCCATGCGGCAATCTCACGTGCTTCACCAGCGGTTTCGCAGCTTCCTTCCCCCGCAAGCACCAGCACGCGCCGCCCGCGCAGCACATCGAGAATACGCGCCAGGGAAACGTCGTCCACAAAACGCCGCACCTGTGCGACAGGCGGCAGACCGGCACGCCCAGCGGGCGGCAGACCGGCAAGACCGACAGACGACAGACCGGCAAGACCGGCGGACGGCAGACCGGCATACGTGACGGGTTTCGCCAAACCGGAAGGAGCTGGGCAAGTTAAGCTGTTCGCTGCATCGCTTGGCAAGCACACCGTCCTTGTTTGCTCGGAAGGAGCCGGGCAAGTCTCACCTCTTCCGCAAGCAAACGCGCCTTCCACGGACAAATCAGGGGTGAGAGGTTCGTCAAACTGGAAGTTCGCCTGCACAGGCCCCGCCAAATACCTGCATCCGCGCGAAGCCACGACGATCCCATCATCGCTGTTGGTTTCGCGCCCGCCTTCTGCAGAATGTTTCACGTGAAACACAGGGGCGGCGCCCGGGCCCATAGCGGCAAGGCAGATTTCGCGGGCGGCTTGGCGCACGAAGGCTATGTCGTGCGGGGCGGCACCAGGGAGCGGCATCTGACGGAAAGCTCGCACATGAGTGCCGTACGCCTTCAGTTGATCGACCGTTTGCGGCGCACCGAAACCCTGCAAGCGCAATGGTCGGTCGCCCGAAAGGACGATAAGCGGCACGCGCGAGGTTTCGGCTTCCATAACCGCCGGGTAATAGTTCGCCAGCGCCGTTCCCGACGTGCACACCAGACACACCGGCCGCCCCGAAGCCTTCGCCAACCCCAGCGCGAAAAACGACGCACCGCGCTCGTCCACGTCAACGTAGACCCGCATACGTTCCGGGAAGCGTTCGCTCATCTCGAACGCGGTCATGGCCAGCGCCGTCGAACGCGATCCCGGGCTGACAACCGTCTCGCAAACTCCCCATCGTGCCAGCTCATCGAAAAACGCGCTCACGAACAATGCCGTTTCCTGCCGTGAATCCACTTTAGCCCACTTCCTTCGTTGCATTACGCTTCACACTTCTCATCGTTTGCCTTTCGGAAATCAACCGCATTGATCCTGGCTCCGCTTAATGCTTCCCCAGCCAGCTCAACCCAAGTACCGTCAAACGATACTTCTGATTGCTGCTGCGCGGCTTATCTGGAATGGTGAGTTCAACCAAACCGGCCTCAACAGCTTTAGACAAGGTTCCCTCTTGGAAACTTTTCCTATCGGAAAGTCCAAGCTTCGCAAGAATATCCCTAGTCGAAAGCGGACCTGCCGCAAGCGTCGCAAGCAAAGCGGCAACTTGGGAGGTGACTTGGGGGGTGACTTGGGGGGTGACTTGGGGGGAGTCTGCCCCAGCGCGCAGAAGATCTTGGCCAGAGGCAAAAGCCCCCCTGCCGTAATAAGGATCCTTGCGTCCAAAGCGAGCATATACGCCCCTCTTCACTTGGCGATAACCAAAAGGAACCCCCGCATCTTCGCAGGCCCTCTTTATACGCTGAATACCGGTTCCGAACGCCTCGATGTCCTTAGAGCGAAACAAAATATCAGCGATGCGCTTATTGCGGGATGCTGACGTTGTATCTTCACCCGCAAGATACTCGTCAGGAGCATGTCCCTCGGGAAAGCAACCTGGGTTGAATATCTCTACCGCATTCCAAAATATATCGACTTGCACGCAAGCGCTATCAGTATAATCGCGATGGCAAAACGCATTAACGATAGCCTCACGCAAAGCATTTCGAGGAATTTCCGGAACCTCCTCGCGCTGCATGGAGGAACCGTCTATGATAGCTTTGCGACGTATGTTGTTGAGGATGTACAGCTCGGCAAAGTGCGCCAGTTCAAACAAGGTTCCCTTTTTCTGATCAACATCAAGGATATCAACACGGTTACTATCTGCGAATATGCCGACCTTCAACATAGCCTCATCGGAAGGGCAAAAACAAACAGCGGCGGCGTTGTTAAGTCGACCGCCTTCCAACACGCCAAGTCTCGACAGCGTGTCTTGGACACCAGAATACCCGAAAGGAATCCGTCCGCAAGAATTACCGCGCGCAACGTAGTCCTGCAAAACACCTTCATCAACATCGGCAACGGTCTTCCCCGAAAAATGCGTATCCCATGGACGACTGCGATATTCGGCTTTTGCCGACTGAGTTCGAATTTCCTCAGGCGACATGAGAACGTCCTCATCCGCTACGCGAATACGGTAGCGTCCATCACAGGAATATGGGGCATCCTCTCCCGAAAAACCCACACGGATATACTCAAGACCATCATCACTCGTTTCCCTTGTTACCTGCGGATAGATCGACGGCTTAATGCGATTGCCTATTGACTGACTAATCTCTCGCAAAGTCGCATCTGACACTTGCTGTCCGCAAATATCGCCATTGTTCCTCACGCCGAAATACAATACTCCTTTGCCATGCTTATTGAGAATGGACGCAACGGAAGCCACGCCCTCCTTGATTTCGGAAGTCGACTTTTTGAATTCGACCTGCTCTGTTTCCCGTCCGATGTTCACGAACGCACCCCCTTGCTCTCATATCCAACAGACACTGGCACCGCCCCATCGTACACACAGCGCCCCCTGCATACGACAAGCTCCCCGTACGACCGCTACTCAAACGGCCCACCAGGGGCATTGAATGCGCTGAGGATGGTCTTCAGTTTCATGGCAATCTCGTCGTACTCGTCGTCGGCAACGCTGCCGGCAACGATGCCGCAACCGGCATACACCCAGCCTGTTTCGCCGTCGAACACGCCCGTGCGCAGCGCCACGGAAAACTCGCCGTCGCCCGCCCCGTCAATATAGCCCGCCGCACCCGCGAACAGACCGCGATTGAACGCCTCGATGCGGCGGATGAGCATTTTCGCCTCCCCCACCGGCGTTCCGGCAACGGCGGGAGTAGGGTGCAAGTCGTCTTTCATCTCCCACAGATCAACGCCTTCAAGCACCTGCGCCGTTGCCGGCGTGTGCAAATGCTGCACGTGCCGCAAAGGCAGAATGCCCGGCTCGTCTGATACCTGCACGTCGTAGCATGTGCGCCCGAAAACCTCGCGAATGAACTTCACGACGTAATCGTGCTCGGCACGGTTCTTCGCATCGGCAAGCAGCTGCAAAGCCAAGCGCGCACGCTCTTCTTCCGATGCGCCCGCCGGACACGTTCCCGCCAAGCACATGCTTTCCAACTTTTGTCCGCGCTTGCGCACCAAAAGCTCCGGCGTGCAGCCGCAGAAGAACACATCGGCATACCGATACAGCAAAACGGTGCCGCGCGCGTTACCGTCTATAAGATTGACCAGCAGATCCTTCGAAGAAAACGGGCGTGTCGCCTCCAGTTTCTGCCGCCTTGAGAGCACCACCTTTTCCACGCGCCCCTCATCGATAGCGGAAAGCGCCTCGTTCACGGCAGCCGCCCACACCTCGCGCGAATCAGGTTCAAGCGAAAACGGAATGCTCGCATGCGTGCGCTTAGGTGCCTGCCGCGCCTGTTTGAGAAAGCGCGCCACCCTGCCGGCATACACCGGGCTAAGCGAATTCACCTGAAGCGTCGCGCCGCGCTCGTTCTCTATGAGCACGACCTCCGGAAGCATGAACTTCAAGCGGGGAAACGCCTCGAACAGCTCGTCAGTCGGCGCAGGGTTTTCCGCGTCAAAGCGGTTGAACGAGAAGAACACCGGCGGCTGCGCAAAGGGCCCTTCCAGCTCGTATTCCGCATTGTCGAGCGAGGGCAGCGCAATGCATCGCCCCAGCCCCATGTAGCGGTTCGGACGCTCCTTGTCGTAATACACGAACTGGTCGGTAAACCCCTTCTGAAGCAAACAGAAAGCATCTACGATATCGGCATCGAGCGAACAGGTAAACGAATGCACCTTCGTCATAGTAAAACAAACCCTTTCCTTGGTCGAGCTCGCATCCACCGCGAAGA
>JAEYEL010000181.1 GCA_023403475.1 Actinomycetes bacterium
TACGTGTCGAACCCGTGCTCCACGGCGACGGGCGATATTTGCGACGACAATTCCATGGGCGTCGCCATTCCCATGTCGTGGCCGAACTATCGATCGTACTTCGGTCGCACGGTGGAAATCTCCTACAACGGCATGACCGTGCTTGCCACGGTGAACGACTGTGGCGGCCTTCTTGGCGGCAAGCGCGCGCTCGACCTGCAGCCCGGCGTCTGGAAGGCCTTCGGCTTCTCGTCCTGCAACGCTTGGGGCGTCCGTACGGTAAGCTACCGGTTTCTGTAATGTGGCGCCGCGAACGGTCAGCGCAAAACCTCCTCTGGCAAGGCCGAAACGCGGGGAAGCTCGATTCCTGTTAAAAAATTGGAATTGAGGGGCACTCGGGAGGTCGATGAAATCAGCGACCTGCGGTTATGCGGAGACGTCGTCGGCGCCAGAAATGTGAAACGCTGTAAAACGCCTGATGGCGCATCTCTGCCTTCCCCTCAATTCCAATTTCTTAACAGGAATTCGCGTTTTCCGTGTTCCGCTGCCCCGTTTTCCCCTCAATTCCAATTTTTCAGCAGCATTTCTGCCCTTCAGTTGCCCGCTCGATCTTTCATTGGGAAGAAGTCTCGGGAAACGCCGAGAAGGGAAATGGAAAAGGCGCGAAGATGTCGGGATGATTATTTCCACAGATTAGCAAAGGGGCTGTGAAACGGCGAAAGGTTTTGGGAGAAGCGTTTTGGGAGAAGACTTGAGATACGGTTCGTCTAGGGTTGCCATGTTGGCGGGTTGCGCTATACTACACGGTTACATGCGATGACGAAGACAGCGCCGCGCCGGGGATGCCATCTTCAGAGAAAGGTTCCATAGGCTGGGAGAACCTAGGTGGTGGGTGCGGCGATTCCCTTCCGAGCAGCGCGTTTGAAAGCGGATGCGGCGAACGGGCAGGCTGATCTGCCGGGTTTTCCTGCTATGGCGGAAAGCTTGGCGGCAAGTTGGCCTGCGGCTGCAAGACGGCAAGTAGGGCGTGCCGGGTGCTCCCGTTACAGGGCGAAGCGAGTGGGCGATTTGCGAGTGGCGCAAAAGACCGGGCGTTTGCGCGAGATGCGGTTTGCGCGTTTTGCTTGGGAGCGCGGATGCGCGTTTCCGGTCGTGCGCGATGTGCGGGGGTCGTCAACCAAGGTGGTACCGCGAGAGCCTTTTCTCGTCCTTGGATGGTAGGTTGCCTTTCGAGGCATTCCGGCCAAGGAAGAGAGAAGGCTCTTTTTTGTTGTTAGAGGCAGAGTGTGCGGGTGCGTGGCGCTTGCCGACGCGGCACGCCTGCGGCAACGGTCGCAGGCAAGGTCGCGTCGCAGGCAGGGATCGCAGCCCCGGGCATGAAGAGGAAAGAAGAGGTGGTCATGGCTTTGACGGACGAATTGGCCGAGCTGCGGGCGGACACGCTTGCGGCCGTTGCCGCAGCGGAAACGTCGGCGGCGCTCGAGGCGGTGCGCGTGGGCGTGCTG
This sequence comes from Actinomycetes bacterium, assembly GCA_023403475.1. Lineage (GTDB taxonomy): Bacteria > Actinomycetota > Coriobacteriia > Coriobacteriales > Eggerthellaceae > CAJFUR01. The sequence continues at coordinate 1,485 of JAEYEL010000181.1, forward strand.
GGCAAGGCGGGAACGCTTACCGGCTATTTGCGCTCTATGGGGCAGGTCCCCAAAGAAGAGCGCGCACAGGTGGGCAAAGCGGTGAACGAGGTGCGCACAGCGGTTGAACAGGCTCTTTCCGCCCGCAAGGCCGAGCTTGACGCGGCGGAGCTGGCGGCGGCCATCGACGCGGCGGCGGTGGACGTAACGCTGCCCGGCCGCTCCCAGCAGATAGGCACGCGCCACCTCATCAACGGCATCATCGACGAAATCTCCGAGATCTTTCTGGGTTTGGGCTACAAAATCGCCGAAGGCCCCGAAGTGGAAACCGATTACTACAACTTCACGGCGCTGAACGCGCCTGCCGATCATCCCAGCCGCAGTATGCAGGACACGTTCTACGTGCGCGACCTTTCCGGCGCGGCCGCCTCGGTGCGCGGCGAGTCCGACGTGCTTCTGCGCACGCAGACCTCGGGCGTGCAGGTGCACGTCATGGAAGACGAGCAACTGCCCATCTACATTATCGCGCCGGGCAAGGTGTATCGCCGTGACGTGGCCGACCCGAGCCATCTTCCCCAGTTCAACCAGATAGAGGGGCTGGTCATCGATAAGGGCATCACGTTCGGCGATTTGAAGGGAACGCTCGAGCATTTCTGCCGCGAGGTGTTCGGCCCAGATCGCAAGACGCGGTTTCGCGCGCACTATTTTCCCTTCACCGAACCTTCCGCCGAAGCCGACGTGAGTTGCGGCGTGTGCGACGGCACGGGGCACGACGCAAGCGGCGAGCGCTGCCGCATGTGCAAGGGAACCGGCTGGCTGGAAATTCTGGGTTGCGGCATGGTCGATCCGAACGTGCTTTCCATGAGCGGCATCGACCCCGAGGTGTATTCCGGGTTCGCCTTCGGCGTGGGCGTGGAGCGAGTGGCCTGCCTGAAACACAACGTGCCCGACTTGCGCATGTTGCTTGAAGGGGACATGCGCTTCTTAAGGCAATTCTGAGTTGGGAGACCGCGAAGGCGCGTCGAGCAATGCCCAGCCGCTCAGACAGTCCTGCTCGCACGAAATGCTCACTGGGCATTTCGGCTCGTGCGGAACTCGCTTATGGGCACCGCTCGACGCGCCTTCGCTCCAAGCTACCATAATGGACTCTATGTAGGTAGCTTGGAACTCGCTTGGTAAACGCCATCGACTTATTCTGGCTTTAACTGTTGGAAAGGGTTGACGGGCTTTCGACCTGCGAGAGGTTGTACTGCAGGCGGCTTTGATAGAAAGAGAAATGTGATGAAAGTATCTTTGAAGTGGCTAAGCGAATACGTGGAGGTGCCTTCGGATCTGAAGGAATTCTGCGATAGGCTCGATTTGACGGGAACGGGCGTGGAAGGCGTGGAACGCACGGGCGACAACCTGCGGGGCGTGGTTGTAGGGCATGTGCTCACGTGCGAGCCTCACCCCGACAGCGATCACATGCACGTGGTCATGGTGGACGTGGGCACGGGCGAGGGCGAGCCGCTGCAGATCGTGTGCGGTGCGCCGAACATCCGCGCGAACATCAAGGTGCCGGTGGCTACCTTGGGCACCGTTATGCCAGAAGGCTTCACCATCAAGAAGTCGAAGCTGCGCGGCGTTGCCAGCTGCGGCATGTGCTGCTCGAAGCGCGAGCTGGGCCAGGGCCAAGACCACGACGGTATCTGGGTTCTTCCCGACGAAGCGCCTGTCGGCATGCCCATTGCCGACTACCTGAAGATGGCTGACACGGTGCTCGACTTGGAAATCACGCCGAACCGCCCCGACTGCCTTTCTATGGCGGGCATGGCGCGCGAGGTGGGGGCGATGTACCAGATTCCGGTCGTAAACCCGCTTGAGCGCATGAAAGCCGACCTTGTGGAAGACGCATCGCTGCCGAACGTGGCCGAACTTGCCGATGTGACCATCGACGATGCCGAGCGCTGCGACCGCTACACGGCGCGCGTCATCAGAAACGTGAAGGTGGGTCCTTCCCCCGAGTGGCTGGCCGAGCGCGTGAGGGCTGCCGGCGGGCGCTCCATCAACAACATCGTCGACGTGACGAACTATATCCTGTTCCTGTTCGGGCAGCCCCTCCACGCGTTCGACTACGACAAGCTGGCGGGCGCTGACGGGCGTGCGCATGTGGTGGTGCGCGCGGCGGCCGACGGCGAAGATCTGACCACGCTCGATGGGGAGAAGCGCGTGCTCACCTCCGACATGACCGTTATCGCCACGCCGGAGCGCGCGGTGGCGCTTGCCGGCGTTATGGGCGGGCTGGAAACGGAAGTGACCGATGCCACGACCACCATCCTGCTCGAGACGGCCACCTTCCAGCACGGGCGCACGAGCCGCACGAGCCGCAACTTAGGTCTTATCAGCGAAAGCTCCATGCGCTACGAACGCGGCGTGGACGACAACCCCATAACCGATATCGCGGCGGCCTCAGCCGCGCTCATCGCGGAAGTGTCGGGCGGTTCGGTGTGCCCGGGCGTGGTGGACGCGTACGAGAAGAAGACCGAGCCGCGCACGCTTACGTTTCGTATCCCGCGCTTTCAAGCCATGATGGGCGCGGCCATTCCGCGCGAATTCATCGAGGACGTCTTGAAACGCCTGGGTTGCGAAGTGGCCGAAACCGCCACTTTAGACGAGCTTTCCGTGTTAGCGCCCACGTTTCGCCCTGACCTTGAGCGCGAGATAGACCTCTACGAGGAAGCGCTCAGGCTCTACGGCATGGATCGCATTCCGCCCACGCTGCCGGGCGGCCGCGAGCGTATAGGTGTGCGCACCGAGGCGCAGCAAAAGCTTGCCGTCATCAACAACGCGTTGCGCGCGTCCGGCATGAACGAGACGGTGACCTATTCGTTCGCCGAGCCGGGTGATTTGGCGCGCCTGCACATGGACGACGAGGGGCTGGGCTTGCCCGTCGAGCTTCTGAACCCGCTCAACGCTGATCAGTCGGTCATGCGCCAAAGCATTGTCCCCGGTCTTTTGCGCAGCGTGGCCTACAACCAAAGCCACGGCGTGAAAAACGTGCAGCTTTACGAGTGCGGCCTCGTGTTTTTTGCAGCGGAAGGCAAGAAGAAGCCCAAGGAGCGCAAGCGCGTTGCCGGTGTTTTGGCGGGTGCCATGGGCGATGCTGCATGGAACACCGCACCCGCCGCATTCGACTTCTTCGACGGCAAGGGCGTGGTGGAAAACCTTGCCCGCGAACTGGCGCTGCCGAAGCTGCGCTTCCGTGCACTCGATGCGCAGGTGGCGCCCCATCTGCAGCCGGGCAGAGCCGCCGAGGTGCTTTCCGGCGGCACGGTGCTCGGTTGGGTGGGCGAGCTGCATCCTTTGGCTGCAGACGCGTTCGACGCGCAAGCGCCGGTGGTGGCCTTCGAACTTGACATGGACGCGCTTGTGAAGTCGAGCCGCCCTGCTCGCGACTACGTAGACGTGCCCACGCTGCCCGCCGTGCAGATGGATGTGGCGTTCGTAGTGGACGAAGGTGTTACGCACGAGCGTCTGATGCAGTGCATGATATCTGCCGGCGGCAAGCTTCTGGAAAGCGCGCAGCTCTTCGATGTGTACCGCGACGATGCACGTGTGGGCGCAGGCAAGAAGTCCATGGCCTTTGCGCTCACATACCGTGCTGGTGATCGCACGCTCACCAGCGAAGAGGCCGAAAAGACCCACGAGCGCCTGGTCAAGAAAGTATGCGCCGCCACCGGCGCCGAAGTGCGCGGGTAGCTGCACCGTCGGTGCCCTGGGTGCCCTGGGGTGCCCTGAGGTGCCTGAGGTGCCTGAGGTGCCTGAAAACCAAGGGAACCCGAGAATGTGGCGGCATTCCCGGGTTCCTTGTGTTTCAGACCTCCTCAACTATAAGATACAGTCTATTATTTGTCAATATCTATTTTGAGGATAAAATAGACCGATAGTTCGCGATAGCTTCGCGATAGTTCGCTGCGGTTCGCTGCGTTCGCTGGCGCTGGCGTCGCGGCTTGCGGTTCGCTGCGGTTCGTTGGCGCTGGCGTCGCGGCTTCGGTTCGCTGACGCTGGTGCAAGGACGGCTAGATGCGAAACGTGAGGCCGTCGGACGCCGCTTCCACGCGCCCGTCGTATTGTTTCAGATATTCTTCCAATTCCGCTAAGGTGACAGGCTCGTCGTAGTGCATGGCTAGATGCGTGAGATAGAGCTTGCCCGCGTTCAGCGCAAACGCCTCTTCGATGCATTCCTGCACGCTGTGATGTGCGGCGGGCGACCAGCAGCGCTTCCAGAACGTGGCGTCCATGGCAAGAATGTCCACGTCGCGAACGCGCTCGGCGGTTTCGGTCGGTAGCTTTCCGGTGTCCGAAGCGTAAAACAGGCGCGTTTCGGGCGTCTCGATAAGGTAGCCGTAGGTGCCCGCCGCGTGCGTGACGGGAAGCGCCGTGTAGCGCACGCCGTCGAATTCGTGCGTGTCGAACGGCTCCATGGCGTGTTCTTCCAAGCAGTACGTCATGTAGCCGAACTCCTCGTTGACGCCAGCCAGCGCTGCGGCGCTGCCGTAGGTGGGCAGGGGCTTTTTCGTCACCAACTGCACCATGTATTCCAGTTCGAGCAAGCCGCCCACGTGGTCGGAGTGACAGTGCGTGAACAGAAGCTCGTCCACGGTGCGCACGCCCTCGCGGTTCAGCTGATGGCGGCAATCGGGCGGCGTGTCTATAAGCAGCGTGCGTCCGGGAACAAGTTCGCTTTCCGCGTTGTAGCCGCGCACCATGACGCCGCAGTCGCCGCGCTGCGCGCGCGGGTCGCGGCGCGCCTCCTCGCATGCCGGGCAGGTGCAGAAAAACGCCGGCACCCCGCATCCCGCACCCGTTCCCATGAAGGTGAACAAGTGGGCTGGGGAAGGGCTCGCGGTTTCGCAGTTGTTTTCGCTGGTCGCGTGAGTTTGGGGTTTGCGGTCGTGCGCGTCGGCCGTGCGGGTTTGGGTCTCGCGACCGTGCGCGTCGGCCGCGCGGGCCCGGGCGTCATGGCCGTTCGCGTTGTCCGCGGCCTGGGCATTGGCTTCGCTTCCAGGGCACTGCGTCTTTTCTTGTACGGTTTCGGGCATGGAGGTTCCTCTCTCGCGTCGCATTGTGTTGGCCGAAGTGCGAGCGCGCATGCCCCCATCTGCTGCGTCCGCTCTCTGTTCGCTCAAGATTATAACGCAGGATACCCGCTTAGCGCAGAACACCCGCTTGGCCAGCTTGGCGTCACGGTGCATTCGGTGTACATTCGGTGCATTTCGGTGTACATCCATAGCACGTTCGGCTCGTTGCCGACGCGCAGGGCGAAGCTCTCGTGCGACTTCTCGTGCACGGGTTTGAGGACTTCGTATGCCCTTCACCGAAAACCCATGCTTGTCAGGTGGCGGTGGGCATGCTCAATGGCTATAATCCATTAAATGATTCGATCTACTACTGGTGAGCATCATATAAGTTAACCTTGGTGCACATTAATAGGAGAGCGCGGCGTGGCCGGAAACGGTCACGTCTACGCGCGCGAAGGCCGCAAGGCCAAGGCCGCGTGGGCGTATGGGGGTACACCGCTTGCGAATCTGATAAGCGCGAGGGTTCGCGCGAAGGCGAAGGCTGGGCTTGCCTGTTTGCGAAAAGCGCCCCTAAAAGGGTTGCTTGGAAGCGACGGAGAGGCCGATGCGGCAATCCTTCGGAATAGTACTGAAAGGATTACCCGCTCGACCGATTTAGAACTTCCGGCGGGATGCAGGGCAAGCGCCTTCTTCGTAAGCTTGATGCAGAGCGTGAGAACCCGTAAGTCGCGAGCAGCGCTTGTCATCGTTGCTCGCGAAGGAATGTACGAACAGGTTCGTGTAACCGGACGAGAGAAGAAGAGGGGAAGGTAGATGACGGAAGTCGATATCCACGCCGAAGGCGTCGAGTGCGTGAAGTCGCTGTGCTACTTTTGCCACGCTAACTGCGGTGTCCTTGCCTACGTCAAGGACGGCGACGTGATCAAGATCGAAGGCGATCCTGATTACTCGAACCAAGGTGGCCTGTGCTGCCGCGGCACGAGTGCGCTTTTGCACGTCAACCATCCTGCCCGCATCAACCACGTTCTCAAGCGTGTGGGCGAAAAGGGCGAGGGCAAATGGGAGAAGATCCCGTACGATCAGGGCATCCAGGAAGTTGCCGAGAAAATCAACCAGATAAAGGCCGAAAGCGGCGCCGAGGCGGTGGCAACCGCCGGTGGCACGACGCGCACCGACGACTGGGCGCGTCGTCGCTTCATGAACCAGTTCGGGTCTCCGAACGGATTCCACAACGCGCTTCTGTGCTGGATTCCCACGTTCATGGCCGAAACCTGCGTGGCCGGCTGGTCGCCTTTCGAGACCGACTTGGGCGGTGCGAAGTGCCTTATTCTTTGGGGTATGAACCCCGGTGCGTCGAGCCTGCCGAGCATGCACGGCTACACCGACCTGCAGAAAGCCGGCCTCAAGGTCATCGTCGTTGATCCGCGCTATTCGGAAACGGCGTCGAAGGCCGACTTGTGGCTGCCGCTTCGCCCCGGCACCGATGCCGCGCTGGCGCTTTCCATGCTGCACACCATCATCTACGAGGGCCTCTACGACTTCGACTTCGTGCGCGACTGGTGCGACGGCTTCGACGATCTGCGCGAGCATGTGAAGGACTACACGCCCGAATGGGCCGCTCCCATCACGTGGCTTTCCGCCGACCAGATTCGCACGGCAGCGCGCATGTACGCCACGAACCGCCCCGGCTGCATCCAGTGGGGCTGCACGTGGGACCAGATAGGCCGCGCGTCCACCACGGGAAGCCACGCTATCGCGCTTATCCGCGCTGTCTGCGGCAACTTGGAAGTTCCCGGCGGCGACGGCATGCCCGGCCCTGCCATGAACTACCTTACCGACGAGGAAATGGAACTCAACGAGCTGCTTCCCGAAGAGCAGAAGGCCAAGCAGATCGGCTCGAATAAGTTCAAGCTCACCTCGTGGCCGGGCTACCAGCTCATCTCCGATAACGCGAAGCGCACGTGGGGCAAGACCCTGCCGGCGGAATGGTTCTGCGAGGCGCACGGGCCTTCCGTGTTCAAGGCCATCATCACGGGCGACCCTTATCAGGTTCGCGCGCTCATCGTGAATGCCACCAACCCGGTGAATTCCTACGGCGATTCCAAGATGACGCTGCAGGCGCTGAAGCAGTGCGAGTTTTTGGTCACGGTCGATTACTGGATGACCCCTGCGGCGCTGTTCAGCGACTACGTGTTCCCGGCGGCCGGTGCCCTTGAGCGCCCCACCATCGTCACGCACTACGGCGCCACCGACTCGCTGATGGGCGGCCGGCGCGCCATCCAGCCCAAGTACGACCGCCACACTGACATGGTGTTCTGGCGCAAACTGGGCTTGGCTTGCGGGCAAGACCCCGCCAACTGGCCGTGGGAGACCGAGGAAGACGCGTACTTCCACATGATGCAGGGTCTGGGGCTGCCCATCACCTGCTACAACGACTTCGTCGACTACTTCCGCATGTACTATCCGCCGCTGCATCAGAACAAGTTCATCACCAACGGCGGCTTCTGGACGCCCACGGGCAAGGTGGAATGCAACTCCACCATCTTGCGCGAGCTGGGCTATTCGGGCATGCCCACCTACATCGGCTGCATCGAGAACGAAATCGACACGCCCGAAATTGCCGAGGAGTATCCCATCGTGCTCACCACGGGCGGCGGGTTTATGCCCTACCACCACTCCGAGCACTTCCAGATGCAGGCTATTCGCTTTTTGTATCCCGATCCCTACTTCACCATGAACCCCGAACTGGCCGAAAAGATGCACGTGGAACAGGGCGACTGGTGCTGGATCGAAACGCGCCGCGGCCGCATCAAGATGCGTGCGAACGTGGAGCCCGAAGTCGATCCGCGCGTGGTGTTCGTGCCGCGCGGCTGGTGGTTCCCCGAGCGCGACGGTTCCGCCGATCTGAACAACCCCTTCGGCTGCCTTGAGTCGAACACCAACGTGCTCACTTCGGTGGA
>JAEYEL010000201.1 GCA_023403475.1 Actinomycetes bacterium
GCTGAATTGTACCTCCTGGCCGTTGATCTTCAGCTTGGTGTTAGAGCCGAAGTACCAGCCGTCCAAACTTCCCTGTTCAGATGTTGTAAGGTAAACCATATAGGTATAGGTCTTGTTCTTGTCGAAAGCGGTGATGAGTTTGCCGCCCCAGAAGCTAAGGTGTTCGTCGTTGTTAAACCACTCTTCGGAGCTGATGCCCTCGCCGTCGGTTTTCCACGCCTCAAAGATCAGCCTGTACCTAGGATCCGATACGGTTCCCGTGAACACCGGCGCATCGCCGTCCTTAAAAGTAAGAGCAACGTTGTTGATCTCAACGGCTTCGATCTCCTTCTCATCTGCAGCCGTAGAGGTCCAACGGGCTTTCAGCTCAATATTCTCGGTGACCTCGGTATCAAAGGCATACTCCGCATCTCCCAAGTACCACCCGGCAAAGGTATAACCGGATTTGGTCGGGTCGGCGGGCTTGACGGCGGAAGCGTTCATCACCGTCTGCTGGGACACGGCGGTGTCGCCATCGGAATCGAAGGTCACGATATGGGTGTAATCGGCAAAGGAGTACGGAGTAGCGCCGCATTTCTCAAAGGTGCCGCCGGTCACAACAAGCCTTGCTTTCGCCATATCACCGTACACCGCAAAGCCTACGCCGTCTATATCCGCAAAACAGCTCTTCACGGTGCCGCCGGTCATGGTGAAGCGACCGGTTCCTTCAATATACAAGAAACCGCCCTTGTAAGAGGCAAGGCTGTTTTGGATCAGGCCGCCGGTCATTTCAAAGAGAGAGTCGCCCTTGAGACTTACCACACCACCGTCATCTTTAGCCCGACAGTTGTCAATGGTACCGTTATTCATAATAAAGGTGCAGCCTCTGCCCACATCTACCGCACCGCCGTCATCCTCAACAGAGCAGTTCTTGATGGTGCCGCCATTCATAATGAATTTGCCGGGCACGTTAAGCGGGTATTCAATCGTGCCGCTCCTGGATACATCCACGGCACCGCCGTCGCCATCCGTCGTGCAGTTTGCGATGGTGCCGCTCTCCAAGGTCAGCGTGCCGCCCCTGACGTTGAAAGCGTAGTTTTTATTCTGGCCGTCGATGGTGCTGCCGGTGCCGCTGTCCTTTACGGTCAGGTTCCCGGCGGTCCACAGCCTGATTATCTCCGTATCCGTGTTGCTGCAGGTCAGAGTGTTGCCGTTCAAATCCAAGGTCACGGTGCGCTTCACCGTGAGGAATTGGGAAATCTCCACGTTACTGCCCAGTTTGATCTCCGGGCAGTCCGCATCTTCCAACGCGGCGGTCAGCTCCACTTCGCTGCTGACGGTTGCGCTCTCCGCAAAAGCCGTTGTCGAAGTCATTATTTTTCAATATATCCATCAACCTGCTGAATATGCTCCCACTCGATAAAGGTGTCCGCTCTTTCGGTATGGTGATGCTGAAATCGGTCGTCTCGTACTTCTCGGGCTGCACGGCCTTCGCTTCCAACGGTTCGCCGCATCAAGCGTCGCAATTGCCCAACTGCCGTGTCTAATTGCCGTGAGCAATTACAGCATAGAGTGCGACATGCATCCATCGTAATTTCCGAACAGTCAATTGACTCTTTTGGAAATTTGATGCTCGAAAGGCTTTTCTTCCCCAAAACGATACAATGTAGACGATATGTCGCACGCCTGAAAGCCTCCGATTGAAAGGAGAGCCCCATGCGCGGCCTAGACTGCTTTATTGGCTCTTCCAGGAACGGGGATGCAGCTTAACGCGGGCTACGGCGTTAAACCGGGTGCAGAGTTAAAAAACCGTAACGGAGCAGGTTCATGAAATTCAATGAGAAGCTAAACGAATATACCGAGCGGCTTTCCTGCTCGGCGAAAGAGATCTGCGATCTGTCCGGCATCTCGGCGGCCTCTTTCAGCAGGTACCGGAAAGGCGAACGCGCACCGGAACTTGGCACAAAATCTTTCGAAGGGCTGTGTGATGCCATCGCTCAGGTTGCAGAACGAAAAGGTTTTCCCGACATCACCTTTGAGTCGGTGAGAGGGTCGTTTGCCGCCTGCGAGGACCTTGCCGCCTGCGACAAAGAGCTGCTGCGGCAGAATTTCAACACGCTCGTTGCGACGCTCAACGTCAATTTGACGCGCCTGTGCCAGCATACGAACTACGATTCCTCTACCATTTTCCGCATTCGCAACGGCAGCAGAAAGCCGGGTGATCCCGAGCAGTTCGCTTCCGCAATTGCATCCTTCGTGGCAAGGGAAATGCGTACGCCGTCGGAGATATCCGCTGTGGCCGAGCTTATCGGATGCGATCCGAACAAAATCCGCGACCTGCCCGCAAGACGCGCTCTGCTGAAAAACTGGCTGTTGGAGCAACAGGAACAGGGCGCCGAAAGCGGAGGCGTCGCCGAATTCCTAAGCAAGCTCGATGATTTCAATCTGGACGAATTCATCAAGGTCGTCCGTTTCGACGAGTTGAAGGCGCCATCCGTGCCGTTTCAGATTCCGTCCTCGAAAACCTACTTCGGCATCGAGGAAATGATGGAAAGCGAACTGGACTTCTTGAAAGCCACGGTGCTTTCCAAGTCCATGTCGCCCGTGATCATGTACAGCGATATGCCGATGAAGGAGATGTCGAAGGATCCCGAGTTCCCGAAAAAATGGATGCTCGGCATGGCGATGATGCTGAAGAAGGGTCTGCACCTCAATCAGATCCACAACATCGACCGCTCCTTCGACGAGATGATGCTGGGGCTTGAAAGCTGGATTCCCATGTACATGACCGGGCAGATTTCGCCCTACTATTTCAAAAACGCACAGAACGGCGTGTTCCTGCACTTTCTGAAGGTGTCGGGCGCCGCCGCCCTTTCCGGAGAGGCCGTTGCGGGCTACCACGCTGACGGAAAATACTATTTGACCAAATCAAAGCGAGAGATGGAATATTACCGGAAGCGGGCGGACGAGATGCTGGCGAACGCCTATCCACTGATGGAGATCTATCGCAGCGAACGGGAAAACGAGCTGAACACCTTCCTGCTCGCCGATGCCGCAAAACCGGGCAACCGCCGCAGCATCCTTTCCACGTTGCCGCTGCATACGATAAGCGACGGGCTTTTGGAGCGCATTCTTGCACGGCATGGTGTTGGCACCTGCATGAGCGAAGCCATCAGAAAGCATGCCGCCGCGCAAAGGCGGCAGGTAGCGAGCATTCTCCAAACGGGAACCGTCGAGGACGAGATCCCGACGGTCACACCGGAGGAATTCGAAGCGAATCCGCCCGTATTGGAGCTTTCGGGCGCATTCTGCGAAACCGACGTTTCCTACAACGAAGAGGAGTACGAGGCGCACCTAAACGAAGCCGAAGCCTTTGCCGAGCACAACTCGAACTACACGCTCAGGCAAAGCTCGGCCCATGCCTTCCGCAACCTGCAGATATTCATTCACGAGGGGCAGTGGGCGATGGTGTCTAAGGGGAAGGCCCCGGCAATCCACTTCGTTATTCGCCACCCGAAGCTGCGCAACGCGATAGAGAACTTTATCCCGCCGATAACGGAGAACGAATAAGGCGGCCCCGAGGAATGCATGCGAATGCGCGCAGTGCTACAATTCCCTATCGCAAAACACCGAGCTGGAACTGCGGCGGACGACTTGAACCGCCGAGCGCAGCGGCACGGCGCGCCAGTGCACAAAAAGCCCGTTACGAAAGGACCGTTCATGAGCGAGCAGAACCCCCAAGAAGAAGCCGAACAGGCGGGAAGCACTTCCGCTTCGAACGAAGGCGAAGGGCAATCGGGAAGCACTTCCGCTTCGCGCAAGAATG
>JAEYEL010000118.1 GCA_023403475.1 Actinomycetes bacterium
CCTCTTCACCGAGCGCGATTTCCGAGACCTTTCTATGGCAGTGCGCGATGTTGATCGGTTCGGGGAAGCGTGCGCGCGGCTTACGCGCGAGGCGGGGCTTTCGCAGCGCGAGGCCGAAATCCTGCCGTTCGCGTTGAAGGGGCGCACGAACGAGCGCATTGCACAGGAGCTGTGCATTGCGAAGAGCACGGTCGATACGCATTTGCGCCACATATACCAGAAATGCGGCGTGCATTCCCGCCAAGAGCTCATCGACCTCGGAGAGCGTGCCGAAAGCCGCGCCGGCGGGTCGGTCCGCCCTCATCGTGACCGGTTCCGCAGAAATCCGGTAATTTCGGAAAGCTCGCCCTGAGATGCTCCCTCTGGTTGACATCTTGGAACCGATGGACTATGTTATATACGGTTTACTTTTGAGCGCCTCTGCTGCCAAAAAGGTAAAGGGGGCGGAAAGCGCCGCGCTCGCGCGGCCTTTCGAGAGGAATGCGCAGAACGATCTGCGCGGAAAGGCGGACGAAATGAATTCGAAGAAGCGTAATGCACTGCTTGTCGGAGCCGGGTTCCTTTTGGGCACGGCGGGCGTGAAGGCTCTTACGAGCACTGCGGCGAAAAAATGCTACGTGCAGGGCGTGGCGAAGGGCTTGCAGGCCAAGGCTGCCTACGAGAACATCGTAGAGCAGGCGAAGGCGCAGGTGGACGATATCGTTGCCGAAGCCAACTACATCAACCTTACGCAGAGCGAGGCCGCTGCGGAGAAGGCGGAGGGGGGCGCCGACCCCGAGAAGTAGGGCGGCGCAGCCACTATGAAGTACAGGATAATCAACGAAATCCCCGGACGTTTGCGCATCGGGCTAGTCGGCTATGTGCCCGCCTCCGACATCGATGCGCTGAACAGCGTCGTGTGCGCATGTTCCGGCGTGATCAAGACGACGGTGTATCCGCGCATCGGATCGCTGGCGGTGACGTATCGAACCGACGAAGGGGTGCGGGAGCGCGTGCTCAAGCATCTCGCCTCGATCGATGCCAAGGCGATAGAAGCCGCCCGCAACGACTTCTGCCTCGCGCTCGCGCCGCGCACGGGCGCCTTGCTCACAGACATCGCGGTGCTGATAGGCGGCTTTCTGACGCGGCGCTGGCTTCTGCCGCCGGTGGTGGGCGCAATAATGACGGTGTGGCGCTATCGCACGTTTTTAGCGGCGGGTATGCGCTCTTTGAGCAAGGCTCGCTTGGACGTGCCCGTTCTCGATGCCGCTGCCATCGGCATGTCTTTTCTGAAGCGCGACCCGAAAACGGCGGGCTCCACCATGCTTCTGCTCGATCTAGGCGAGACGCTCGAGGAGTACACCCGCGCCCGTTCGGAGCATGAGCTTATCTACTCGCTTCTTGCCGCGCCCGAGTCGGCTCAACTGATCAAGGGGAACGTAGAGACTTCCGTTCCTGCCGGCACGCTGGTCGAAGGCGATCTGATAGCGGTGCGTTCCGGCATGCCCGTATGTGTTGACGGCGTGGTGGAGCAGGGATGCGCCATGGTGAACCAGGCGACGCTGACCGGCGAGCCTTTGGCGGTCGAGCGCACGGTGGGCGACGACGTGTTCGCCGGAACGGCGGTGGAGGACGGCGAGGTATTCGTGCGCGTAAAGGCGAACACGGGCGAGACGAAGCTGCGCTCTATCGTGTCGCTTGTCGAGCAGTCCGAATCGTGCAAGGCCGACGTGCAGTCGCATCGCGAGCAGCTGGCCGACCGCATCGTGCCGTGGAACTTCCTTCTTGCGGGCATTGTCGCCGCTACCACGCGCAATTTGGAGAAAACCTCCGCTGCGCTTATGGTTGACTACTCGTGCGCGCTCAAGCTGACGGCTTCCATATCGGTTCTTTCCGCCATGAGCCAAAGCGCGCAGGCGGGGTTCACGGTGAAAGGTTCGAAGCACTTCGAGGCGTTCGCACGGGCGGATACCATCGTGTTCGACAAGACGGGCACGCTTACCGAGGCCACGCCGAAGGTCGAGGTCGTTCTGGCGTTCGACGGATGGAACCGCACGCAGGTGCTGCGGTTCGCGGCGTGCTTGGAAGAACATTTTCCGCATCCGGTGGCGCGCGCCGTCGTGCGCGCCGCTGCCGAAAAAGGCCTCAAGCATCGGGAACGCCATGCCGAAGTGGAATACCTTGTTGCGCATGGCATCGCGTCGTCGCTCGACGGCAAACGCGCAGTCATCGGCAGCGAGCATTTCATCATGGAAGACGAGCACGTTGCCATAGCGGATGAGGACCGCGCGCGCATCGAACGCGAGCTTGGCGGGCTTTCGGTTCTCTATCTTGCCGTTGACGGGTTGCTTGTGGGTGCCATCGGCGTGAGCGATCCTTTGAAGGAGGGCGCGCGCGAGGCGGTGGCTGACCTGCGGGCGCTTGGCTTTACGCGCGTTATCATGCTCACGGGCGACCACGAGCACACGGCTTCGCGCATCGCGCATGAGGCCGGCATCGACGAATATCGGTCGAACATGCTGCCGGAAGACAAGCACGCCTATGTGGAGGAGCTGCGCCGAGAGGGCTGCCGTGTGGTCATGGTGGGTGATGGCATCAACGATTCGCCCGCCCTGTCGCTTGCCGATGTGGGCGTTGCCATGGCACAGGGAACGGCCATTGCCAAAGAGGTTGCCGACATCACGTTGTCGTCGGGCAGTTTGCAGTCGCTTGTGCGTTTGCGGCGTTTGAGTTGCGAGCTCATGAGGCGTCTCGATACGTCGTTTTGGCAGGTCATGGCTGTGAATTCGGCTCTGCTCGCAGCGGGAATAGGCGGTTTGGTGACCCCGCAGGTCTCATCGCTTCTGCACAACGGAACTACCGTGGCCTTAAGCGTTCGAAGCACGAAACGCTACGAGTTCTAACCTTCGAGAAGAGGCTTGCCTGCCTGCAAGGGCTGCAAGGCGGGCAGAGTTCCGCCTGCCTGTCGGACTGCAAGGCGGCAAGAACTGCAAGGCGGGGCAGAGTTGAACTGCCTGCCTGCAAGGGCTGCAAGGCGGGGCAGAGTTGAACTGCCTGCCTGCAAGGGCTGCAAGGCGGCAAGAACTGCAAGGCGGGGCAGAAAGCGCGACGCGTTCTAACTTTCCCGGGCGAATGCCGGCATCGACTTCGATTCGGCGCCGGCATTCGCCTTGCGCCGGCGCCCCTCTTCGGTACCGGTGTTCTTCCCGCACCCACACCTCGCCCGACATCGACACTTTTTCGGCATCGGCGTTCTTCTTGCGCCGGCACCGACGTTCGCCCGATGTCGGTGTCGCTTCGGCATCAGTTTTCGTCTAATGCCGGTCAATCCCTGTTCCGTTCCGCTCTACTCCGTTTTGCTCCGCCCCGATCTGCCCTGTTCCGCTCCGTTCCGTTTTGCCCCGCCCCGATCTGCTTCGTTTCGTTCTACCCAAGGTGCTTTGCAGGTTTTCTGGGCGCGGCACCGCATGGCTTCGCCGGCGAGATGTTTCACGTGAAACATCTCGGGTTTATTTTGGCAATCGTCTTGAGACGTGGTACCTTACGTTCTCGGTGTTCGCCTCTGATATTTTAGCCGACGAAGAAGGAAAGCGGAAAGCGCATGGATGTGACGATGTATACCGACGGAGCCGCACGAGGGAACCCCGGCCCTGGCGGCTATGGGACGGTGCTGCAGTACCTAGGGCCGTCGGGAAAGCTGCACGAGCTTGAGCTTTCGCAAGGCTACGTCTGCACCACCAATAACCGCATGGAGCTGCTCGCCGTCATTGCGGGTCTCGAAGCGCTCAAACGCCCCTGTTCGGTTACGGTGCATTCCGATTCCCAGTACGTGGTGAACGCCTTCAACCAGCATTGGGTCGAGGGCTGGCTCAAGCGCAATTGGAAGAACGCGAAGAAGGAGCCGGTGAAGAACGTCGATCTATGGAAGCGCCTCCTCGCCGCCAAGGAGCCTCATGACGTGCGGTTCGTGTGGGTCAAGGGCCATGCTGGCCACCCCGAAAACGAACGCTGCGATCGCTTGGCTACTTCCGCCGCCGATAGCGACGCCCGCATTCCCGATATCGGCTTCTCCCAAAACGGCTAGCGTTCTGCGCTCCCGACGAGCGTTCTTCGCAGTATATGACCCTGCAGCCCTTCTCCGCATTCCGAAGCGGAGCGTGCCCTGTGGTTCTGTCCCTTCGCCGCACTGCAGCACATGCCTCTCGCGCATAGTCATTATGACGATGAATGCTCTTCACGGGTGGAAATCTGGATCTTTGTGCCTACGAAGACATGAGCGACAATTGTTTCATGTGAAACAATTGTCGCAGTGTCGTGCGATATGAGAACAAATGTTTCACATGAAACATTTTATGGGAAAACCGAATCGCGAAGCTGGAACCCCGAAAGCCCGGAGACCCGGAAGGCCGGAACCCCAGAAATCCGGAAGACGGGAACCCGAGTTCCGGAAACCGGAAAGCCGGAGCTAGGAAGTCGGAAACCCGGAAAACCGAAATCTACGGTGCGCCTAGAGCGCGAGTTCTGCCAAGGTTTCGCCGTCGAACGTTTTGAGGGCGAACAAGCCGTTCTCGTAAGCGGCGTAGCTGTGCGACCCGTCTTTCGGAAGCGACACGCTGCCGGGGTTCAGCATGACGACGGTGCTCTGTCCGTTCTTTTCTTGCGTGCGAACAATGCGGTCGAGGCGCTTTACATGAGTATGCCCCGACATGTAGACGTCGATGTGCGCAAGATGGGCTGTTGCGCAAACGTCGTCGGGGGTCATGGCTGGCACGTGCCCGTGGGTGAGGAAGAGAGTGCGTGAGCCATCCGCAAGAAGCGCGTAATCGGCCATGCAGGAAAAGTCGAGCACCATTTGGTCAACCTCCGCATCGCAGTTTCCGCGTACCGCAACGATGCTTCCCGCAATGCTGTTCAACATGGCGGCCACCTCCTTCGGCGCATATCCTTCCGGCAAGTCATTGCGCGGCCCGTGATAAAGAAGGTCGCCGAGCAGCACCACGCGGTCGGGGCGCACATTCTCGACGACTTTCATGAGCCTGCGTGCCCATAAGGCGGATCCATGCAGGTCAGATGCGATAACAAGTTTCATAAAGTCTCCTCTTCGTCGTGTCGAGCGCTTGTTGTTAGCTGTCAGCGCGGATGTTTCACGTGAAACATCCGCGTGTTGGCGCGCATTCCGCAAGCAGGCGCTGCGCATGAAGCTCTTTCCCGGCGATGCCGCATTGCCGATGTCCCGAACGCGGGAAAGGGAACGAATGTTTCACGTGAAACGTCTGCGCACATGGCGTAATACCGGCGTCCGGAACATTGAACGCCAAATTACCTGCGAAGGAAGCGGAACAGCATACGAATGTTTCACGTGAAACATTTTTCGACGAGCGCCGCATCAGCGAACCGCCGCGCAGGCGCCATGCGGGGCGCATCGGCGTAGTCATCGCGCGGCCGCCAGGCGGCGGAGGTCGGCGCAGTAGCCGCGAGCTATGATGTGCTTGTCGCTTCTGGGGAACAGGTGCTCGTAGAGCGCTGTGAAGTAGCTATCGGTCATCGACGCTATGTAATCGACGATCACCTGATTCGGCTCACCGCTCAGGTACTTTCCCGTATCGAATGTGTGCGACTTCGCCGCGAGGGATGCGGCATGATGCACGAACACCGGCGAATCCTCGTCGCCGGAAAGAAGGTCTTCAAGCAGGCGTTCGTACATTTCCTCGAACATCTCCTCCACGATGTTGCCCGTGTCCGTCACCATGCCTTCCTTAAGGTATATCTTCTCGTAGTTCTGGCTTTTGGCACGTTTGAGGTCGCAGAACACCTCTTCGCTCATCGAAATGCGATCACGCCGGTAGCTGTTGTTCACGATATCGACGGTAAGGTTGTTGATGATGCGTGCGTTGTCTCGTCCGATAACGGTGCTGTCGAACATGTCAAGCGAGGGGAGAACGCCCATGTCGATGGCGTCTTGGCGATCCTTTCCCACATAGGCTATCATGTCGCTTACGCGAACGACGCAGCCTTCGAGCGTTGCAGGGCGCAGCGTCTTGATGATGCTCTCATCGGCGATGCACGCTTCCACGCGCGCGTCGAGCTCGTCGAAACCGGAAAGGGTGCCCACACGCAGAACCTGTTGGGCGAACTCGCCGTTGTGGCAGATCACGCCGTCAAGGGTTTGCAGGCTGATATTGCGGCGGTACAGCCGGTCGAGCACGCGCACCGAATGCACGTTGTGGTTGAAGTAGCGTCCCGTGCGCTCATGGTAGCACTTGTTCAAGAAGCGCTCGCCCGCATGTCCGAAAGGCGTGTGCCCCACGTCGTGCCCGAGTGCGATGGCTTCGATAAGCTCGCAGTTCAGGCCGAGCAGCGAGCCGATGCCGCGCGCGATGCGGCTCACCAGCTGCACGTGCAGCCCGCGCCGGCAGATGTCGTCGTTCTCTACGAACGAGAATACTTGCGTTTTGTTGGCGTAGCGGTTGTAGGCAGGCACGTTCAAGATCTTCTCGATATCGCGCGCGAATGCAGGTCGTGCGAGCGTAGCCGCATCGTGCGGGTTGTTTTCGCGCCGCCGCACATGCGCGTCGTTGAAAGCGTGCGGGTTTTTCCACCCGCGTGCTCGGTCGGCGCGAATGGCCGCCTCCACTTCCGGATCAAGCGTCAAATAGGGAATGCTCGCGCCTGCGCCGCCTGCGCTATCGCCGAGCTCCGATGCTCTGCTCCTGCTCTTGGACGCTTCCCCTTCGCATTCGGGCGCGTCGTTGCCTCGTTGTGTCCGAGCGGAATTTCGCGGCGCGGAATCGGATACGTTTTCGCTCATGTGCAACTCCTTTTCCTGTTTTCGCCCATTGTAGCAATGATTCTCGCTCCTTGCGCCTTCGTGCTTCGTTCCCGCTCGATTCGCGAAGATGTTTCACGTGAAACATCTTCACCGTTGATTTGTCGCCTTGCTAGGTTGGTGGTTCGTGATTTTACTGAATCTCTTTGTTGAGCCAGCCGTCGGCTCGTTGGTTTCCTACCCTTCTGCATCCGGTCTTTTCTACCCGTACGATTCGCGAAAATGTTTCACGTGAAACATTTTCATCGCCGATTTCCCTCATTTTCAGGCTTCCGTCTTGCAAATTGCCGCCTTGCCGATCTTGCTGGGAAGTTTGCGCAAAGGAGAATGCGTCTTCGTTTAAGCGTATGGGATGCGATATACTCGTTGCGAAAGCGAAAGCGGGCGCGCTTCCGACCGGAAGAAAACGGCGGGTAAGGGCGCAGCCGCGGGCGGAATACCCTAGGAAGCGGCAACGAGAAGCGGGAGCGAAAAGCGGGAGCGAGAAGTGGCAACGCTGGCGCGGTGCGGGCGCTCGTTTTCGGATATTGGGCATGAGCAAGACGCTGGAAAGCGGAAGGGCGGTTGAGTCGCGCATCATGGCGGGCGGTATCAGCGAAGAGGACATTCGGAAGGTGCGCGAGGCAAGCGATCTCGTTGCCATTATCGGCGAACGCACGCCCGTGAAGCAGCGCGGACGCGACTTCTGGTGCTGCTGCCCGCTTCACAACGAGAAGACGCCTTCCTTCAAGATAGACCCAGCCATGCAGCTGTGGCACTGCTTCGGGTGCGGCGAGGGCGGCGACGTGTTCGGTTTCCTCATGAAAACCGAAGACCTGAGCTTTCCCGAGGCGGTGCGAAAGCTTGCCGAGCGCGCGCACATCGAGATAGCGGAAACGGGCGGGCGCCTAGGCTCTTCGGGCAGCTACAAGGCGCGCCTCAAAGAAATCTGCAAAGCGACGGCGGAATTCTACCATACGCAGCTCATGCGGTCGAAAAGCGCCGATGCTGCCGCCGCGCGCACGTATTTGGCGGGACGCGATATGGGCGGTGCGGTGCCGAAGAAATGGAACTTGGGGTTTGCCCCCGGTCGCGGTGCGCTTGTGAGACATCTTGCCTCGCTCGGCTACAAGCCACGCGAAATGATCGATGCCAACGTGGCGACGGATCACAGCGGAAATCTGCGTGATCGCTTCTATAACCGGGTGATGTTTCCCATCTGCGACGTGCAGGGGGAATGCATCGCATTCGGCGGGCGCGTGGTGGGGAAGGGAGAGCCGAAATACCTCAATTCCCAGGAAACGCCGCTGTTCCACAAATCGCAGGTGCTTTTCGGACTTGACAAGGCGAAGGTGGCTATGGCCGCAACGGGCGTCGCTGTCGTGGTGGAAGGCTACACCGATGTCATAGCCCTTTCCGAAGCCGGCGTGCAAAACGTGACGGCCACTTTGGGAACCGCCCTTACACGCCAACACATCCGTATTCTGTCTCGGCACGCGCAGCACCGCATCGTGTATCTTTTCGACGGCGATGAGGCGGGCAAGCGGGCTGCCGACCGCGCACTTGGGTTCATAGACAACAGCATGACGCCCGAGGCGGGTGTGCGCCAAGTTGAGCTTTTCGCCGTGACGCTTCCCGACAGCCTCGATCCGGCCGAATTCGTGGCGGCTCGCGGAGCCGATGCGCTGCGCGAGTGCATAGCCGCCGCACAACCCCTGCTGAAGTACGGAATCGACCGCCGCCTTGCCGCCTACGACCTCAGCCGTGCGGAAGGCCGCGCTGCCGCCTTGGCCGACGCGCTCAAAGTGCTTGCGCCTATCAAAGACTCCCTTCTCGCGAAAGATTACGCCGTCCAGATTGCCGGACGCGTGCGGGCACGCGAGCAGGACGTCCTCGATGAGCTGGCAAAGCTTGCGCCCGTGCGGCGAGAGCGAGAGGAGGCGGGGGATGTCGTGCCTTCGGCGGGGGCAGGCGCTAAGGCCGAAGCGAGAACGGGAACGGGAACGGTTGCGCCCGTGCTGCCGGGCGGTTTCGCGTTTACCCAGACAGAGGCCAACAGACGGAGGTTCGAGAGGGAGTTTTTAAGCCTTCTTGCGAAATACCCGGCGGTTGCGCTCGCGCATGCCGATGCGCTTGCCCAGACGCAGTGGCACGACGAGCTGTGCGCGCACGTTGCCTCATGCATGCTCGGCGTGCTCGCAAGCGACGCGCGGGCGAACCCTGCAGAAATTGTCGCACGCTGCTCCGAGGAGCTGCCGCAAGCTTCCGGCATGCTTACGGGCGGCACGATGGCAGATAGCGCAAGCCCCGAGGAATTGGGCGATTTCCTTGCCGATGAGCTGGGAATAGGGGATGCGGAAGATGCCATTGCCGCATTGCGCGCGCAGCTTTCGAACCCCGCCGCCGTCTCTGTCGAAGAATACGATATGCTTTTCGAAAGCGTGGCCGGCATGCAGAAAGACCTCATTCGCCGCCGTCAAGCCCACAAGCCCCCCGTCGGCTTGAATCCTTAAGCCGCGTCCTCGGGTTGCGCAAGGGCGGCGCGGGAATCAAGCGGGGAAACCCTACTTTTCGTCGGGAGCTGCGTCGTCTGCCACGACTTCCTTCAAACTGGCGGCAAGGCCGGCAAGACCCTGTATGTTCGAGGGGATGATGAGCTTCGTTGCGCGCCCGTTCGCTGCGCACTTGAGCGCCTCGAACGCCTGCAGCGTGAGCACGGCCTCGTCTGCACCGGCCTCGCGCACCATGCGAATGCCGTCGGCGGTTGCCTGCTGCACGTTGCGGATGGCCTCGGCTTCGCCCTCGGCCTCGCGCACTTGCTTTTCCTTTTCGGCTTCGGCGGCAAGGATGACCTTTTGCTTCTCGGCTTCCGCAGATAGGATGAGTGCCTGTTTGTTGCCTTCCGCAATGGTGATGGCGGCCTGTTTCTCGCCTTCCGCCAGAAGCACCGCCTCGCGCTTCTCGCGCTCGGCCTTCATCTGCTTTTCCATGGCCTGTTGGATGGCGGCGGGCGGCGTGATGTTTTTCACCTCGACGCGGTTCACTTTGATGCCCCAGGCATCGGTGGCCTCGTCTAAGATGGAGCGCATCTGCGCGTTGATCGTGTCGCGCGAGGTGAGCGTCGTGTCCAAGTCCAAATCGCCTATGATGTTGCGCAGCGTGGTGGCCGAAAGGTTCTCGATGGCCACGATGGGGCTTTCCACGCCGTAGGTGTAGAGCTTCGGATCCAGAATCTTGAAAAACACCACCGTATCGATGGACATGGTCACGTTGTCTTTCGTGATGACCGGCTGCGGCGGGAAGTCGAACACCTGCTCCTTGAGGGAGATGTAGGGGCGTACGCGGTCGATGAACGGGATCTTGATGTGGAGGCCGTTGCCCCACGTGGTGAGATACGACCCCAGCCGCTCCACGATGGCGGCCTCGGCTTGCGGCACCACCTTCACGCACGAGATGGTGAACAGCACCAGCAAAACGATGAGTACGATGATGAATATCATGCAAGTTTCCTTTCGACGATAAGCTTTATGCTTTCTTGGTCGACGACGACGGCGTTTTCGCCCTGCGGTATGGGGCGCCCGTCTGCCGAACGAGCCGCCCATGTCATGCGATCGCTCGTCTGGACGCGCCCCACCATGCGGTCGTTATCTATGTCTTCGCACACCACGACCGACTGACCTATGAGCGAAGGCTCTTCGCGCGCTCCCTTCATGCGGTACTTCATGATGACGGGGCGAAGCAGTATAAGGCAGGCTACCGACACCACGAGAAAGACCACTGTTTGGACGAAGATGTTCGCGCCTAACAGTGCAGCCACGAACGCCGCGAGCGCGCCGACCACGAACCATAGGGTGATGAGGCTCAACGAGAGAACCTCGACTACGGCGGCCACAGCGGCCACGATAAGCCACAGATACGGTCCGAGCTCCACAAAACCACCCCTTCCTTTCCTTCTATTTGTTCGAGAAGAGTATACCATGACGTTTCCTTGGTGCGGAGCATAGCAGCGCGAAGAGTGCGATTTAGCGCATTGCGAAAAAAATTGCAAGGAATCCGAAGGCTCGTTCGTTTCTGTTTTGAAGGGAAGCAAGCGAAGCCGCTGAAACAAGGGAAACGAGCGAAGCTGCTAAAACGAATGAAACAAGGGAAACAACCGAAAGGAACGTGATCGAAATGCTGAGATCCGACAAAAAAGAGAGAACGGCGGCTTCGGCGGTTTCCGCGACGATCGCCTCGATTGCTGCGTTTGCGCTGATAGCGGCCTGTGCTATACCTGGTTTCGCACAGGCTTACGCGGAACAGAGCAACACGCTGCCCAATTGCCAAGATCCCGCCTGGTGCTCTGAAGCTCCGTCCGGCACCGCCGAGTCCTGCCCGCTGCCTCGCTGCCAGGGCCGCGCTTGGCACTCTGGCGTCTACGATGTGGAGTCTTGCTTCTCGCTTCAAGCGCGGTTGGCATGCTTGCTGCACCGCAACGGCAATCATGCCCATAGCGTTGTCGACAAAGGTATAATAGGCTGTCTGAGAACATGGCCCTGTTTCGCCGACGAGCAGCCTTGCTTTGTGGACGAGGACGGCGACGGCGTGTGCGACCGCCGCGAAGGTGTCGATGCCAAAGCTCGGCACGGCTGCGGAAGCGCATGCGGCAATCCGGGATTCGGGCAGGGCAACGGCAGGCATGGATGTCGTCGCTAGCTTTTTTGCACGGTGCTTGCGGCATGCTGCGAATAGATAGTGAAGGCGGAATGCGAAACTTGCGATGAGAGTTCGTGATGGAAACTTGCGATGAGATCGGCCGATGACATATCGCGGGCTATGACGCTGTATGGCGATGCGGTTTGGCGTGCGTGCGCGGCATACGTCTCGTTCCACGATGCCGAAGACGTGTTTCAAGACGTGTTTTTGAAGTACGCCTTGGCGGAGGCATCGTTTAACGGCGCAGAACATGAGAAGGCATGGCTCATCCGCGTGGCCGTCAACGCCTGTAAAGACGTGCTGAAATCGGCGCGAAGGAAAAACGTCTCGCTCGAGGATCGCCTTGCGACATACGGCGAAGACTCCCTTGGCATTCGCGATGATTCCTCGATGGGGGAATTCGAGGTGAAGCGTATCCTTGAGTCGATGGACGCGCTGGGCGATCCGCCTAAAACGCAGCTGTATCTTTCGATCGTCGAGGGCTACACCGCGCGGGAGATTGCCAGCATGACGAACATGCCCGAAAACACCGTGTACTCGTGGATAGCAAGAGGGAAGAAGCGGTTGAAGGAGGTGCTTTGCGCATGACGCCGACCGAAGAGCTGCGGGTCAAAGAGACCCTCGGGGAAATCGAAGAGCTGCGGGTCAAAGAGGCCTTCGGGGAAATCCACGTTCCCGATTCCGTCAAGAAGCGCGCGCTTGCCGCAATCGAACGCGAAAGGAAGGGCCGTGCGCGCGGGCGTTTGCGCGCTGTTTCCCGCATGAGGGTTTTGGCGGCAGCGGCGTGCTTCGCTCTGGTTGCGTGCATCGCCGGTTGCGCCTGGACGTTCGTCACCCCTTCCGCCTGCATAGACATCGACGTCAATCCGTCGGTTGCGCTGCGCGTGAATCGATTTGACATCGTGGTCGGATGCGATGCGCGAAACGACGACGGCCGCAGTGCCATCGATGCCGTCAACTGCCTGTGGCGCCCTTACGCCGACGTCGCCGCCGACCTAGACGGCACGATGCGTTCCATTGCCGGTGAGGGATCGGTGGTGGAAGTTGCCATAGACTGTGCCGACGACGCCCAGTACGAAGCGCTCGCAAACGCAAGCGGCAAGCATTTCGGGGTAGGGGGCGAAACGCATTGCATACGCACCTCCGCCGAGGAGTGCGCCCAAGCGCACGAAGCGGGAATGGGAGTGGCGAAGTTTCGCATGTACCGGTCTTTGCGCGATGCGGGCGTCGATATTTCCCAAGAGGAGTGTGCGGCCTCGAGCATGCGCGAGCTTCGCGATTTGGCCGCAGACCACGGCGTTGATTCCGACGACGAGCATCAGGGACAGGGAAAAGAGCAAAGAAATGGAGAAGGGCGAGAAGAGGGGCAGAGAAATGCTGCGGGCGCATCGCAAGGGCATCATGGAGCAGGGCAGGGCGATGGGCGTCGAACACGGCAGAACAGCGGGGTTTGAAAAGGGGTGCGGCTCGGTTTGCAACTCAACCGTTGGGACGCGTCAAGCGCCGTTTGAATCAAGTTGTGCAAAATAAACGCCCCTTTTTATCGGTGTTTTGCTAGAATACGTTGCTTGTGGCGGCTTTACCGTAGTAAAGCGCCCCAAGGAGGAATCCGAATTCCGTAAGGCAAACCAGTATGAAGGAAGGGGATCGATGGATTCTTTTTTCAAGATCAAGGAACGGAATAGTTCCGTTACCGACGAGGTGATAGGCGGCCTGACCACCTTTTTGGCCATGGCCTACATTATCGCCGTCAACCCGGCCATGATGGAAGTGGCGGGCATTCCGTTCGGCGCGGCGCTCACTGCAACGTGTTTGGGCGCAGCGGTCATGACCATCGCCATGGGTTTGATAGCGAACAGGCCCATCGCGCTGGCCTCGGGCATGGGCATCAACGCTATCGTGGCCTACACGCTGTGCCTAGGCGAGGTGGGCGTCGATTGGCGCGTGGCCATGTCGGTCATCTTCCTTGAAGGTATCGTTATCCTCATCTTGGTTCTGTGCGGGCTGCGCAAGGCCATCATGGAAGCCATCCCCGTGAGCTTGCGCCGTGCCATCGGCATCGGCATCGGCCTGTTCATTGCGTTCATCGGCCTGAAGGGCGGCGGAATCATTGCGGCCGATCAGTCTACGTTCATAGCGCTTGGCGAACTTTCCAGCCCGGCGTGCATCGTCTCTATCGTCTCCATCGTGCTCGCCATCATTTTGCAGGTGCTGCGCGTGAAGGGCGGCTTGGTCATCTCCATCATCGTGGCAACTATCGTGGGTATCCCGCTAGGCGTGACCGCGCTTCCCACCGAATGGAGCTTCGGGCTCGATTTCAGTGCGTTCGCCGCGCCCTTCCAGACCGATCCCGTGTCGGGAAACATCGCCATTTTGCAGGTGTTCTTGCAGCCCGTGCTGCTCATGTTCGTGTTCTCGCTGCTCATGAGCGACTTCTTCGACACCATGGGCACCATCGTGGCCGTAGGCGAGCAGGGCGAGTTCGTCGACAAGGAAGGCAACGTGGACGACGTGCAGCCCATCCTCTTGGTTGACTCCGCCGCAGCCGCCGTGGGCGGCTTTGTGGGAGCAAGCTCCATCACGAGCTTTGTGGAATCCACCTCCGGTGCCGCCGCCGGCGCGCGCACGGGCCTTTCCAACATCGTCATCGGCGTGCTGTTCGTTATCTGCGCGTTCTTCGCGCCCGTGGTGGGCATGGTTTCCAGCTCAGCTACCTGCGGCGCGCTCGTGGTCGTAGGCTATCTCATGCTTTGCGACGTTGCGGAAATCGACTGGAAGAACATCGAGAACGCGTTCCCGGCGTTTCTCACCATCGTGGGT
Source organism: Actinomycetes bacterium (assembly GCA_023403475.1). GTDB lineage: Bacteria > Actinomycetota > Coriobacteriia > Coriobacteriales > Eggerthellaceae > CAJFUR01. The sequence continues at coordinate 14,300 of JAEYEL010000118.1, forward strand.
ATTCCCATGACCTACTCTATCACCAACGGCATCGGCCTGGGCTTTATCTCCTACTGCCTTATCAAGGTGGTGCAGGGCAAGGCCGCAGAGGTCAAGCCCCTCATGTGGGTTGCAGCCCTCGCGTTCCTGGTTATGTTCATCTTCGGGTAGAACCGGGGTAAAGACACCTTTTTCAGAGGGGCTGCAGCGAGGCAAGGTTCGCTGCAGCCCCTTTCTTTTTGCCCGAATTGCAGTGCGGGCGTGCGCAGACTGCATATAATGCGCCGAAGGAGTGTTCTCAAGCAAGGGCGCTTATGTCCACTTCGTACACCAAACTGCTCGGCATTGTCTCGGGTTCAAGAAACATCGTCATATACAAAGGTAGATATGTCACGTTTCCTCTTCGCGAAACGTTTCCCTTGCACAGCACAAGCGCTTCGTTGAGGTTCCATTCCCGAACGTCCAAAACGTTGTCTAGAGCCTTGTGCCGATTCCAGTCCTCACCCGACTTCACCTCGATCGGAAGCGCCTTTTTGCCGGTTTGCACGACGAAATCGACCTCACCTTGCCTTTTCGAGTTGAAATAGTGCAAGGAAAACCCATGCGAGCGCAGTTCCTGGGCTACCACGTTTTCCGTTATGGATCCCATATTCACATCAAGGTTGCCGTTCAGAAGGTCGAACTGAACATTGCTCATTGACGCCGTGCACAAAAGCCCTGTATCGTTCATGAACAATTTGAGCAGGCTGTGCTTGCTGTTAGCTTCGAGCGGCACAACAGGAGCGCTTAGATTGTAGCACGGCAGCGCCACACCCGCATCGGCCAGCCACAGAAAGCTGCTCTCGTACCTGTTCTGTCGTGCGCTTTTACTCAAATCGGCAAGCACGAAGCGGCGATTCCTGTCGTCAAGCTGGGAGGGGATGCTGTCGAATATGGCGCGAATTTTCGGTCGACTTCTTTCGTCGGCGTATTTCGCAATGTCTAGCCGGTAAAGAGCAAGCACGTCTTTTTGCATATTGGCAACCTTGGCTATGTCGTGAGTGTCAACGTAGCGCTGCACGATTTCCGGCATGCCCCCCACCACAACATACGCTTGAAAAAGGTTGAGCATCGTTTCGTGTATCGCATTGCTCAAAGGTTCGCGCTTCTCGAAATGGGAGCGAAGCAGATCGAGGGTTTTGCGTTGCACGCCATTGGCCAGGCAGAACTCTTCGAAATCGAGAGGATACATCTGGAGGTGCTCTTCAAAGCCTACGGGGTAGGAAGAAACATGCTTTGTCTTCACGCCAAGAAGAGATCCAGTTTCCACGTAGTCAAAACGCCCATCCTCCACCAAAAACTTGATAGCGGTACGCGCGGCCGGGCATTCCTGTATCTCGTCAAGCAAGACGAGCGTTCGGCCAGGTTCTAAGGACATGCGTGCATACGCTGTGAGATTGGCGATAATGGTATTGGCGTCAAGCTTTCGGGCAAACACGTCTCCCGCATGAGGATCCTCGAGAAAGTTCAGTTCGACAAATCGATCGTAGTGCTCCTGCGCGAACCGACGAACCAACGTCGTTTTGCCGGTCTGCCGAGCGCCCTTGATGAGAAGAGCCTTCTTGTCGTCATTGTTTTTCCATGAGACAAGTCTTTCCCAGGCTTTTCGGTACAGCATCTGCGCTCCTTTTATAGGTGCTACGTTTTCCAAGGTTTTAATATAGCATATGCCACGTTTTTCGCAACGTTTATTCTCACGGTTATTCTCAAAAGGAACCTTGGAAGGAAGGAACCTTGGAAGGAAGGAAGGAGGAACCTCAGAACCTCAAAAGGAAACTCCATCACCAACGGCGTCGGCTCAGACTTCATCTCCTACTGCCTTATCAAGGTGGTGCAAGGCAAGGCCGCAGAGGTCAAGCCCCTCATGTGGGTTTCGGCCCTTGCGCCCTTGCGTCGCCTTCGCTTTTCCCCATGCTTGGTCGCGCCGCCCGCCTGCTTCCCGCCCGCCTGACGCCTGCTTCCCGCTTGTCCTGTGCTTTCTACTTGTGGTTCGCCTGCGCCTGCACGCAGGTTATGGCTATGACGCCCACTATATCATCGGCGGTGCATCCGCGCGACAGATCGTTCACCGGGGCGGCTATGCCCTGCGTGATAGGGCCGTAGGCTTCGGCGCGTGCGAGCCGTTGCACCAGCTTGTAGCCTATGTTTCCCGCATCGAGGTCGGGGAACACCAAAACGTTCGCGCGTCCCGCCACGCGGGATCCGGGAGCCTTGCTCGCGCCGACGCCCGGCACTATCGCGGCATCGAGCTGCAGCTCTCCGTCTATATCCAAGTCCGGCGCAAGTTCCTGGGCAATGGCGGTGGCCTCCACTACCTTTTCCGTGTCGTTGTTTTTCGCCGAACCGCAAGACGAATGCGAGAGAAGTGCTACGGTCGACTTCGTTCCCATAAGCGCTTCCCACGACTTCGCCGAGTTCACGGCGATGTGCGCCAGTTTTTCGGCGTCGGGCTGAACCTCAAGACCACAGTCGGAAAAGATGAACGTGCCATCCTGCCCGTAGGGGCAATTCGGCACCACCATCACGAAAAACGAGCTGACAAGCTTCACGCCGGGCGCGGTTTTGAGAATCTGCAGGCTCGGGCGCAGCACGTCTCCCGTCGCATGGCACGCGCCTGCCACCATGCCGTCGGCGCGACCGCTCTTCACGAGCATGACGCCGAAGTAGAGTACGTTGTCCATAAGGTCGAGCGCTTGTTCGGGGGTCATCCCCTTGCGACGGCGAAGCTCGTAGAGCAAGGTGGAAAGCTCTCCACGAAGCTCGGACGTGCGTGGATCTATAATCTGCGCGCCGGCAAGGTCGTGCTTGCTTCCCGCTATCTTCTCCCTGTCTCCCAAGATGATGAGATCGGCCACGTTGTTGGCAAGGATCCTTTCCGCCGCGACGAGCGTGCGCTCATCGTCGCCTTCGGGAAGAACCACGGTCTTTCTGCTCGCCTTCGCGCGGCCGAGCATGTCTTGCAGAAAAGCGCTCATGAAAACATCCTTACGGGTAAGGCGGTCGTCGCCTTCGCGCGACCGCTGCTTGCAGTTACGGCGTGCCTTCCTATATTTTATCCAGTTTTCAGCAACAACCTACCAGTTGTATCCGCTTATCGGTAAAATGAATACTCAATGCGCACGAGATTGCCCTCGGCAGAACCTTGCGGGCGCCGGCAGCATCGCCGAAAAAAACGTTTCTCTTACAGGAAAGGGTGCACATGGGAGTGCTCTACGCTGATTTCAAGGACGTCGATATAGACCAAGTCGATGCCGTCGTGGTCGGCAGCGGGTTCGCTGGCAGCGTCGTTGCGCGCGAGCTTGCCGAGCGGGCAAAAAAACGCGTCCTGATAATCGAAAAACGCCCGCACATCGGCGGGAACATGTACGATGAGCCTAACGAGGCGGGAATCCTCGTACATCGCTACGGTCCCCATATCTTCCACACCAACGACAAGCGCGCGTTCGATTACGTGCGAAGGTTTTCCCAGTGGCGCGACTACAGCCACCGGGTTCTGGCCGATTGGTACGGAACCTATATGCCGGTGCCTTTCAACAAGACCTCGATGGAAATAGCGTTCGGTGAAAAGAAGGCCGCGCACCTTATCGAGAAGCTCATCGAAGTCTTCGGCGACGAGCGGAAGGTGACCATCAACGAGCTGCGGGCCCAAGACGACCCGGAGCTTGTCGAAGTCGCCGATTTCGTTTACGAGAACGTGTTTCTCCACTATACCCAGAAGCAGTGGGGACTCACGCCCGAAGAGGTCGACCCGAGCGTCACCGCACGGGTTCCCGTGTTCATCTCCCGCGACGACCGCTATTTCCAAGACGCCTACCAGGGAATGCCGGCAGAAGGCTACACGCGGCTTTTCGAAAACATGCTCGACCACGAGCTTATCACCGTGTGCCTGAACACGGAAGCGGAAAGCGTGTTCGGCTTGGAGTTCGCCGACAACGGCGAGGACGCCCCCCTAGAAGCCGTTCTCCTCGACGACGTTCCCTTCAAGGGCGAGATCATCTACACAGGCCCTCTCGACGAGCTTTTCCTTTCCCGTTTCGGCAGGCTGCCGTACCGAAGCCTAGAATTCAAATACGAAACCTACGACGACGAATATCGCCTACCGTGCGGCACGGTCAACTTCACGGTGACGGAGGACTACACGCGCATAACGGAGTTCAAGCACCTCACCGGCCAGAAGGCTTCCTGCACGACCATCATGAAGGAGTTCTCGCATGCCTACGAGGATCCGCGCACGCAGATTCCCTATTACGCCATAGTGGGAAAGGAAAACGCCGCCCACTACAACCGCTACCGCGCCTTAGTCGATGCGCTCCCTAACTTCTATCCGCTCGGAAGGCTTGCGGAGTACCGCTATTACAACATGGACAAGATCATAGGGCTCGCGCTCGAGCTTGCCGACGAGCTGTGCGAGAAACGCCGATAAGAAAGCTGCCTACCATGGAAACCACCGTGAAAACCACCACGAAAACCACCACGAAAACCACCACGAAAACCACCATGGAAACTACCACGAAAGCCACCATGAAAACCGTTTCGTTCGCCGTACCGTGCTATAATTCCGCCGCCTACATGGACACCTGCATAGAATCGCTGCTCGCCTGCGGCGACGACGTAGAGATCATCATCGTGGACGACGGCTCGACCAAAGACGACACGCCCGAAAAAGCCGACGAATGGGAAAGGAAACGCCCCGACGTCATCCGCGCGGTACATCAGGAAAACGGCGGCCACGGCCAGGCCGTGAACACCGGCCTCAAGTGCGCGACGGGGCTGTACTTCAAGGTGGTCGATTCCGACGACTGGCTCGATGCGCGCGCCATGGGCGAGGTCATGGCGTATCTGCGCTCGCAGGTAAACCGCGAAAAACCCACCGACCTCGTCATCGGCAACTACGTGTACGAGAAGGTTCACGAAGGCGCGCGCACCGTCATGCACTACCGCAACGTGTTTCCCGAAAGGCGCGAGTTCGGCTGGAACGAGGTGGGGCATTTCGGTCCGAGCCAGTACCTGCTCATGCACTCGGTGATCTATCGTACCGAGCTTCTGCGCGGCATGGGCCTTGAGCTGCCGAAGCATACGTTCTACGTGGACAACATCTTCGTGTACGTTCCCTTGCCGCACGTGAAGACCATCTACTATCTCGACGTGGACATGTACCGCTACTTCATCGGGCGCGAAGATCAAAGCGTCAACGAATCGGTCATGATGGGTCGCATCGACCAGCAGCTGCGCGTGACGCGCATCATGATAGACGCGGTGCGGCTGCCGAACGGCGTGGCGGAAAGGCGCCTCGAGCGCTATATGGAAAACTACCTGTCCATGATGATGTGCATCTGCTCCATATTCCTTCGTATGATAGGCACCGACGAGGCGGAAGACAAACGCGAGGGCATCTGGGCCTACCTCAAACAGCACAACCCGGACGTCTACCGCCGCGTGCGCCGCAGCGTGCTGAACATGGGGACGAACATACCTACCGGTTTCGGTCGCTGGATAGGCATCACCGGCTACCACATGGCGCAAAGAATCTTCAAGTTCAACTAAGTTCCGGCGATCTGGCGACCGCCGAAGCGGCATAACGGTTCGTGCGCTGCGGAAGGGGGGCGTGAACAGCCTCCCATTTATCATGTCCAAGAAATGGGAGGCAGCTCACAGTGAAGGCCCCCTCTTTTTTACGACCCTAGCCCGGCGAGAACGGCGGCGAAGGCCACAAGAACCCCTACTATCGACTCGCCGCCGAGAACGCCGCTCGATACGATGAGGCCGGTTTCCTGCTGCGCGGCGGCGCGCGCCTTATCTTCCTGCGCATTCATTCCGGCGCGGCGGCGCTTGCATACGGCATCGTAGACCACCTTCGCCATAGCGCCTAGAAACGCCGTGAACGACATGTAGAAGGGAAGGTACACGCCAAGCCCCAGCATCATGGCGGGGAAGTTCGCGCAGTAAAGAACGACTCCCGCCGCAAGTCCTATGGCAAACGCCGAGATGCTGGGTATGCCCGAAACCATGGTGGCCACCACCGATGCTTGGGCTGAGACGAACGCGGCCCCAGGTCCGAAGGACTCAGGCCCGTACGCGCTCACGAGCACCGCCATGACCGCAACGGCCACGAACGCTCCGAGAAGCGATCCTATCGCTTGGCCTGTCCATTGCGCCTTGGGACTCGTTCCTATCACGTGGCCGGCATGAAAGTCGTTCATCACGTCGCCTGCCAACCCGCAGGCGACCGCGACGATGCCGGCGACGAAGAAAAGCTGCACCTGCGGCACGTTCGAGGCGGCCGCTACGGCCAGAAGCACGATAAGGCCGAATATCTCCATGGGGTCGATGCCCGTCTGTCCGACGCTTTGCGCCGCCATGGCGGTCGCGACGAACGCGAGCACGACGACGATGACCGAAGGAAAAGGGCCTATCTGCAATCCGAAGCACACAAGAAGAGCCACCGCCGCTACGGCGAGCGCGGCAAGGCCGCCGGCCGCTCGTGCGTTTGGCGCGTCTTTTCCGCGCCCGTCCGCCTCGAAGCCGTGCGCGGCGAGCGCGCCTTGCGCGCGCATCCGCCCCGCTCGCGCAAGGCGCCATGCCTTGGGGAGAACGTCTTTGCAGATCACGCCCAAGCCCGCACCCATCATAAGGCCCATGCCCAAGCTCGAGACCACGCCTTGCCCGCCTGCAACGTCCCACCAGCCGGCCGCCGTGCCCCCCGTTATAAGCCCGAAATTCGCGAATACCGCGCCTGCGAACCACACGACGACCGCGCCCGTTCCCACAAGGAACCCCACGGCCAGAAGCATGGGGGAGTTGTAGATGCCGAAGGAAACGCCCGGAATGGAAACGCCTCCGAACAGCATGGCGGGAACGGCGCCCACCCAGTCGCGCAGTGCCGTGTAGATGCCGGCTGCGCCCATGGCGCCGAAAAGCTTCGCGCCCGTCTTCCCGCCGGCGTTGCCCGCAATGAGGGTTTGCGCGGCGGCCTCGCCAATGGGGTATTCCAGTTCGGCGTCCTCTATGAAATGGCGGCGCAGAAGCGCCGTGCACACCAAGCCCAGCACCACGCCCGCAAGGGCGACGAACAGCATGTCTATCCAGCTCACCTGATCTGCGTAGCCCAGCATCCATGCGCCGGGAACGGTGAAGGCAAGGCCGCCTGCGACCATAGCACCCGCCGACATGACGGTGTGCGTGACGTTCGCCTCGTTGAGGTTGGCTTTCCCGCGCCCGAGCGCTTTGAGGAAGAAAAGCGAGATGATGGCCGCGAACACGATGGGCCAGGGAAGCGCTCCCATTTTAAGCGCCGTGTAAACCGAGGCTGCGGTGATGACCGCGCAGCCCACGCAGCCTAGAACCACGCCGCGCAGGGTCAGTTGACCTTTGATGCTGTTCATCATGTTCTCCTTGCTCATACGTTAGGGGTAGACTATCTTGCCGGGCAGACTATCTCGCGAATGGCCGCGATAAGCTTCTCGTTGTCTTCGCGCGTGCGCACGGCCACGCAGAAGTGCTTCGATCCGGAAAGCCCCGGAAATCCTTCGAGCTTGCGTATCAGGAAGCCGGCGAGCTGCAGCTTGCCGGCAAGCTCGCAGGTATCCTTCACCCCGAGATCCATACCGCTTTCGTTGTCGAACGTGCACATGACGTAGTTGGCTTCGGCAGGGTAGATGTCGACGTCGGGAACGAGGTTGAGCATGCACTGAAGCCACGGTATCTCCGCATCGAGGTATTCCCGCGTTTTTTCCAAATACCCCAGCTCTTCCATTGCAAGCTCGGCGATAACCTCCGCGAACATGGAAACGCTCGACGAATCGAAGAACCTTCCTATCTGCCTTATGGTTTCGGGATGCGCTATGCAGTAGCTTATGGGAATGCCGGGGATGGCGTACGATTCGCATAGCGAGCGTATGACGACGAGGTTTCGGTGGTCGCGCACAAGAGGCGCCATGCTCTCGCCGCCAAGCGTGAGCTCTATGGAGCGCTCGTCCACCACGACCCAAGCGCATGCGTCGAGATAGCGAAGCAGCGTGGCTTTGGGAAGAAGCCTGCTTGTGGGGTATCCCGGGTTCGAAAGCACGGCGGCGTCGAACACGATGCCGTTTCTTTCCGCCGTCTGCGGGTCGGGAACCACGAACCCCGAAGGGCCGAAAATCTCTACCACGCGATGGCCCGCGTTTCCCACGGCAAGCGAGTACTCGGCGGGGCTGGGAATGGAAACCCCCACGGAGCAGGGCTTATAGGTTTGCGCCACGGCCCTGATAAGCTCGGTTACGGTAGATCCGCACAGAAACGATTCGACCGGCATCCCGTAGCGCCGCGCGAGCACCGTGCGCATGGTGTGCGACTCCCGGTCGGGCGCGTAGCGGTAATCGCCGGCGGCAAGGGCGTCTCGGAGCGCCTTCGAAAAAGAAGGCGGCGTTCCGAGCGGGTTGGCCGTTCCTGAAAAGTCTATCCAGTTCATCTCCGTCAGCAGCTCGTAAGGCGGGGACAAGAGCTGCTCTGGAAGAAGGGTGACGGTACGGCGCACGTCGGCGTGCGTTCTCGAACCGAACAAAGCCGCCATGCGCATCCTTTCCGAGACGTGGTTTTGTGCGGGGTTGCCTATCCTAGCACAATTCGCCGCAGGAAGGCTCACTCGTGGTAGACTTATCCCCAACATGGACGAGATTTTCCTACATATGGAGCCTTGGCGAGGGCCGGCGATTCTGCTCGTGGATCTCGACGCGTTCTTCGCGTCGGTCGAGCAGCTCGATCATCCCGGCTGGAGAGGCAAGCCGGTCATCGTGGGCGGCGATGCCGATAGGCACGGCGTCGTTTCAACATGCTCGTACGAGGCGCGCGCGTTCGGCGTGAGAAGTGCCATGCCCTCGTCGACGGCGCGTCGCCTTTGCCCCCACGCCATATGGACGAGTGGTCGTTTCGCCCGTTACACGGAAATGTCTGTAGCCGTCATGGACGTCTTGCGCAGCGAGACGCCCCATGTGCAACAGGTGAGCATCGACGAGGCGTTCCTCGACGTGTCGCCTACGCCGGTGAACACCGAGCACCCCGCAGAAATTGCGAGCCGCATACAAAAGCGCGTCGAGGCGCTGGGCGTTACCTGCTCCATCGGCGTGGGCACGTCGAAAACCATCGCGAAAATAGCATCCGACATGGATAAGCCTCGCGGTCTCACCGTCGTTTACCCCGGCGGGGAGCGCGACTTCCTTTCTCCTTTGCCCGTGCGCGCCATGAGCGGCATAGGGGCTGCCGCCGAAAAGAAGCTGGCCGGACGCGGCGTGAGGACGCTTGGCCAGCTGGCCGCCATGGACGTGCGCGAACTTGAACGACTCTTCGGAAAGAACGGACGCGTTATGCATCTGCGTGCGAACGGGGGAGACGACGCGCCCGTTGCGCAGGACGCCGAAATCAAGTCGGTTTCGAACGAGATGACGTTCGCTCACGACCTTGCCGATCGCGCCGACGTGCAAGCGGCCCTGGGCACCATTTCGGCGAAGGTGGGTCGTCGTCTGCGTCGGCGCGGCTTGCGCGGTAGGTCGCTCAGCCTGCGCATTCGCTTCGACGATCGCAGCACGAGATCCGTTCAGCGTCAGCTGGAGAAGCCGAGCGACAACGAAAACGACTTTATGCCCGCGCTTTTCGACATGGTGGAGGAAGTGTGGCGCCCCGGCGTTTCGGTGCGCCTGCTCGGTGTGGGCGTTTCGGGGTTCGCTTCAAAGGGATACGAACAGGAAAGCCTGTTCGGCAGCGATTTCGTGACCTTGGAAAGCGAGGGGGGCAGCCCGTCTTCGGGGGGCAGCCCGTCTT
>JAEYEL010000164.1 GCA_023403475.1 Actinomycetes bacterium
GAGGTGGCCGACGGCTCCCTCGCGCTGCTTATCACCCGTCATCTGGGCGAATACAAGCCGCGGTTCACGCTCGAGAGCTTCCGTGTTATCGTTGACGATCACGAGGACACGGGAGCCTTCGCGAAGGATGCCATGAGCGAGGCCACCATCAAAATCCATGTGGGCGATAAGCGCTGCGTCGCAACGGGCGAAGGGGCAGGTCCTGTTGGCGCGCTCGACAACGCGCTGCGTATGGCCATTACGGAGTTCTTCCCGGAAGTTGCCGGCATGGAGCTTATCGACTACAAGGTACGTATTCTTGACGAGAACGTGGGCACGGGCGCTATCACGCGCGTGGCCATAACCACGAGAGACAAGGCGGGCAGTTGGGGAACCGTGGGCGTTTCCGAGAACATTATCGAGGCATCGTGGAACGCGCTTGTCGATTCCATAGAATACGGTCTCATGAAGATAGGGAAATGACATGAGCAACTTAAGGACGAAGGAAGTCGATGACCTGCTGCGCGTCTTCGCTTCGATAAGCGACCCCGATGTTGTTTTCGCGCTGCTCGAAGATTTGTTCACCATTCGGGAAATCAGGGAAACCTCGCAGCGCTTGGCCGTGGCGCGTCTGCTCGACGCGGGAAAATCGTACACGGCCATTGAGGAGACAACGGGGGCTTCCGCCACGACCATCGCCCGTGTGTCGAAGTGCTTAAGCTACGGTGCCGGCGGATACGCCGCAGCGCTTAAGGCGCTTTCCTCGCCTGCTCCTTCGGAGGGCTAAAAGGTTCCGCTATCGGAGCGCTGCGGGTTCCTGCGCCAAGGTGTGCTAGTATTCCTGCAGGCGAAACGCATCGGCTCAAGTCGTTGCAAAACGCTTGCTTAAGATTTTGAAAAGAAGGAGCCTTATATGCCTGTTCTGTTCGTGAACGCGTGTTTGCGCGGAGAAAAGTCGCGCACGCTTGAGCTGTGTCGGGAATATCTCGCACAGGTCGGTGATCAGGTTGTGGAAGTTGACCTAGCTCGCTTGCGCTTGAAACCCTACGATGCCGAGCGCGTTGCCTATCGTTCTCAGCTGCAAAAGGCCGGCGTGCTTGATGATGCCGTGTTCGGTTTGGCTCACCAGTTCGCCGAAGCGGACGATATCGTTATAGGGGCACCGTACTGGGATTTGTCGTTCCCTGCGGCATTGAAGGTTTACTTCGAGCATGTGAGCGCCTACGATGTGACGTTCCGCTATACGGAAGAGGGTCGCTGCGAGGGAATGTGCAGGGCAACACGTCTCACCTATATCACAACGTGCGGCGGGTTCGTGGACGGCGCGAACTACGGATACGAGTACGTATGTGGTCTTGCCAAGACGTTTGGCATTCCCGAAGTGCGCTTCGTGGCCGCCGAAGGGCTTGATGTTGTGGGCATAAACGTTGACGAGCAGATGGGCAAAGCGCGCGGGCAGATGGCGAAACTGGAGAAGTAAAGGCGCCGCTTTGCAAAAGGAAGGGGGACGGCACCGGTGCCGTCCCCCTTTTCATGTTGGAGAGGGAAAAGAATGGGGAATGATGAGGGACGAATCGCTAACCTTCGATGGCGATGGTCTTCTTCTCGTCAAGTTTGGGCTGCTCCTGCTTTTTCGGAACGTCGATCTTCAGCGTGCCGTTCTCGAACTTGGCTTTGATGTCCTCTTCCTCGATGTCGTCGCCCACGTAGAACGTTCTTGAGCATTTGCCGCTGAAGCGCTCTTTGCGCACGTAGGTGCCCTTCTCGTCCTTGTCTTCGGTCTCGCTTTTCGTCTCGGCCGTGATGGTGAGGTAGCCTTCCTTAAGCTCTGCCTGCACATCTTCCTTCTTGAAGCCCGGCATATCGACAACCAGCTCGAACCCGTCTTCGGTCTCTTTGATGTCGGTGCGCATCAGCGTAGGCGACATCTTCTGTACGGGAGCTGCGGCGGCGTCGAAGAACGCGTCGAACGGGTCGGTCATAAGCTCGTTCCACAGACTGCGGTTCCTACGCATCGGTACTAACATAGACATAACAATCATCTCCGTTTCGTGTGTTCCAAGTTCCTTCGCCGGCGGCCTTGTCAGTGGGCGTGCCGCCGAATCCTGCGAGTTCCTTGGAGGTTTTCGCTTCCTTTTCTTTGAACGATTTCGTTATAGTTCGCAAATTAGCACTCGTCAAGCGAGAGTGCTAATCCGTCACAATTCCGTCAAATTTCGGTAATCAGGACGTTGTTTTTTGCTTGGGTGACACCCTTTGCCACCCTCGGTGTGTTCCCTTGCCACCCTTTGCTCTTGGTCGGTGCAGTGCGTGGTATCATCCTGTTTGCTTGCTTGGATGAAGGTAGGACAAAAGGGAAGGAAGACAAGGGTGAGCCAGGGCGAAGATTCTGCTCAGATGAGGGGCAAGCTAATTGTGTGCCCCACGCCGCTGGGGAATTTGGGCGACGTGACCGCTCGAACGGAAGACGCGCTGCGCACCTCCGATGTGGTGTGCGCCGAGGACACGCGGGTAACGGGGAAGCTTTTGGCTGCGCTGGGCATAGAGAAGCGGCTCGAACGCTTGGACGAGGCTGCGCTTAGCGGGCGGGCGGCTTTTGTTATCGAGCGCGTTTTGGCCGGTCAGGTGATTGCCTATTGCTCCGATGCCGGCATGCCCGGCGTGTCGGATCCGGGGCTTCGCCTGGTGCGCGCCGCGCGGGCGGCGGGCGCTGCAGTCGAGGTGCTTCCCGGGCCTTCGGCTGTGACCACGGCGTATGTGGCGAGCGGCTGCATAAACCCACGCTTCTTCTTCGGCGGCTTCTTCCCTCGGAAACCAACGGAGCGCCGTGTTTTGCTGGAGTCGCTTCGCTCGCTTGACGCGGCGCTCGTGTTCTACGAAAGCCCCAACCGCTTGGTTTCGGCGCTTGGGGCGCTGGCCGAGGCGTTCCCCGAACGTGAGCTGGCGGTGTGCCGCGAGCTCACGAAGCTGCACGAGGAAGTGGTGCGAGGACAAGCTGCCGAGGTTCACGGCATGTTCGCCGAGCGCGAGCGGGCGGGCGGTGTGCGCGGCGAGATCGTCATCGTCGTCGATGGGCCGTGCGCTGCCGAGGATGCGGAAGCGGCAGCCTTGGCGGAAAACGCTGCTCGCAAACGAGCCGTCCAGCTGGCGGCCGAAGGCCTGCGCAGCAAGCAGATCGCGAAGGCATTAGCTGCCGAGCTGGGAATTTCCCGCAACGCCGCCTATGATATCGCGCTTGCCGTCTGCACCGGGAAAGACGCGTCGGCACCCGTTCGCCCGAGCGCCGAAACCCCTTCCGGCTCGGCTCCTTCCGACTCAAGCGCCCCTTCCGGCTCCTGCATTCCCTTGCCTGCGACCCGCAAGACGGTGCGAAAACCCGCCCAGTCGGGCGCGCCCCTCGCCAAAAGCAGGAAGACGGTTGTGGTGGACGGTCTTTCGGTGCTGGTCGCGCGCAAGCGCATCAAGAACTTGAACATGCGCGTCAAGGCGCCCGACGGGCACGTGGAGGTTTCTGCTCCCCCGCGCGTAAGCGAGGAGCGCATTGCGGCGTTCGTGCGCGAGAAACGCGCGTGGATAGAGAGGCGCCGCACAGAGATAGCCGCGTCTCCTGCGAAACGTGCCGCCGAGGCGCTTCCCGAAGAGGTTGCGCAATGGCGAGCGGTGGTGGAGGCGCTCGTGCCGGTGCTCGTTGGGAAATGGGAACCCGTCATGGGCGTGCGTGCGGGCAAGCTCGCATACCGTAACATGACGAGCCGCTGGGGCAGCTGCCAGCCTTCCACGGGGCGCATCTGCATCAACGTGCGGCTGGCCCTCTATCCGCCCGAATGCTTGGAGTACGTGGTGGTTCACGAGCTGTGCCATCTCATAGAGCGCGGTCATGGCCCGAAGTTCCAAGCGGCCATGACGCGCTTTCTTCCCGACTGGAAGCAGCGCCGAGCGAAGCTGCGCTAGATGACGTACATGGCGGCGTCGGACTCTCGTTCCAGAATGTCTTGCAGCGTGATGCCGCGCAAATAGTTGGCAACGGTGCGTTCGAGGCCTGCCCACACGAACCGGGAAAGGCAGGTGTCGTCGCGTCCGCAAGCGAACTTTCCGCTCGTGCACTCCAGAAGCCCCAGGCCGTCCTCGGTGGCGGAAACGATATCGGCGCAGGTAATCTGCTGCGGAGGGCGGGCAAGCTCGTAGCCGCCCAGATACCCGCGCGTCACATGGAGCAGGCCTGCGGAAACAAGGGGGGAGGCCACCTGCTCGAGGTACTTCTTGGAAATCTCCTGCCGTTTGGCAACGTCCTTGAGGGCTGTGCATCCCTCGCCGTAGCGCTGGGCGAGGTCTATCATGAACCGCAGACCGTAGCGTGTTTTCGTGGATATCCTCATAGTGCTCGATGCTCCCGTGTTCTGGCGTTGCGCGGGCTTCCCGCAAGGCTCGCCGGCGTGTGTGTTGACGCATATTGTAAAGCCGCAGGCGCTCTTTTCAAGGACATTTCGTCGAATAAGCCGATAAAACCTATCAGAATGCTTGACTTTGCCGCGCGGGTCGATATTTTAATCCTATTGCATAACTGGGTTTTGTTTCGAAGACGAGTAGGAGAAAGCGATGCGAAAAGGAGTGGTTCGCTCCGTCAACCTTTCCAAACGGAAAGGCGGGCGCAAAACGCCGGTTGCGGGCGGGTCGGCGCACGTGATAGAGCAGCTTGGGTTCGAAGGCGACGGCCATGCCGACCATTGGCACAGGCAGGTGTCGCTTCTGGCATGGGAATCGGTGCTGAAAGCCCGAGCTGCGGGTCTTGACGTGGGGGAGGGCGACTTCGCCGAGAACATCACGACCGAAGGCATCGACCTTCTACAGCTTCCGCTGGGAACGCAGGTGCGCGTGGGCGATGCGGTGGTGCTGGAGGTTTCCCAGATAGGGAAGGTGTGCCACACGCGCTGCGCCATCTACTATCTGGCGGGCGACTGCATCTTCCCGCGCGAGGGCGTGTTCTTCGTGGCGCTGCACGGAGGAGAGGTGCGCGTGGGCGACGCCGTGGAAGTGGTGAAGATGGGCGAGGGCACCTGCGCGTTCACGCCGCAGGAGGCGCTCGACGAGATCGCTCGCGAACGGGCCCGCGAAGGTGCCGGCGAGAGCGCGGAGGCCTGCGAAACTTGCGACGGCTGCGAAGCCGTTGCCCGTATGACCGCGAGCATGGAGGCGGTAGAGCGTTAGGCCTCCCGACGGGGAAGCCTAACGCCGCCTTCTCTTTTCAAGCAAGGCGTTTAGAAGCCGAACATGGCGGTGGACAGGTAGCGCTCGCCGGTATCGGGAAGGATGGCCACGATGACTTTGCCCTTGTTCTCGGGGCGAGCCGCCAGCTTGGCGGCGGCGGCCACGGCTGCGCCGGAGGATATGCCCACGAGCAGACCGTCGTGGGAGGCAAGCTCGCGGCCTGCGGCGAAGGCCTCCTCGTCCTCGA
>JAEYEL010000186.1 GCA_023403475.1 Actinomycetes bacterium
GCGAGGAAACGAAGCTCACCACGGTTCGCGCTCTGCAATCGTGCGGCTTTGAGACCATAGCTTCGGGTGACAGCCACAACGATATCGGCATGATAAAGGCGAGCAAAGCGGGCTTTTTGTTCAGAAGCCCCGACTCTATCAAGAACGCGAACCCCGATATTCTCGCATTCGAAGAATACGCCGATTTGGCAAACGCCATCAAAGCGGCTCTGTAGCGGGTTTGCGACACCGCTTTCGGTGGGGTCTTTCCTGCGATCGTGTGTAAAGTAGTTCTCGGCGTGCGCGTCACAGGGCAAAGAAAAAGCCCGCCGAAGCGGGCTTTTGAGCTACCTGTCCTTCATCTCAAGCGTTAGCTCGCAGCACCTACAGACTTCGCGTATTTCGGAACGGGGTATCTCCCCTGCGTCTTCGGCTATTCCCGCCTTCCACTGCCCGTAGGTCATGCCGGCGGGCAGGCGGCTCCAGCGGTACGCGTCGGACTGGTCGATGCCCGCGACGGCGGGTTCTGCGCTTTTTTGCACTTCATGTGTCCGGTTTGTGATAAAGAAGTTAACTAAGGCTTCCATTTTGAGAAAGTTTGCTCTATCATACTTTGTGTTACACGAAGCTAACTTGATGGGAGCTGTCATGCAAGACGTAGCGGTAGCTGAAATGAGCGGTTGCGCAACCCGTGCGCAGGCTGAAGCGGCGCAGCCGCAGATGCATCAAATGCCTCTTTCGTTTCTGAAGAGTGGCGAAGAGGCGGCGATCGCAAAGGTCCGCGGCAAGGGCGAGGTCCATCATCATCTGGAAAACCTTGGGTTTGTCGAGGGCGCCAAGGTGAAGGTGGTCACCGAGCAGGCCGGCAATTTGATCGTGGAGGTCAAAGGTTCGCAAGTTGCCCTGAACAAGCAGGTCGCTTCACGCATCATTACCTGCTAGCCGCTTGATGTGCTGGCGTTTCGAGCGTGCGAATGTTTCACGTGAAACATTCGACATGCGCGGAAGGGCGGCAGTGAAGCGTAAATGTTTCACGTGAAACATTTACGGTGTGCGACGGCGAGGCGGAGACGCACGAAGCGGTGCGGCTTGGCGGCTTGCGCAGCTAGCGCGGCGTGGCGGCTTGACGGGGTGCGGCTGGCGTTGCGGATTGAGTCTCGCGGAGCCGCTTGTTTTGCAAGATAGCTTCCCTTAGTTGGCGAAAGTAGTAAAAACGGCTCGAAGGAAAGTCGAGTCGAAGGAGTCGAATCGAGGAAAGGAACGAAGTATGGTAGAAGCAGGGCAAAAGACCTTGCGCGATGTGCCCATCGGCGAGACGGCGACGGTGCGCCGACTGGTAGGCGGCGGTGCTCTCAAGCGCCACATCATGGACATGGGCATCACGAAGGGCACAGAGGTGTACGTGCGCAAGGTGGCTCCTTTGGGCGATCCCATCGAAGTCACGGTGCGCGGCTACGAGCTGTCATTGCGCAAGGGCGAAGCGGAGAACGTTCTCGTAGGCTAGTGCGGCGCAGTTCTCTCCGGGTTCTGGCGACCGTGCTTGGCGTACGAGGCGCACAAGCTACGCGAGCGCGCGGGGCTATTCGCCAAACCTTAGCGGCGAATAGCGAAGAACCCGAGGCTGAGCGTTCGCGGGTTTACAGACGCGCAGGCGATGAGGCTTACGGCGCGAGGCGCCTTATTTAATGTAACCTAGTTAGCAACAGTTAACTTTTCGAGGTGACCGCACGACCGCATGGATGCACGACCGCACGACCTCGCCTTCGCGGTATGTGCCGTCACCTCGGCGAAAAGCAACAAGAAAGCAATAAGGCAGCAAGGCAGCAAGGCAACAAGAAAGCAAGAAGGCAAGAAAGCAAGAAAGAAAGGCAGATCATGGGAATTCGCATAGCGCTTGCCGGCAATCCCAATTGCGGCAAGACTACCATGTTCAACGATCTGACCGGCGCCAACCAATACGTTGGCAACTGGCCGGGCGTGACCGTTGAGAAAAAGGAAGGCAAGTACAAGGGCGACAAGGACGTAACCGTCACCGACTTGCCGGGCATCTATTCGCTTTCCCCGTATTCTCCCGAGGAAATCGTGGCGCGCGACTACCTGCTCGACGGCAACCCCAACGTGGTCGTCAACTTGGTGGACGCTACCAACCTTGAGCGCAACTTGTATCTGACCACGCAGATCATCGACACGGGCCTGCCGGTGGTCATCGCCCTCAACATGATGGATTTGGTTGAGAAGAACGGCGACAAAATAGACGTTGCCAAGCTATCAAAGAAGCTCGGTTGTCCCATCGTCGAAACGTCGGCGCTCAAAGGCCGCGGCATGGACGAGCTCATGAAAACCGCCATTGAGGCCGCCAAGAAGGGCGTTCCCGCCGCTCCCGAGATTCGCTTCGTTGACGACATCGAGTCGGCGCTCGCCAAGATCATCGACGTGCTGGGTTCCCGCGTGAGCGCGAACGTCGCGCGTTGGTACGCCATCAAGCTGCTTGAAGGGGAAGAGCGCACCATCAATTCGCTCAAGCTTTCCGCTTCCGACATCAAAGCCATCGACGCTGTTCGTGAGGCGCTTGAAAGCCAGCTCGACGACGATGCCGAATCCATCGTGACCGGCGCCCGTTACGACGAGATTTCCGATCTTGTGGACGAAACCGTGAAGAAATCCACCAAGGGCATGAGCACCACCCAAAAGGTGGACCGTATCGTGACCAATCGCTGGCTCGGCCTGCCCATATTCGTCGTCATTATGTTTTTCGTGTACTGGCTGGCTGTTTCCATTGGCGGCGGCATCGTGACCGACTGGGCCAACGACGGCATTTCCGGTGACGGCTGGCTCTACACCGGCGGCGAGGCATACGAAGAGGCGGCTGGTGAATACGAGGACGCGCAAGCGCAGGTCACAGCCTATGTTGAGAACATTCTCGGTGTGGACGAAACGTCCGATCTGCCCAGCGAGGCATCCCAGGAAGTTCTCGATGCCCTTGCGGTGGCCGAGCCGGAAGACGCCTCAGACACTGAAGCTATGGAAGAGTACGAGGAAGCTCAGGCAGTGGTTGCCGCCTTCGACGCACAGGCTCAGAAGGAAAACGCCGTTGCCGTTATGGAAGTTGAAGGCGAAGACGGAGCCGTTGAAGAGCAGAAGATCACCTTCGAGGACTATCAAGCCGCCCTCGGGGTCGAAGAACCCGACCCGTCCGACGGCTCATGGGGTCTTTGGATTCCCGGCCTTGGCGCCGTTATCGGTGGCGCCCTTGAGGCCGCCGACGTTGCGCCGTGGCTGCAAAGCCTTGTGAACGACGGCATCGTCGCCGGCGTCGGCGCGGTTATCGGCTTCATCCCGCAGATGCTCATTTTGTTCCTGCTCCTGGGCATTCTGGAGCTGTGCGGCTATATGTCGCGCGTGGCCTTCATCATGGACCGCATCTTCCGCAAGTTCGGTCTTTCCGGTAAGTCGTTCATCCCGATGCTCATCGCCTCCGGTTGCGGCGTTCCCGCCGTCATGGCCACGAAGACCATCGAGAACGAAAAAGATCGCCGCATGACCATCATGACCACCACGATGATTCCCTGCGGTGCGAAGATGCCCATTATCGCGCTCGTGTTCGGCGCGCTGGCTTCGGGCGACTCTTCCGCCACGTGGTACGTTGCCCCAATGTTCTACTTCTTGGGCGTTATCGCCATCATCGTTTCGGGCATTATGCTCAAGAAGACGAAGCTCTTCGCCGGCGAGACCACACCGTTCATCATGGAGCTTCCGCAGTACCATATGCCCGGCGTGAAGAGCGTGCTTCTTTCCATGTGGGAGCGCGTGAAGGGCTACATCGTCAAAGCCGGTACCATCATCTTTTTGTCCACCATCGTCATCTGGTTCCTCATGAACTTCGGCGATGCTGGTCAGGGCTTCGGTCTGCTCGACCAGGATGCGCTGGGTGACAGCTATATGGACTACAGCCTCATGGCCGGCCTCGGCAACGGGCTTGCGTGGATATTCGCCCCGCTTGGGTTCGCCAACTGGCAGTCTACCGCCACTGCGGTGACCGGTCTTGTGGCGAAGGAGAACGTCGTTGCCACCGTGGGCATCATCACGCAGCTTTCGTCCTACGGCGAAGCCGACCCGCAGCTGTGGTACGGCTTTTTGCAGATGCTCGGCGGCTCGAGCGCCGCAGTCGTTGCCTTCTGCGCCTTCAACCTGTTGTGCGCCCCCTGCTTCGCTGCTATGGGCACTATTCGTCAGCAGCAGGCGAACGCCAAGTGGTTCTGGATCACCATCGGCTACATGTGCGGCTTCGCGTGGTGCGTGGGCACGATGCTCTACCAGTTCGTGGGTCTGGCCACGGGCGAGGTGAGCTTCGGCTTCTGGACCGTCATCGCCATCCTCATTGCGGCGGCGATACTCTTCCAGCTGTTCCGCCCCATGCCGAACTTCGACAAACCGTCGAAGAAGGCTGCCGGAAAGCTTGAAGCTGAAGGCGAAGCAGCGTAAAGTAGCTTCGCGAACGAGCGGGAGCCGCGCGGCTTTGGCTGCGCGGCTCCCGCTGCGGGGTTTCGGGCGCGCGGTTCCGGCTCGGAAAGGCGGTTGTCGCCGTTAGATTGTTTCACGTGAAACACTCGACACATAGTTTCGCCTGCTAGCAAAGCATACGGAAAGGAGGCGGCGAAATGGCAGCATTGGTTTGGACTCCCTCAACGGTTGTGGTTGCGCTCATTATCGCGGCGCTCGCGGCACTGGCGGTGCATCGCATAGCCACACGTGGTTTGTGCGACTGCCACGACCACTGCGGTGGCGGCGCGTCGGGCTCGGGTTCTGGCGGCTGCGCTGGTTGCGCGGGCTGCAAAGCGGCCAGCCGCATGATGGCCGATATAGACCGCGCTCTCGGCGAAAAGTAACGCGTAGAGGTGCCGCAAAAGTAAGTTCGACCGCAACAAAGAATGTCCGCGCGTGCTTCCAATAGGCGAAAGCCTTTGGCGCGTCCGAAAACCGAACAAACGAGTCTTTGGCACGGGAGTAAGTTATCGCCTGATTTTCTCCAGAAATAGCTTTTTTACGGCCTTATTTTCTCAATTCTATGCGAAAATAAGGCCGTAATCATTATAAGGAGAAGCAATGGACAGATTTCTCATGAAAAAGCTCGTCACTTGGAAGAACAAGGCGCGCCGCAAGCCGCTCGTCCTCAACGGCGCGCGTCAGGTCGGGAAGACGTGGCTTCTCAAGGAGTTCGGTCGTCTGCACTTCAACAACGTCGCGTACGTGAACCTAGACGACAACCCTCGCATGCAGGAGCAGTTCGAGCTTGGCTACGACATCCCGCGTATTGTCTCCGCCATCCAGTTCGAGACGGGCGAGCACGTATCCGAGGGCGGGACGCTCATCATCCTCGATGAGATTCAGGAATGCCCGAAGGCACTCACGAGCCTCAAGTACTTCTGCGAGGAGGCACCGGGCTACGCAGTTGCCGCCGCAGGCTCGCTTCTGGGCATAACGGTACACGAGGGCACCGGCTATCCCGTGGGGAAGGTTGACACGCTCGACCTGTACCCCCTGCACTTTCGGGAGTTCCTTGCCGCGACGGAAAACGAGTTGCTCGTCGATCTCATCGACTCTGGCGACGTCGCCCTTATCGACAGCTTTTCGAGCAGGTTCATCCCGCTTCTGCGGCAGTACTACTACGTTGGCGGCATGCCCGAGGCGGTGAATTCGTTTCTGGACCGCGGACTCCTCGAGGACGCGCGTGAGGTGCAGATTGAGATCCTGCGGGGATACGAGCTGGACATTTCCAAGCACCTTACGAGGACGGAGACCGAGTACGCGCTTGCGGCATGGGGGTCGATCCCTTCGCATCTTGGCAGGGAGAATAAGAAGTTCGTGTTCGGCCATATCGCGCAGGGGGCACGCGCAAAGAACTACCGATCGGGCATCACGTGGCTCTCGCAGGCGGGAATAGCGGTGCCTGTTCGCAGGATCTCGAAGCCCGGCATCCCCCTGCGCCCCTACGCCGACGACACGGCCTTTAAGCTGTTTCTTCTCGATGTTGGGCTGCTCGGCGCCATGGCGCAGCTGGACAAGGGGACGGTCGTCGGCGGCAACGAAATATTCGAGGAGTTCAAGGGGTCGCTTACCGAACAGTACGTCTGTCAGCAGCTTGTCTCTGACTGCGGGCTCACTCCGTACTACTGGTCGGCGGAGAACTCCTCGGGCGAGATCGACTTTCTCACCCAGGTCGCGAACGACATCTATGCCATCGAGGTGAAGGCCGAGGAGAACTTGAGAGCCAGAAGTCTCCGGGCATTCAAGGGTTCTCACCCAGGCGTCAAGGCGGTGCGCTTCAGTCTGTCCGGCTACCGCGAACAGGACTGGCTTCGCAATGTGCCGCTCTATGCGATGGCGAA
>JAEYEL010000205.1 GCA_023403475.1 Actinomycetes bacterium
CTGCAGCAAGCATAAGCGCGCCGATGATCACCGCCGAAGGCATGAAGCAGCTCAAACCTTACAAAGTCGACAACGCCGTCATCATGGCGGCGGGCTTCGCCTCCCGATGCGCGCCGCTTTCCTACGAGCGCCCGAAGGGTCTTTTCAAAGTGCGCGGCGAGGTGCTCATAGAGCGGCAGATACGCCAGCTCAAGGAAGCGGGCATCGAGGAGATCTACGTGGTGGTGGGCTACATGAAAGAGCTCTTCTTCTATTTGGAAGACGCCCTCAACGTCAAGATCGTCGTCAACGACGACTATTACCGCCGCAACAACACGTCGTCGCTCTATGCGGCGCGCTACTACCTGCGCAACTCCTACGTGTGCTCTTCCGACAACTATTTCACTGTGAACCCCTTCGAAGACTATGTGTATTCCTCATACTTCGCTTGCGAGTTCTCCGAAGGACGCACCGACGAATGGTGCGTTGAGCTGGGCGCGCATGACCGTATCGTCAAATACGGCGTAGGCGGCCAAGACGCGTGGTACCAGATAGGCGAATTCTATTGGACGCGCGACTTCTCACGCACCTACATGGACTTGCTGGAAGCAGAATACGATGACCCTGAAGTGGCCGACATGCTGCTCGACGCCTTCTTCGCCAAGCACATTGACAAGCTTTCTGCCATCATCAAACGCTACGACACGGGCGACATTCTGGAGTTCGACACCATAGGCGAGATCAAGCGCTTCGATGGAAACTTCGCGCTGAACATGGACTCACGCATCATCGAAAACATTTGCGCCACGCTTTCCTGCAGCGAGAACGAGATAGGCAACTTCGAGCAGATCAAGCGCGGGAACACCAACATCATCTTCACCTTCGAATGCCGGGGCGAAACCTATGTGTATCGCCATCCCGGCAAGGGAAGCGAGCGCGTGGTGGACCGCTTTGCCGAGGCGTTCGCCCAGAGCAAAGCAGACGAGCTGGGAATAGACGGCACCACTGTGGCCATCAACCCCGCCGAAGGGTGGAAGATAGCCCGCTATGTGAAGGGCTGCTACGACTTCGAGTACGGCAACGAGGCCGAAACCCTGCGCGCTTTTTCCCTTATGCACAAGCTGCATGCCGCGCACATCGCTTCTCCGCGTGTTTTCGACCTTGCAGAGAACTGCAAGCGCTACCGCAAGCTCATAGAGGAAAACGACTACCGCAGCACCTTCAACTTGGAGGAGCTAGGCGAGACCGTGACGCGCGTCTACCATTTCATAGAGGCCGACGGCGTCGAGAAGGTCATGTGCCACAACGACATGTGCGACAGCAACCTTATCGCGTCGCCTGCGGCCATGCACGTCATCGACTGGGAATACGCCGGCATGGCCGACCCTGCCAACGACCTGTGCTCGTTCATCGTAGGCGGCGAGCACACGCACGAGCAGGTGCTTCACCTTGTCAACCTTTACTTCGGGCGCGCGCCCACCGAAGCGGAGCTGCGCCATATCTTCGGCGCCATAGCCGTCGTAAGCTTCCACTGGCTTTTGTGGGGCATCTACCGCCAAAGCGTGGGGCACGATGCCGGCAGCCTTCTTTACTATTGGTACCGTTACGCAGTCGACTATTCGAGGCGCGCACTCGACGCCTACGCGCCCTGCGGTCGGCTTGCCCTGCCGTAAGGAGCAGCCATGCAGAACACAAGCACAAAACTCAAACGCACCTTGGGGTTCGCGCCCGCCTTCGGCGCGGCGGTCGGCCTCGTGGTTTCCGGGACGGCCATGTTCTCGGTGGGCAACCTTGCAGGAACCGCCGGCTACGCAACGTTCATCGCGGCGGCCATAGCCCTCGTCCCCATGATGGCGGCCGCGTTCGCGTTCGGCGAGCTTGCGGCCATGCTTCCCGGCGGCGGCATGATCTCGGACTACACGCTTCCCGCACTCGGCAAGTTCTGGGCTATGTTCTCGCTGCTTTCCGGCTATATACTGCTCATCGCCTGCGATGGCGGCACCCAGATCATGATGGGCGGCGCGTCGGTGGAATCCATCACCGGCATTCCGCAGGTGGCCGTGGCGCTTGCGCTGTTTTGCATCGTGGTTGTCATCAATGTCGTAGGCGTGGGCGTGTACGGCTCGGTGGAATCATGGATAACCGTGGCCTTGGTGGTCGTTTTCGCGCTGCTGGGTCTTGCCGGCGTGTTCCACGTAGGCGAGCTTTTCGGGGCGCAGCCCCCAGGAGAGGGGCTCTCGCTTGTGCCCGCCGGCGGCTGGCCAGCCGTGTTCGGGTCGGTAGGAGCCGCCATCTGGTTTTTCATAGGCTTCGAGTTCGCATGCCCCATGGCACAGGAGAACAAAAAGCCCTTCCGCAACATCCCTTGGGCTCTTATCCTTGGGCTTCTGGTCATCTTTGCAGTTGACTCCATCTTCGCGTTCGCAGCGACACGCTACACCGATGCCGCAACGCTGGCCACTTCCGCCACGCCGCAGATAGACGCCGCACAGGGCATGATGGGTGCTGCGGGCGGTATCACCATGACCGTCCTTACCGTTCTGGCCTCGTTCACTACGGCGAACGCCTACTGCGCTGCGCTTCCCCGCATGCTCTACGGCATGGCGCGCGAGGGCCTTATGCCCAAGGTGTTCCTCAAGTTGAGCAAACGCTTCCGCACTCCTGTATACGGCATCGCGTTTACCGGGGCGCTCATGATGGTGACCATCGTCTATATCGGCGTGAACGGCACCAATGCCGCCACGGTGTCATCGCTCATATCGGTTGCCTGCATCACATGGATGATCTCGTACGCCATAGCCATGATAGACGTGCTCGTGCTGCGTCGGCGCTACCCCGACTTCCCGCGCTTGTGGAAGGCTCCGGCGGCGAAGATCACGCTGCCCATAGGCATCGTAGGCGTGGTGTACGCCATCTGGACGCTTTCGGACTACTGGATAGCCGCCGGCATAGCCATGCTCGTGGTAGCCGTCTACGTGGCCGTGTGGATGAAGGCAAAAGGCATCAACCCTTGGGAGCGAACCTCTATGAGCGACACGGCGCGCGCTATCAAGGCATCTTCTGAGCCTTTACCCGTTTGGGACGAGGCGGTGGAGGAATGGCTCGCAAAACATCGCATGGCAGGGCGCGAAGGAGCGTCCGACAGACTCTTCACGTCTGCAGCGAACGCCACTGGAAGCACGAAATGAATCGGCATGCGGCAAACCTTCGAGACGAAGAAGTGCAGGGCAGCCCATCCAAAGCGCAAGCCGAAAAATCGAAAGCCCCGAGGAGCATCGCGCGTCGCGCCGACGAGAAGCTTGAGTTCGTCGCGCAAACGTGGGTTCGCGCTTTCGGCGGGCTTTGCACTATCGAGGACGGAGGAAGCTTTCTAGAACGGGGGCTTGTGTTTCGCAACACATCGTATCTGGACCGAGTGGCTCTTCGCTACGAGGAAAGAAACCTCCTTTTCGCAAAGACCTTCGACCTCGTGCTTGAGAGCACCGTAGAGGTGCGCGAACCTCAAGCGCAGGCTCCTTTCAAAACGCCCGCCGCTCGTTGCCGGAAAGAAACCCGCTTCCCGATTCCCGAACAAAGCGACGCGCCGGCCCTCAAGCTCGAAATGCGCAGCAATCGCTTCTGCTGCTCAGGCTCCCTTGCCCACCTTGACGGTACGACGCCCCCTCGGCTCCTCGCCTGCAGACTCGACACGCTCGGAGTTCGCGGCCTCGCCGTTTCGGCAAGCCGCGAGCCGGAGCTCTGCAACCTCGCAACGGAAAGCTGCGGTCGAGAAAACTCGCCGAGCACTCCCCCGCTACTGCCGCAGCAGCAAACGAGCGGCACGGTTTTCTTCACCATACAAATGACGGAGTTTGTCGGGTCGAGCACCTGGAACCTTATCCCCCCTGTGCTCCAACTCATAGAGCCAGCGCCCGAAGACTGCGTGGCGGCGGCCGAGGCTTTGCGCATAACCGCCTCTCTGATTTCGGAAAGGCGCCCCGGCTAATCCTGCACACACGCCAAGTCGAGGGAATACGACGGAAAGCATGCCCGTTCGCCAATCGCGGCGCCAACCAAATGCCGCGATTTACCCGAAAGGCAGTGAGGGGAAATTCGCATGCTTCCGAAGTCGGCAATTTCGCATATCTCGTGCGACCTTCATGTCGCTCGACCGGTTTGGTGTATCCTATGGTTCTGCCTGACACCCGCCCCAAGCAAATCACAGGAAAGGAGCTCGCATGTCGGTGCCCCTGAGAGAATTTCAGCTGTTTCAGCTGGGCATATTGAAAGAATTCATTCGCCTGTGCGAAAAGAACGACCTGCGCTATTTTGCCGCATACGGCACACTTCTTGGTGCCGTGCGGCACCAAGGCTTCATTCCCTGGGACGACGACATCGATTTGTGGATGCCCGCAAAAGACTACGTGCGCTTCCGCGACGTATGCAAAACGCAGCTCAAACCTCCCTATTACCTGCAATCCCATGAAACCAATCTGCAGAATTTCATATCTTGGCAGCGCATCGGGCGCGAGGACACCACGTCTTTGCTCCTTGAAATGGCCGATATCCATGCCGAATGGGGCATCTGCGTCGACATATTCCCCCTTTTCCCCTGCAAGCTTGACGATGCAGGGAAAAGACAGGCTCAGAAGACGTACCGCACTTTCAACAGGCTCAGCGGCAAATACCTTTACAAGCACGACGCGAAAAGCCAGACGGGCATTTCGAAAGCATACCACCAGGTCATGGGTCTTTGTCCCGACACCCTGAACAAATCGCTCTGGAAGCGCACCGAGGAAAAGCTCATTGCCGCTAATCCCGGCGATGATGGTTTCTACGACGATTACTGTTTCCTCGAGCAAAGCTGGTTCGAAAAAACCGTCAGCCTGCCGTTCGAGGACGTGCAGCTTCCCGCTCCGGCAGGGTTCGATCGCTTCCTCGCCGCATACTACGGGAACGATTGGGGCGAGATTCCGCCGGAAAGCAAGCGCGTCGCCCATAGCGGAGGCGGCTGCGACACCGTGCTCGTGCTGCTCGATTCCCCCTACAAGAAGCATCTCCGATAGCCGCGCCGCAGCGCAGCCGAAAGCCGCATGCAAAAGCGCAGGCACGTCCATCTGCAACCGGCACACCGACCCCCTATAGACCCTAACGAGACACAAGCACCCCGCGAACCGAAGGAACATCTCATGAGGAAACTGGAACTGGCTGAAATACAGCAGATCGAACTGGAGATCTTCGATGCTTTCGTCCGTCTCTGCAAACAGCACGGCCTGTCCTATCAGCTCGCCTACGGAAGCTTGCTCGGCGCCGTGCGCCATCAGGGATTCATTCCCTGGGACGACGACATAGATCTCCTCATGCCGCGCGAGCACTACCGCAAGCTCGTTGCCATAGTGAACGGCATGAACGCCGACGGCATCGTTGACGGGAGATACCGCTTCGCCGACCCCGGCGTAAAAAGCAGCCTGCCGTATCATCAAACGTTCATGAAAATCTACGATATGCGCACCTGTGCTTCGGAAACCTCGCTTCGCCGCAGTTTGGGATTCCAAGAAGGCGTGTTCATCGACGTGTTCAGCCTCGAAGGCATGCCCGACGACGCAAGGGAGGAAGAGGAGCGCTTTGATCGCCTCGATCACCTGAACGACATGGTGTACTATTCCACGCGACAGCCTTGCCTCGACGATCTTAACCCCGTGCATCCCCGGGCGTTCCTGCAGAATGCGAAGGGGTATCTCCAAGCATCGAGAAAGCCTTACCGTGCATGGATAGACGAGTACTACTCAGAACTCGACAACTACGGCAACGCCATGGGCGCAGCACGCACATGTTGTATGCGCGTGCGCAACATGGACGGCGTTGCCGCGCCGAAGAACAACCCTTACTTTCCCACCATCGAGGCGCCGTTCGAGGGAAGAAGCATCTCCATTCCGAAAAACTACGATCAAATCCTGCGAGACAGCTATGGCGAGTACCTGCAATTACCGCCAAAGGGCAGCCGAAAACCGTCACACGACCAAGATTTCTTCCTGAAATAAGAGGCTTCGCGTATGCGGATTCACCGAAAAGGGCGCT
>JAEYEL010000022.1 GCA_023403475.1 Actinomycetes bacterium
TCGCCGTAGGCGGCTGCAATTTGCAAAAGCATCTTCGCCTGGTTCAGCGTCATGATGGGCATATCGGCGCCGGGAATGAACGCAACCAGACCGATGCCGGCGTTCTGGGCAGACGTAGCGTACACCGACTCAACGGAAAGGGGTCTGCGCACGAACGGGAACGCAAGCGCAAAGGCAAGGCGCTTGTCGGCGCAGGCGTCGATGATCCATTCCCCCATGCGCTCGTCGAAGTTCGCCCGCGCCTGCCCGTCGAGCACCATGGGCTCCTCGGGTGCGGCAGGCTCGGCATCGACCTTGGAGGCAGAACCGCAAAGACCCGCAGAGCCTTTTAGCGCACCGAAAAAGGAGCCGACCTTCGAAAGGGAGCCATCGTCGGCTAAGCGCAGCGCGGCAAGGGGGCAACGCGAAACCTTTTCAGGAAACACCACGTCGCCTGCGGGAATAGGAACGCCCGTCGCATTCGCCATGTCTTCTACCAGCCGGGGCAAGGTAGTTGCCACCATAGCCGGCACGCCGGCGTCGCGCACCGATTTCGCATGGGCGCCCATGCGTTCGGAAAGCCCGGCTACCAGCACTACCATG
This sequence comes from Actinomycetes bacterium, assembly GCA_023403475.1. Lineage (GTDB taxonomy): Bacteria > Actinomycetota > Coriobacteriia > Coriobacteriales > Eggerthellaceae > CAJFUR01. The sequence continues at coordinate 583 of JAEYEL010000022.1, forward strand.
TTGTCGCCCGCATGAGGCTTCGCCAAAGAATCGCCCAGATAGCCTATAGTGACGCGCACGCTCGCATGTGCGCTCGCGAACGCGTTGCGCACATGCGCCGTCAAATCACCCGGCGCCGTGTCGTCGATGAGCACGCTCACCGAAAGGGGCATGGCACGGGCACTCTCTATATCCGTGGCCGCATCGAAGATCGCCTTCACATCAACGGGAAGTTGCATAGCCACCCTTCTTTCCTGCCGCATTGTTACGAAACCATACCGAGCCGATAAGACCCAGCATCATGAAATTCACCACCATGAACGACGACCCATAGCTCACGAACGGCAACGGGATACCGGTGATGGGCATAAGCCCGCAGTCCATTCCTATGTTCTCAAGTATCTGGAACAGCCACATTCCCACAACGCACATCACAATGAGCGTCCCGAACAGATCGTTCGAGGAACGGGCTATGGAAAAGCATAGCAGAATGAGGCAGACGTAAAGTGACAGGAGTATCACAACACCGAAAAATCCGAGCTCCTCTGCCAGCACGCAGAATATAAAGTCGGTGGGCGCTTCGGGCAGAAAACCGTGCGTCGACTGCGTGGCTCCGAGCAACCCCTTGCCGAAAAGCCCGCCCGACCCAATGGCGATTTGGGCTTGCTTGAGGTTGTAACCTTCGCCTGTGGGGTCAAGGTCGGGGTTGAGGAACACGAACAGTCGCGAGCGCTGGTAGTTCTTGAGCAGCTTGTATTCGTAGACGCCCGGCGACTTCTCGTACTTGAACACGAACTCGTCGGCAACGAACACGAGCGCGATGGCCACGATGCCCAAAAAAAGCGTGACAAGAAGGAACTTCGGCCGCGCCCCGCCCACCACGAGCGCCGTGGCGGAAATGAACAGGTACACCAATCCCGTGCCCAAGTCGGGCTGGGTCATAATGCACAAAAACGGAACAAGCAGCAAAAGAACGGTCTTGGCGTATTCACGCGCATTATCGAGCTTGCCGCCGTAGCGCGCCACCAGGCTTGCCGCATACAGCACAACCGTGAACTTGGCGAATTCGCCAGGCTGCACCTGCATGCCTATCTTTATCCACGACTGGGCGCCTTTCGCCTCAACGCCCAAGCCCGGTATGTGCGGCGAGAGGATGAGCACCACGTTCACAACAAGGAGCAAAAGCCACAAGTCGGCCAGGCGTCGGTAGTCCAGCTGCCAGATGAGCAGCATGAGAACGGCACCCACGGCAACGCCTGCAAGCTGACGCGTGAACGAGTAGTCGGAATCGCTTGACACGGCCGACCACACCACCATAAGGCCGTAACCGACCAAGAGGGTTACCACCAAAAGGAACGGCAGGTTGAAGCGTGTCTGCCTGCGGGAGGGTTGTGCGCGGGAAACGTCCGCGCTCGGCGCCTTCACGGTGCTTATCTGCGGCGGCAGTGCCATGCCCACCCCTCCTTTCCTTTAGTCGACGCGCGCGGCTGTTTCCGCAGGCTCGTCTTTCTTCTTCACTTCTTTGCCGGTCGAGCCGGCGATGCGGCCCATGAGAGGGTCGATGGTTCCTTCGTCGGCAGCCATGACGGCTTCCATGATCTCGGCGGCGAGCGGCGCCGCAACAGCACTGCCGCCGCCGCCGTACTCAACCGTGCATACTACAACGTATTTGGGATCGTCGTAGGGAGCATAGCAGGCAAACCACGCGTCGTCCCCCGCTTCTCCATGTTCGCCGGTGCCGGTCTTGCCCGCCGCGTCGATGCCTCGGTCGGTGAAAAGCGCCCGCAAGGCCGAACTGTCCTGAACCACGCCGTGCAGCGCGTCGCGCACGATCGCGAGGTTCTTCGCATCCACATCGGGCGCGTCAAGCTCTTCTGTCTCGCAGCTTACCACCACGTCGTCATTGGCGTTGCGCACTTCCTTGAACACGTGCGGCTTGAGCAGCTTGCCCGTGGCAATGGCCGCATACGCCACCGCCATCTGCATGGGAGTGACCTGCACGTCGCCCTGCCCTATGACGAGGTTCGTCAAGTCGCCGCCCTTCCACGTCCCTTCCGAAGGCACGTTGCGCCAGCGCTCGGCCTTCCACTCGGGCGTGGGAACGATGCCCGCAGCCTCGCTCGGCAGATCGACGCCCGTCTTCGAACCGAAACCGTAGCGCATGATCTCTTCTTGCAAGGCCGTGTCGGAAAGGGAGCCTCCCTGGGTGGTTCCCGCGAAGAAGAAGTCCTTCGCTATCTCGTAGAACACCACATCGCACGAATTGACGATGCCGTCGCGAAGCGTCATGTCGCCATGCCCGGTGCGCAGCCAGCATTTCTGGGGCGCACCCGTTTCGAACCCGTCCCACGAGCCTGTGCAGTGCCACGTGCGCGTCGTATCGGCGAAACCGTACTTGAGCGCCGCCAAGCTGCTGAACGCCTTGAACGTGGAAGCCGCCGGATACGCTCCGTCCACCACGCGGTTCAGAAGCGGGTTGTGAGCCTCTTCGGTTTGGTAGAGGTTCCATACGTCGGTGGGAATGCCCCCCACGAACGTGGACGGGTCGTAGGTGGGATAGCTGCCCATGGCCACGACGCCACCGTCGCGCACGTCGAGCACGACGGCAGCCGCACCCGTTCCCTTACCGGTTCCAATGGCACCGTCTTCGGGCGCCACGAGCGCGGACAGCGCCCTATCGACCACGTACTGAACGGGTCCTTTGATGGTAAGGCGCACGTCGGATCCATTCGTGGCGCGCACCTCTGCGGCAACTTCCACTATGTTGCCCTCGGCGTTGACCACCACGCGGCGCGTTCCATGGTCACCCGCTAAGTAACGGTCGTATTGGTATTCGATGCCGCTTTGCCCCACATCATCACTCGACTCCAGCCCTCTGCCCTCCGCCTGCGTCTCAAGCTGGCTTTCGGTGACCGAGCCTACGTAGCCAAGCACATGCGCAGCCAGTGCGCCGTAAGGATAATCGCGCACGGTGCGCGATTCCACCGTGATGCTGGGAAACGCATCGGCATGCTCGGCGATGAACGCCGCATCGCGCAGCCGCACGTCGGAGGCCACCACGCGCTGGCTTTGAGCGCCGCCCGTCGAGTCCTGCATGCGCTGGCGCACCACGTTCGCAGGAACGCCGAGCACGGCGGAAAGGCGCCGAACGGTATCGCGGTCTAAAGCCGCGTCGGGCTCCGCCAAAACAGTATGGCTCGTACGGTTCTTCACCAAAGGAATGCCGTCGGCATCGCAAATGAATCCGCGCGGGGCAGGCGTGTACACGGTTGTGTAGAGGTTTTCTTCCGCCTCTTTCGCATAGGTGCCGCCCGAGAGGACCTGCATACCCCACAGCTTGACGGCAAGCGTTCCGAACACGGCGGCCGTGAACGCACCCATAGCGGCGAAGCGCGGCCTCAGGGAATCGGCGGGCTTTTTGACCGAGGCGTGGTCGGAGGCCACATGCACGTCGGAATCGGCATCGGAGCGCCTTCTGCCCAGGTTCGACGAGCCCACCCCCACGGTATCAAGCTGACGAACTTCCTTCGTCTTGCCGGCATACGGAGTCTTCGTGCGGCTGCGCAGCATCGCGATCACCGCAACGGCCGCAACGAACGCAACCACGGCGGCGAGCGCCGCGAGTATGGCGACCACCACGGACGCTCACCCCCTAACGCAAGAAAGCGTTCGGCGTACGCGGGCGAGCGGAGCCCGCCACGAAGCGCACCACAAGCGGATACATTGCAAGTGCCGCCACGCAATCGTACAACGTGCAGGGAAGCGCACGGAAAACGAAGGCGTCGAGCACGCTTGCCGCCGAGCCTGTGCCGACGAGGAACGCCCCGTAGGCAAGCTCTACGACCAGAAGCGACACGGCAAGCACGAACAGCGGGATGAACAGGGTATCGTTATCGAGTGCGGAAAAAGCGCGCGAAGCCAGAAACGAAGCGAGCACCAAAAGGAATGACATAGCGCCCAAAGGACCTGCACCCATGAAGTCGAACGCAAGCCCGAGCGCGAAGGCGAGCACCGAGCCTGCACGCTCGGGGCACGCGACGGCGACAGCGAGCACATAGGCCGCCGTGAAGTTCGGCAACGCCTGGGCGATCGCTATGTTGGGCGCAAGCATCACCTGCAAAAGCACCGCGAAAACGGCGCCTACCGCAAGGGCCGCCGTCGCACGCGCATCGTCCATCACAGACCATCTCCTTGGGAGCTTGCTAGGACTTCGTCCTCTTTGACCACGAGCACGTCTTCCAATACGCTTACCGTGTCGTTCGGCGAAACCACGATAGTGCGCGTGGCATCGCCTGCCGACCCTTCCACCTTCACGACCGTGCCGATAAGCAGGCCGCGCACGTAGCTGCCGCCTAAACCGGAAGTGAGAACCAAGTCTCCCACCGAAACCTGCACGTCGGCATCAACGTTTTGCAGGTAAAGAAGCCCGTCGAGGGAACCGCGCACAATGCCTTCCGCGCGGTTCGACTGGATAAGGGCAGCGGCACCGCTTTTCGGATCGGTAAGCAGACGCACCGTGGCCGTTGTTCGAGACGTAGACACCACCTGGCCTACCACGCCCACAGGCCCCATAACGGTCAGACCCGAGTCCACTCCGTCGCGCTCGCCTTTGTTGATGGTTATCGTCTGGTTCCATGCGTCGGTGGAGCGCCCTATGACTTGGGCGGTAACACCCGACACGCCATAGGTTTCCTGCATGTTCAAAAGCCCACGCAGCCGCTCGTTCTCTTGGCGGATCTCTTCGTCTTGGGCAACCAAGGCCGTAAGCTCGGCATTCTTCTCGCGCAGCGCGGAAAGCGTTTCCTCGTCGGCCGTCGCGTTGCCAAGCGCCTCTCCCGCATCGTCCGCGCCTGCCGCAACGTGCGAACCGGCAAGCCTGAAGGGCGCAACCCACGAGCCGACCTCGTTTTGCACCGCGTGCAAAGGCCCGTCTTCGCCTTCACGTGCATACACCGTTACCATAATCAGCGAAAGCGCCAGAAGCACAATGAACAGAATGCGACGCAAACGCGCATCGCTGCTGTTTTGGAAGTTAAGCGCCATAAACCTAAACGCGGCCTATTTCGATCTCATGAGCGTCTGCCTGAGCGCCGTGGGCGTCTCGAGCACTTTGAGACAGCCCGTAACCACGTTGGTTAGGGCGGTCTCGCTCACCCATACGGGAATTTCCAGCTTCTCGGTAAGGTAGCGATCCAAGCCGGAAAGCAGTCCGCCACCGCCCGTGAGGAGGATGCCGTTTTGAATGATGTCGCTCGCAAGATCGGGGTTGGTCTTCTTGAACGTTTCCTTTATGTGCAGCACCATTTCCTCGCAGGGAGCGACGAGCGCGGCGCGCACGTCTTCCGACTGTATGGTCACTTCCTTGGGCTGTTCGGTAATAACGTCTTGCCCGGAAATGATCATATCGCGCTCACGGCCGTCTTCGAACGGCAGAATGGACCCAATTTTTATCTTGATGACCTCTGCGGTACGCTCGCCTATCTTTATGCCCAGAAGATCACGCAAGTGCATGGCGATGGCATCGTCCATGCGGTTGCCCGCCAAACGCAAGCTTGATGAAGTTACGATACCTCCAAGCGAAATGACCGCCACTTCCGTGGTGCCGCCGCCGATATCGACCACCATGGAACCGGTCGGCTCGGTCACGGGAAGATCGGCTCCCATGGCAGCCGCCATAGGCTCTTCGATAAGGTAGGCTTGGCGCGCACCTGCCTGAATGGCCGCCTCGAACACTGCACGCTTCTCCACTGAAGTGGCGCCGCAGGGAATGCAGATGACAATGCGCGGCTTCGCTTGCCACGGATACTTGCGCGCCACCGCTTTGTTGATGAACGCGGAAAGCATGGCTTCCGTCACGTCGTAATCGGCGATCACCCCGTCTTTAAGCGGGTGTTCGGCCGAAAATGCATCGGGCGTGTGGTTGATCATGTTCTTCGCCTCATGACCGACCGCAAGCACGCGATGGGTGCTCTTCTCTATAGCCACCACGGAAGGCTCGTTGATAACGATGCCCTCGCCCGTAACGGCTACCAATGTATTTGCAGTTCCGAGGTCAATGGCCATGTCCGTGGACATTTGGCCGGTAAGACCCGAGAATGCGTCTAAAAACGACATACAGGCAAACCCCTCAAGTCTTTAGGTTCCACGGTAAAGCCAGATTCTAGCACACGAACATGCCCCCTGATGAAAATCCACGAGGGGGGCATAGAGTGAGCTAAGAAAAGCCAGGAGGAGACGCAGGCGGAAGCCCAAGCAGGCGGAAGCCCAAGCGGAAACCGTCTGCGCCGGAAAGCCGCGCCTAGTGCACGCTGCAGGAGAAGCAGGGGTCGTAGGCGCGCACGAGCTTCTCCACCTCCATGCGCAGCTCGGGCTCCTCGGCCCCTTCGGCCGCCAGCTTCTCGGCGAGCAGGCGCATGTCGGCCTCCAGGTTCGCCATGTTCTGCGCGGTGGGCGTGACTATGGAGGCGCGCACGACGCGGCCTTCCCCGTCGAGCTCGAGCTCGTGGAACAGCGCCCCGCGCGGGGCCTCGGTGAAGCCCGTCGCGCGACCGGCGCGCGCCTTATAGGGCAAGGGCGTGCTCGCGCCCTCGAAGCCGTCCGGCTCGGCGAGGCGGCGGCAAAGCGCTGCGCAGCGCTCAAGCGCGTCCGCCACCTCCACGGCCTGGGCCACGTTGTTGCGGAAGGGATTGCGCTCGGGCGGGCGCAGGCCGGCCTTGGCGGCCGCCACCTTCGCGTCCTTGCACAGACCCGCCCACGAGGCGTTCGCCCGCGCGAGGGCGCCGGTGAAGTAGGGCGCGCCCGTCCTCCGCACGCGGGAGAAGAGCGCCGCCGAGTGGGCGACCCCGTACTCCTCCGCCTCGCCCGCCGCGTCGTCGGCGTCGAAGGAGACCCCCGCGTCCAGGAAGCGCGCCTCGCGCGAGTCGCACACGGGGTAGCGGCCGGGGGCCCACATGGCCAGCATGTCGCCCTCGGTCCTCACGTCCGGCACGGAAAACGAGTCGAACAGGTCGACCGCCGCGAGGGCGAACTCCCGCGCCCCGTCCATCCTCTCGGCGAGCGCCAGGTACTCGTCGCGCGCGGGCTCGTGCGTGAACCCGCCCACCACCGCCGTGATGGGGTGTATCGAGCGACCCCCCACCGCGCAGCACAGCTCGTTGCCGAGCGCCTTGACGGAGAGCGCCGAGGAGAAGAGCTCGGGGTCGGCCTCGGCGAGCGGGAACACGCTTCTCATCCCCAGAAAGTCGGGCGCGGCGAACACGAACAGGTGGCTCGCGTGGTTCTGCAGGTACGAGCCGTACACCAGAAGCTCGCGCAGGGCGCGCGTGCGGTCCGAGACCTCCACGCCGAGGATGCGCTCGACGGCCAAAAGGTCGGTGACCACGTGGCTCGCCGAGCAGATGCCGCACACGCGCGAGGCTATGTAGGGCGCCTCCTCGAGGCGGCGACCCCGCACCATGCTCTCGAACAGGCGCGCAGGCTCCACCACGTTCATCTCGCAGGCCTCCACGCGCCCGCCGTCCACCACGAGGCGCACGTTGCCGTGCCCCTCCACGCGGGCTATGTGCTCGACGCGCACGGTTGTCTTCGCCATGTCTTCCGTCCTCACTCGCAGGCCGATACGGCCGGGTCCGTCTGGTTGAACATCAGGAGCGCCTGCTCGAAGTCGGCCAGGTCCACCCCGTAGCGCCCGCACGCCTCGCGCGCGCTCTCCAGGTTCGCGTCGGGGGAAAGGCCCCGGCACCCGCTGCAGGGCCGGCCGAGCGCCACGCACTTCGCGTTGCAGCCCGAGCGCGTCACGAGCCCCAGGCACAGCGTGCCGCGCGCGAAGAAGCACTCCGTCTCGTTGTGGCGGCACTCGCCGCACATGGTGGAGGTGCGCACGGTGCGGTTCGAGCCGTAGAGCGCCCGCTGCAGCACCGCGACGAAGTCCGCAGGCTCGATGGGGCATGCCCGCACCTCCAGGTCGACGGGGACGACGGCCGAGACCGGGCGGGGGGCGATCATGGCCCCGCAGGCCTCGGGCACGCGCGCGTAGACCTGCCCGGGGCGCCCCTCGAAGCCGGCGGCCGCCATTCCCGGGATGCCCGCCGTGGTGGCGCAGGCGCCTACGGCCACGAGGACGTGCGCCCTCTCCCGCAGCCGGCGCGCGCACGCGCTGGCCTCCTCGGTGGTGACCGCGCCCTCCACGACCGCCACGTCGAAGGCCACAGGCTCGGGCTCGCTTGAAGCGAGCTGCCAGTAGCGCAGGTCCACCTGCCCGAGCACCTCCATGAGGTGCGCCTCCATGTTGGTCATCTGCAGCTGGCAGCCGAAGCAGCTGGCCAGCCCCGCCACGACCACGCGCGGCGGGCGCCCGCAGCCGGGCTCCCACGCGCCCTCGCGCTCCATGCTCTCCTCCATCCTACATCGACCCCTGTATGTTCTTGGCCTCCCAGTAGTTGAACACCGGCCCGTCGAGGCACACGTACTGGTGGCCTATCTGGCAGTGCCCGCACTTGCCCGTGCCGCACTTCATGTGCCGCTCGAAGCTCATGTAGATGCGGTCGTAGCTGATGCCCTTGCGGCGCATCTCCCCGACCACGAACCGGTACATCACCGGCGGCCCGCACAGCGCACCGAACGTGTTTCCGGCGTCCACCTCCAGAGCCTCGAAGGGCTTGGTGACAAGCCCCACCTCGCCGTCCCACGCCCCGTCGGCGCGGTCGACCGTGAGGTGCAGGTCGAAGTCTTTGCGGTGGCGCCACATCTCGAACTGGTCGCGGAACATGACCTCGGAGGGGCTCTTCGACCCGTAGATGATGGTGACCTTGCCGAACTCGCTGCGCTCGTCGTGTATGTTGTTGATGAGCGAGCGCAGAGGCGCTATCCCCAGGCCGCCCGCCACGAGCAGGATGTCGTGGCCCTTCATCTCCTCGAAGGGGAACCCGCGCCCGAAAGGACCGCGCAGCCCCACGATGTCGCCGCACTGCATGCGGTGCAGAACTTCCGTGAACGCACCCGTGCGGCGCACGGTAAGCTCTATGAAGCCGCGCTTGGAGGGCGAACTCGATATGGATATGGGCGCCTCGCCCACGCCGAAGACGGAGAGCTCCACGAACTGGCCGGGCTCGTGCCGGAACGCCTCGCGCACGCGCTCGTCCACGAGCCGGAACTCGAAGAGCTTCTCGGTGGCCGTGAGGTCGGTGATGGACGTGATGCGCGCCGGCCACGGCCGGTAGGGGTTCGCGCGCATGAGCTCCGCGCCGCTTAAGGGCGCCGGAGCGTCGGCGTAGGGGCGCACGGCGACGGGCGCGCACGCGCGGCTTCTAACGGGCATCTTCGGCCCCCTTCCTCTGGAAGAACCTCAGCGCCTCGATGGGGTTGATGTTCGCCTTGCACGCGCGCACGCACCTGCCGCAGCCCACGCAGAGCATGCGGTCGTGGTTGGCCAGGAAGCCGTTGAGCTTGTGGTACATGCGGTGCCGCACGCGGTTGCGCCCGTCGGGGCGGAAGTTGTGCCCGCCCGCCACGAGGGCGAACTGCGGGTTCGTGCAGGCATCCTGCACGCGCTCGCGGCGCCCGACCCGGCCGTCGGGGTCGAGCACGTCGCGTATGTCGAAGCAGAAGCAGGTGGGGCACACGCTCGCGCACGCGCCGCAGGCCAGGCACCTGCCGCCGAGCTCCTCCCAGAACGCGTCCTTGTGGAACGCGTCCATGAGCATGCCGACCTCCTGGATGTCGGGTATGTCGGGGTTGAACGCGCGCTGGCGGGCGCGCGTGGCGTGGCGGAACGCGATGCGCTCCTCGTCGTCGGCCTCCCGCGGGCTGCACGCGGCCTCCAGCACGTTCGCGGCCTCCGCGCTCGATATGCTGACCAGGTACTTCCCGCCTATGTCCTGCAGGAACAGGTCGTAGCCGAACCGCGCCTCGTCGGCGTCCCACAGATGGCAGAAGCACGTCTTCGCGGGGGTGCAGCTCACGCCCACCACGAGCGTGGAGGCGCGCCGCGCCGCGTAGTACGGGTCGGGGTAGCGCCCGTCGCGAAACGTCAGGTCCAGCCTGTTCAGGGCGTTGATGTCGCACGCGTGCGCGCCGAATATCACGCGCGGGACCACCTTCTCGGCGAAGTCGGCCACGTCGTTTCCCCGCCTGTCGAAGCGCATGAGCGTCTCGACGGGCGGCAGGAAGTACTTCTTGGGCGAGGTTATGGTCGTGTCGTAGTCGAGCGCTATCTCGTCGAACGAGCCCACGGCGGCGAAGACGAAGCTTCTCCCCCGCCTCGTGGGGGCCACCACCTCGTAGTCCTCCATGAACGCCGACACGAGCGCGGGCAGCTCGCCTGCGTCGATAACCCGGTAGAGCATGTTCGCGTCCCCTGCCTCTCGTCTTCAGCGGAACACCTTCGTTACTTTCGCTTTCGCACCCTCGTTGCTTTCGCGGCTCCATAGCTTTTCGCTTTCGCGATGCCCTCGAAAACAGAAGCGCCCCGATGTCGAGGACGATTCCGCGCCTTTTCGCGCTCGAAGGTCCGGTTCGGCATCGGAGACGCTCCATTCGGAAGAACGGGTTTGGAACCGCTAAGCCTCCGGAAAGAAAACCCCTATCTCGCGTTCGGCGGATTCAGGGGAGTCCGAACCATGTATGACATTTTCGTCCATAACGAGACCGAAATCGCCACGAATCGTGCCGGGGGCCGCTTCGGCCGGATTAGTGGCGCCCATAAGAGAGCGACACTTCGCCACGGCACCCTCGCCGGAAACAACCATTTTCACAACCGGACCCGACGTAATGTAGGAAACCAAGCCCTCGTAGAACGGCTTGCCCTCATGTTCGGCGTAGTTCGCGCGAGCCTGCTTCTCTGAAACCATGCCCATCTCCATGCGCTCGATGGTGAGGCCGGCACGCTCGAAGCGGTTTACAATCTCACCAATGTGACCGTTGCGCACGCCATCGGGCTTGATCATGGTATAGGTTTTCTGCACTGCCATCTGTTTTCCTTTCGATCTTTCCTTAACGCTTGCCGCCCGCGCAGACGGCCTTGGCATCCGCCCCGCACGGGCATGTCCCGCACGGGCAACATCAATGCTTGCCACCTGTGTGGGCAATACGGTTTCCGACGCTGCTTTCCAACGCCGTTCCCTCATGCTTTCCCCTAATGTTGGCTGGGGAAGTAAAGCTCGATACTCGCTATCTTCCACGTTATCATGTCGCGCACCATCGTTATCTTGTATTGCACTTGCCCGCCTTGGCCGGTGTCGGCCGTCACGTACACCGTCGAATCACTCATGGACTTGTTCACGCCGTCAACCGTAGCGTTAGCGTCTTTCACGACCAAGTTCAGCATCGTGTCGGCTGCTTCCGCTTTCACATCAGGGGAAACGACCGTGCTTTTCGCTGCGTCAGGGTTGGCGAAAAGCTCTTTGGCCACGGTCTCCTGAGTAGGATACCCGTAGCCTTGCGTATAGGCGAACACTACCGCGCCGAAGGCCAGAAGAACAAGGAACACGAACACCAGAAGAATCTTCAGCCCCACGTTCTTGCGCTTGCGCTCGCGCTTCGCCAGCCCGCGCGACCACTGCTCAAGCTCCTCGTCGCTTGCGTTGAAGAACCTGTCGTCGGCGTTGGCGTAGCCGCCCTGATCGTAGCCATCGTCGTAATAGTAAGGTTCCTCTTCGTAAGCGTAGGGCTCCTCTTCGGAATACACCGGCTCGCCATCGGCGGTCACATCGAGCCCCGACATGTCGGCCTGCGCGGGAATGACTTGGGTAAGCTCCGCCGTCCCTTGGGCAACAGCCGCCACGGCACGCTGGTAATCGACGCTTGCGGAATCGGAGAGGAAATACGTTTTATCGGCGATAGCCGACTCGAAGGAATTCACGGCCTTCTGCATCTGCCCGCAGGCGACGTATGCCTGCCCCAAATTGGCGTAGAGCTTGTTGCGCATGTCGGGCGCCATGCCGAACTGCAGGGCGCTTTCGTAAGAGGAAACGGCATCGGCAGGACGGTTGAGCGCCATGAAGCACACGCCCAGATTCAGAAGCGCCTTGGTGGGATCGGGGTTGCTCTCATCGAGCGCGGCCTCGCGGAACGCCACGCCCGCTTCGGCCGTTTTGCCGGCCTTCATCAGAGCGTTTCCCATGCCGATGTACGCCTTGAATCGCGTCTCGTACTTCGCATCGGAAACCGATATCTCGAAATGGCGCACGGCGTTCTCGTAATCATGAAGCGCCGCGTAAGCCATGCCCAGATTGTAGTTCAGCGACCCGCATGCATCGTAAGCGGCGTCGGCCGTAGCCTGCGTGTACGCCTGAATGGCCTCGCCTGCGTTCTTGAGCTTGATAAGGCAGTTTCCTATCTGATGGTAGACAAGCCCCATCTCGCCAGGCCCAAGCGACCGGGAGCCGTCTTGCAGGCACCGCGTGAAAAGATCCAAGGCTCCTTGGTAGTCCTTCGCCTGATACAGCGACCGTGCCTGATTGAATACCTCGTTGTTCATCTGAATCCTTCGGAATCGAATGCGCCCTCGCCTATTCAGCCGCGTTCTCTATCGCGATGCCCTCGATCACATCGCCAACGCGCAGCGCGGAGATGACTTCCATGCCGTCGATAGTCTGGCCGAACACGGTGTAACCCGAATCGAGCATGGGCTGGGCGCCCAAGCAGAAGTAGAACTGGGAACCGGCGGAGTTCGGATTGCTCGAACGTGCCATGGCAAGCGCACCGTCGGCATGCACGTTGTTGGGGTTGGTGGAATACTCTTCCTTGATGGAATAGCCAGGACCGCCCGTGCCCAAACCGGCATAGGGGTTTTTGGCCTTTTCCACAACCTCTTCAGAAGTAAGACCGCGCGTGTTGGGGCACCCGCCCTGAATAACGAAACCGGGAACATAGCGGTGGAACTTCAGGTTGTCGTAGAAGCCCTTGCGCGCCAGCTCCACGAAATTGCCCACATGGATAGGGGCGTCTTTACCCGCCAACTGCACGCGGACGGTGCCCTTCGACGTGGTTATGACAGCGATTTCCTCGCCCGTCGGTTGATACTCGGGAGTGTACATAGCCATATGAGAGATCCTCTTTCGTTTGGTACGAGCCGTTAGTTGTTCTCCCCCGCCCGCAAGAGCAGCAGGCTCGGTAAAGCCTGTGAAAGCCGAAGCCTGCAAAAGCAGCGCGGAAGTCTTCGCATACGTCAGATAATTCTAGCAGCCACACCGTCCGCAAGCGGGAAAAACCTTACAACATCCACGCTGGCAAAGCGGAGGGTGAAGCCAAGGTGAAGCCAGCGCAACGAGGACGAAGCGCGAAATCGGGGAAGGCGGACCGAAGTCAGATGGTATCCGTTTCGAAGATGTATCCGGTTTGATCGTGCTTAAGCTTGATACCCTCGATGCGATTGGAATCTTACGTCGGTCGGCATTAAAACTGCCGTAAATTGCCCCGCTCGCCCACAGGGCGGAAGCGATACCTGCCTTTTCCGTGCCCGGACACCGGCTCGACGATTCCACGCTCTACCATCTCCCTCAAGAGGGCAGAAGCCCTGGATGCCTTGATGCCGACCACCCCCATCACATCCGACCGACCGAAAACCGTTCGATCCGGAAACGCCTCCTGCAGCTTCAGAATATGACTCGCCGTTTTAGGACGAACATCTTCAATGTCCGGTTTTGCCGCCCCAATGTCCGGTTTTGCCATCTCCCTGAAAGTACCGTTGATGTGCAGTGCTCGATTACGAAGCGGATGACTCTCGCCCAGAAGAAGGTTGCGAAGGAACGCCTCAAGAAACTCCGTCGTCTCATGGATGCCGCTCTTCAGATCGTTGTAGTTCGCCCTAACCAGAGAATTCCGAAAATACCATGCGTTTTCGGCAAAGATGTCGTTCGTTACGTCAAAGCCCAACGTGCGCAGGTATTTGATGAAGAATACCGCCGTCGCTCTGGTGTTGCCCTCGCTGAATACATGAATCTGCCACAGCCTCGATACGAACACGGCAAGATGGCGGATAATCTCATCTATCGAGAGGTCCTTGTAGGAAAATTTCTTCTCTTCCGAGAAGTCGTAGTCAAGCGTCGCGCGCAGCTCCGTAGCGCTACCGCAGAACACGGTCGCCCCGTTCAGCACCCATTCCTTCTTCGTGATGTTATAGTCTCGGAAGCACCCAGCATGGGGATAAATGCCAGCGAACAGCTTTCTGTGAATGGAGAGGTACTCGTTCGGAGTGAAACTGAAAGCGCGCTCGGAAAGAAGCGCGGCAATCCGAGCCGAAACCTTATCAGCCTCTTCGGTGCGATCAGACGCATCACAGGTGGGATTTTCCTCATAGTATGTCCGCAGAAGTTCGTTTGCCTCTTCGAGGGAAATCTCACCTTCAATATTACGAATGGCAGTACGCACCAGATATTCCGAAGTTTTCAGCCCGTCAACTGCCTGCAAGCCAATGGCCGTATGCCACGCATAGCCTTTGTCCCTTTTTGTCGGCTCAGATTCCTTGATGTACTCCCTGAACGGATCCTTGTTCACCCTGTATCACCTCGCCGCTACTTTAAGCTACCTCTTTGTCCTCGACAGCAAACTAACCGTCTCTACGTGATAGGTCTGGGGGAACATGTCCACGGGAACGGCGCGTTGCAGCTTGTAGCCGCACGCTTCGAAGCGCGCCACGTCGCGCGCCCAGGTGGCCGCATCGCAGCTCACATACGCCACGCGCTCGGGTGCGGCATCGGCTATGCTTTCCACCACGCCTTCGGCCAAGCCCGCTCGCGGCGGATCAACCACCAGCGCGTCAAGCTCGCCCAAGTCGGGAAGCTCGCGGGCGGCATCGCCCCCCACCACTTCGATGTCCGCCCCGTTGCGCTCGGCGTTGCGGCGCAGATCGCGCACCGACGAACCGGCCGATTCCACGGCAACCACGTCGGCTCCCGCGAGCGCGAGCGGTATCGAGAACGCGCCCGCGCCGGCGTAAAGGTCGGCCACGTACGCGCCGGAAAGCGCATACTCGCCGCCAAGACCTTCCACAACGCAGGCCACAAGCTTTTCCGCCTGCGCGGTGTTCACCTGGAAAAACGACGGTGCGGTCGCGGTAAAGCGCAAACCCGCCAGATCTTCAGCCCAAAAGCCGTTGCCGTCAAGTCTCTCCACGCCTTTGATCCTGCGTTCCTTGCCGGGTTCGGCCAGCACGCGCACGACGCTTGTGGCACGCAGGGCGCTTTGCACCAGCTTGCCCACATGCGTGCGGGGAAACGCGGAAGGCGGCGTCCAAAGCGCCACCTCCACATCGTGCGTGCGCACGCTGCCGCGCACCCCCACGCGGAAGATGCCCAGATCCTGCGCACCCTGCGCAAACCGCAGGGCACCGCGCAGCGCCTTCGGAGCCCGCTCGATGCACTTGTGGGCAACGGGGCAAGTGGAAGGCATTACCGC
>JAEYEL010000013.1 GCA_023403475.1 Actinomycetes bacterium
CTGCTTCCGCAGGTTTTCCGACCGCGTGTAAAAATCGTGGCACTTGCCAAAGCGTTGCCGTCTCGTGTCTTTTTCCAGCGGGTCGAATGGTACACTGAGCCTATATAAGGCAAGCGGGAAGAACGAGCCTAGCATCGCGCGCTTCGATGCGCGGCGTGTTTCCGCAGGTGTGATGAAGAGGAAAACCGTGCACGAAGATATAGCGAAGGTACTGTTCACCGAGCAGGAAATTGCGGATCGCGTCCGTGAAATCGGCGAGGAAATCACAAAAGACTATGCGGAGACGCGCGCTTCGGGCGGCATTACCGTCATCTCGGTGCTGCGAGGAGCCGCCATCTTCATGGCCGATCTGGTGCGTCAGATAGAGCTTCCGGTGGAAATGGACTACATGGCCATTTCCTCGTACGGAAACGGCGCCAAAAGCTCGGGCGTCGTGCGCATTTTGAAGGACCTCAGCTCCCAAATCGAGGGCAAGCACGTCATTGTCGCCGAAGACATTCTCGATTCGGGTCTGACGCTCACATATCTGTTGAAGAACTTGCGCTCGCGCAAGCCTGCTTCCCTTGCGGTGGCTACGCTTTTGCGCAAGAAGACGCTTGCGCAGGCGAAAGTCGATTGCAGGTACGTCGGCTTCGAGTGTCCCGATGAGTTCATCGTCGGCTACGGTTTGGATTATGCAGAGCGCTACCGCAACCTGCCCTACATCGGCATCCTGAAGCCCGAGATATACTAGGAGCCTTCTTTTATGGCACAGCAAAACAAGCAGACCAATTTCCAGCAGCCTAACCCGCGGACGACCGTCATCTCCGTGCTTTTGTTTATGCTTGTGGCGTTTTTCGTGGGTAATCAGTTCATGAACATGCAGGGCACGACGAAAACCGACAACCTCATCACGTCGGAGTTCGTGCAGGCCGTCGAGCAAGGTCGTGTGACGAAAGTCGTGTACAGCTCGGGCGATTACACGGTCACGGGCACGTACTACCCGGCCATCACGGCGGGCTCCACGGCGGCGGACGCGTTCAATTCGGCGTTCGACACTATGAACGCGCGTATGTCCACCATGAAGAATCCCGATACCGGCAAGGTGCTTGCCGGCGTGGGCACCACCGACTTGGAGGAAACGACGCTTGGCGAGGAACACAACTACTCGTCGACCTATGTTGGCGCCGATTCGCTCGGCCAGTTGCTGGCGAAGCACCCGGACGTTTCCTACCAAGTGCAACTGCCTTCTCCGTGGGGCGAACTGCTCGTCACGTTTCTGCCCATCATCGCCATCGCTGCCATTCTGCTGTTCTTCTTCAACAGCATGCAGAAGGCGAACAATTCTCAGTTGAACTTCGGCAAGGCGAAAACCAAGAAGAACATCGAGGAGCGTCCCGACGTCAAGTTCGCCGATGTGGCCGGCGTTGACGAAGCCGTGGAAGAAATGCAAGAGATCAAGGACTTCCTGGCGAATCCTGCGAAGTACCAGTCCATGGGCGCGAAAATTCCTCGCGGCTGCTTGCTCGTAGGCCCTCCGGGCACCGGCAAGACGCTTCTGGCCCGCGCGGTGGCCGGCGAGGCGGGCGTGCCGTTCTTCAGCATTTCGGGTTCCGACTTCGTGGAGATGTTCGTGGGTGTGGGTGCGTCGCGCGTGCGCGACCTGTTCAAGCAGGCAAAAGAGGCAAGCCCCTCCATCATCTTCATCGACGAGATAGACGCGGTGGGTCGCCAGCGCGGCACCGGCTTGGGCGGCGGTCACGACGAGCGCGAACAGACCTTAAACCAGTTGCTCGTGGAGATGGATGGCTTCGAGGCGAACGATTCGGTCGTGCTTATCGCCGCCACGAACCGCGCCGACGTGCTCGACCCCGCGCTTTTGCGCCCGGGTCGCTTCGACCGTCAGATCGTGGTGGACGCGCCTGACGTGAAGGGTCGCGAGAAGATTCTGAAGGTGCACGCGAAAGACAAGCCTATTGGCAGCGACGTCGACTTGGCGAAGGTGGCCAAGCTCACGCCGGGCTTCACGGGCGCCGATCTGGCGAACCTCATGAACGAGAGCGCCCTGCTCACGGCTCGCCGCGGTAAGAAGATCATCACGCAGCGCGAGGTGAGCGAATCGATGGAGCGCGTGATAGCCGGACCTGAGCGCAAAGGCCGTGTGCTCGACGAGCAGACCAAGCACACCATCGCCTACCACGAAAGCGGCCATGCGTTGGTGGGGCATCTGCTTTCGCATGCCGATCCGGTGCATAAGATATCCATTATCTCGCGCGGTCGGGCGCTTGGCTACACGCTGTCCATTCCCAAGGAAGACAAGGTGCTCAATTCGCTCGGCGAAATGCGCGACGAGATGGCGGTGTTCATGGGCGGTCGCGTTGCCGAGGAAATTTACTGCAACGACATTACCACGGGTGCCTCGAACGATCTCGAGCGGGCCACGAAAATGGCCCGTGCCATCGTAACCCAGTACGGCATGAGCACCGAACTAGGCACGCAAGTGTTCGGCCAGCCCAACCACGAGGTGTTCCTGGGTCGCGACTACGGCAACACGCAGGACTATTCCGAAGAGACCGCACGACGCATCGACGACGAGGTTGCGCGCATCATGAAGGAAGCGCACGACCGGGCGTACGAGATCCTGATCGCCCATCGCGAGCAGATGGATCTTATGGCCAGCGTGCTTCTGGAGCGAGAGACCGTGGAGGGTGAGGCGTGCCAGGCGCTGCTCGAGAACCGTTGGGACGACTATTTGGATCACGAAGACGAGATCAACGCCCGCAAAGAAGCCGAAGAGCAGGCCGCCCGCGAACGCGACGAGAAGCTTGCCGACCCGAACTGCCGCGAGAAAGAAGGGGAAGGCGCCGCCCTTTAGCCGCACCGCGAAACCGCCAGACCCGGCGACGGACG
>JAEYEL010000040.1 GCA_023403475.1 Actinomycetes bacterium
CCTATCAGCGAACCTTGAACAACGGCTTTAAGGGGATGGCGTTCTTCGTTGCCGCCTGCTCCGTTGTCGGCTTGCTGCTGCTGATTCCCTACAAAAGCAAGAAGAAGGAACCGTCGGGCGAAGAAGAAGCTTCATGCCCGCCGTCGTCGAACTCATGCCCGACCTGCGCGCCAACAACTCCTGCGACATTCTGAGCGCCTTGCGACGCACGCGAACGCAACCGACGATCTCGTCGGCGATCTCTCCTGACATTTTCTGGTCAGGCATTATCATGAAAGCCAGCACATCGCTCGGCTGATATTTAGCCAATACGGAGATAATTCTCTATTTCTAACTCATGTATTAGCTAAGTAAAACGGTTGCTAAGTTGAGTTGAGCGCGAAGCTTGGCAGGCTTTGGCGGGCTTGGCAGGTTTGGCAGGCTTTGGCAGACCCAGCGGGCTTTGGCAGGTTTGGCGGGCTTGGCGAATGCAAATCGCCAGATCGCCAGGTCGCCAGATCGCCAGATCGCCAGATCGCTATTGCTGGTTGTCGTGAGCTGGGACATCGGACTGAATTGTGAACGCGTGGGCAATCCCTGCTAATTGCTCGAGGTTTTTCCGAGGGGGCTGGCGGAAGAGCATTCCGAGCCTCTTCATTTGTCGCTATTCGCCGACTTCCCTCTACCGTCGCCCTTCAGGGAATCGAGCAGCACTTCTTTGAACACGCTGGTGGCGTACCAAGGTTCGGTGCGCGGGGGGATGCCGAGGCTGATGGTGTATTTCGCTTTGCTCGAAAGGGGAACGAGGGCTATTCCGCGCTCGGCCGCGCGGGAAAGCTCGGGGGCGTTTACGGGGGTGAATACGGCCCCTAGGCCTTCGGCCGCCATCGCGAGCAGGGTGACGATGCTTTCCGATGTGGCCACCACTTTCGGGGAGATGCCGGCATTGCGCAGCTCCGAGTAGGCGATGCGCCCCGAAATGTCGTCGACGGTTCCCATGACGAACGGGCATCCCTCAAGCAGGCGAAGACCGTGCTTCGCCACCGCTTTCGCGGCCTCGTCGGAAGACATACCCGTTGCCTTTTCCAAAAGGCTTGTGCGCACGGCCAGCACTACCTCTTCTTCGTAAAGCGGGGTCACCTTGATGTCTGCGCGGTTGCCGCCAAAGCGTGCGATGACGGCGTCTACTTCCCCCTGCTCGGCCATGCGCAGAAGCTCGCGATTGGTTCCTTCCGCCAAATGAACGCATATCTCGGGCATTTTTTTGGTGAGGGTGCGAATGACGCGCGGCATAATGAGCCGCCCGCGCATGAGCGAAACGCCCACCTTGAGCGTGCCGGCTCCGCTGCCGGTCGCCTCTCCTATTTGGCGCAGCATGTCGCGCTGGGCTTGGCGCTGCTCGCGCACGTACAGCAGAAACGCCATGCCGGCGGGGGTGAGCGCAAGGGGAACGCTGCGCACGAAGAGCTTGGCGTCCACGTCTTTTTCCAGCGCAGCCAAGCGAGCGCTTAGCGCCTGTTGGGAAATTTGCAGGTTCTCGGCGGCTTTGGTGAAGTTGCCCGTTTCCGCCAGCTCCGCGAACCAATCCCAGCTTTCCAGCGCCATGACCATCCCTTCCTTGAGGCATTAGGGCAATGGGGGCGTGCCCACTATTTCAGCCGACGTTTCCAGTTGGCGTTTCGTCCGTCATCCCATTCGCCCATCATCCCAATTGGCGTTTCACCCACTATTTTTGTTACGTCACAAAGAATTTTACCGTTTCGTAAAGTTTTCGGGAAAATTTCCTATAAAATTCAACGCTATGGTTGCAGGACGGGTTTCCGCGCGGGGCGGAAGCGCTGCGGCTTCATGTATGACTACATGCGCGACTACGAACGACAAGGGAGGAACAAGAACATGAACAAGAAGCTTATTGCCGTTCTTGCCACCGCGTTCGCTGCCGTTTTGGCCTTGGGCCTGGTCGGCTGCGGCGGTGGAAACAGCGGCGGAAACGGCGGCGGCGATGCAAGCGGCGAAACTGCCAAACTCAGGTTCGTCACCGGCGGCGAGTCCGGCACCTACTACGCCTACGGCAGCGTGCTTGCCCAGTATGCCACCAACGGCGATTACGGCGTGGCCGTGACGGCGCTTTCCGGAAACGGAAGCCAGGCCAACGTTCAGGCGCTCGAAGACGGCGACGCCGACCTCGCCTTCTGCCAGTCCGACGTGCTGGCTTACGCCTATGATGGTACGAACCTCTTTGACGGCGCGGCCTACAAGGACTTCTCCGTCGTGGCCAACCTCTATCAGGAACAGGTGCAGATAGTCACCTGCAACCCCAACATCAAGACGGTTGCCGACCTGAAGGGCAAGACCGTGTCGGTGGGTGCTGCCGGTTCGGGCGTGTACTTCAACGCCATTGACGTGCTTACCGCCTACGATCTTACGCTCAATGATATCGAGCCGGTGTATCAGAGCTTCGGCGATTCTGCCGACTCGCTGAAAGACGACAAGATCGATGCGGCATTCATTGTGGCGGGTGCTCCCACCACGGCCATCACCGACCTGTCAACCACCAAGAAAGCCTATCTGGTTTCCATGGATGAAGAGCATGTCGAGAAGCTTTTGAAGGCTTCCCCCTATTATGCCAAAGACGTTATCAAGGCCGACGTCTACGGCCTCGATGCCGATGTGACCACCGTTTCAGTGGGCGCCGTGGTCATCGTCAACAACAGCGTTTCCGAAGATGCCGTCTACGGCTTCACGAAGTCGCTGTTCGAGGGAGCCAAGGACAACGTGGAGGCTCATGCCAAGTATAAAGAACTCGACGCGAAGAACGCCTCTTCCATAGCCACGGTTCCATATCATCCTGGTGCCGCCAAGTATTACAGCGAGCAGGGCATCACGGTCAAGTAACGCGGGCTTTCGCGCCCGACAGGGGGGCTTGAGGAAAGCTCCGTTTTGTAGGGAGGCTGTATCAGGGGCGATGCTTTTGATACGGCTTCCCATCATTCTGAGACAGGCGTGACATGCGAGGCCTGCAGCGGAAACGCCGTTGCAGATCCGCTTGGCGGTTGGCGTTTTGAGCCTACGGCGGGCTTTTGGGCTTACAACAGGCGTTTTGAACCCGCAATGGACGTCTAGGTTCGCGATGGGCGTTTGTTTTGGATCCGCAACGGGCGTTTGCGCGATGAACGGCGCAAACGCCCGTTGCGGACGTAAAACCCCCGATACGTGCAGCAAGGAGAAATTATGGGACTGTTCAAAAAAAAGGATCAGCAGGCGAAGGGGGTGCCGGACGACGACGGCATATTGGTTCCTTCGGTAGTGGAGGACGGCAAGGTCGACGTAGACGAGGTCATGCGCAAGTACGACAAGGAGTCGAACACGCGCATCTGGGAAGGTGTTCCCAAGGTCGTCGTCACGGTGGTCATGGTGGTGTTTTCGGTGTACTGCGTGGCCATGACGCTGCTTTCCACCGAACAGGCCGAAGCCCGTCTCGCACGTTTCGTGGCATTCGTCATCGTCATCGGCTTCATGATGTACCCGGCGCGCAAGACCCATCACAAAGTGAACCGCATTCCGTGGTACGACGTCGTTTTGGCGGTAGCTGGGTTCGCGTCGTTCATGTACTTCGCCGTGAACTGCACCGACATTCTTCTCATGGGCGCTCGCATTCAGCCCGTGCACGTTGTTTTGGGTGTCATCGGCATCGTGGTTCTGGTGGAGCTTTGCCGCCGCTGCGTGGGCCTGCCCATCATCATCGTGGTGGGGTGCCTTGTCATCTACGCGTTCTACTGGCAGATATCGTCTTCGGGCAATCCTGACCTTTACGTGTCGCTGCGCAAAATAGTACAGAAGCTGTTCTATACCACGTCGGGCGTTATCGGTGTGCCCATCAACGTGTGCTACACCTACATCGTGCTCTTCATCATCTTCGGCGCATTTTTGGAACGCACGGGCATAGCGAATTTCTTCATTGCGCTGGCGAACCGCATTGCCGGCTGGTCGAGCGGCGGCGCTGCGAAGGTGGCCGTTATCGCATCGGCTTTGTGCGGCATGGTGTCGGGTTCTTCGGTGGGCAACACCGTAACCACCGGATCGGTCACCATTCCCATGATGAAGAAGGTGGGCTACAAGCCCGAATTCGCAGGTGCGGTCGAGGCTGCTTCGTCTTCGGGCGGGCAGATCATGCCGCCCATCATGGGCGCGGCGGCATTCCTTATGGCCGAATACATCGGCATTCCCTACATCGAAGTTGCCACCAAGGCCATCGTTCCTGCGCTGCTTTACTTCGCGGGCATCTTCATCGCGGTGCATCTTGAGGCCAAAAAGCTCGGGCTTAAGGGCGTGCCGAAAGAGGAAATGCCCAAGGGAAGCTATCTACTCAAGAACTGCTACCTTATCCTTCCGCTCGTGCTTTTGGTGTGGCTTGTATCGTCGGGCGTGCGCACCATGGCTGCAAGCGCCGCCATTTCCATTATGGGCGCGTTCGTCATCGGGTTCATCAACTTCCTGTTCACCAACTGGCAGGAGCGTGCAGAGGGCGAGAAGTTCGGCACGGTGCTAGTGGAAACGCTGAAAGTTGCCCTGTTCGCGGCGATCGACTCGTTTTCCGCCGGGGCGAAGAACTGCATCGCGGTGGCCGTGGCGTGTGCTATGGCGGGCATGATAGCGGGCTGCATCACGGTTACGGGCCTTGCCTCCACCATCATCAACGTGATCGTGCTCATGGCGGGCGACTACGTTATCGTCGGCCTCGTGTTCACCATGATCTGCTGTCTTATCTTGGGCATGGGCGTGCCCACGACGGCGAATTACTGCATCATGGCCTCCACCTGCGCACCCATTCTCATACAACTGGGCATCGACCCCATATGCGCGCATTTCTTCGTGTTCTACTTCGGTATCGCCGCCGATATTACCCCGCCGGTGGCATTGGCGGCCTATGCCGCAAGCGCCATAGCCAAGTCAAGGCCTATGGCCACGGCTGTGAACGCCACCAAACTGGGCATCGCCAAGTTCGTGGTGCCCTATATTTTCGCGTTCAGCCCGATTCTGCTTTTGGTGGGAGATAACGTGACGCTGCCGGCGGTGCTTTTGAACACCTGCACGGCGCTTGTGGGCGTGTTCGGCTTGCAATGCGCGCTCACGAACACGCTGTTCCACCGCCATGTGAACCCGCTCATTCGCATCGTGCTTGCGGCGGGCGGTTTGGGAATGATGATACCGGGCACGTTGAGCGACCTTGTCGGCTTGGCCGTTATCGTGCTCATGTGCGGCGTGCAATGGCTGCTGGCGAAAAGGACGCGCAAAGACGATGAGGGTGCAGGTCCGGGTTCGGACTTAGGTCCGGGAGCGGGCGCGGGCGCGAACCTGGGAGCGGGCGCGGGTTCGCAGGATGAGGAACTGGCCGAGGCGCGCGTGTAGGTTTATGCGAGCGCGGCAGGGCGACGGAGTTCTTTACGGCCGTGCCTCGCGCTCTGTATGGGCAATCGTCGTTAAGTGAGGTGAAAGACATGAGCAATGAAAACATCGTGTGGGTAACGGGTGCGGCAGGCTTCATCGGCGGCGTTGTGGCCAAGCAGTTCGAGCGCGAAGGGTACACGGTGGTGGGTACCGACGTCGAGCTTTCCGTGACCGAATCCGAGCGCATAGCGGCTTTCGCGGTCGAGGTGCGCCCTTCTGTCATCGTCAACTGCGCGGGCATACCGCGTGCGGGCGTGGGTCTTTCCAACCGCGTCAAGGCATACGAGGTGAACGCGCTCGGCGCGCGCAATGTGGCGGTCGCCGCCAATTCCGTGGGTGCGCTTATGGTGCAGGTGTCCACCGACGACGTGTATCCGGTGCGCATGGCCGAACCGGCCAACGAGTTCGACGCGCCGCATCCTGAAACGCCTTACGGCAAGTCGAAGCGTGCCGGCGAGATGATGGTGCGCGATACCATGTCCGACTACCTGATCGTGCGGGCTTCGTGGCTCTACGACCGATACGGCGGACAGCTGAAGGCGGCGCTTGAGGCGGCGGAGGCAGGGGAAACCGTTATAGCGCGTACCGACCAGTACGCGTCTCCCACGTCGGCGTCCCTTTACACCAACTTCCTTGTCAAAGCCGTCGAGCGCAGGGTTACCGGCGTGCTTCATATCGTCTCGCGCGGCGTAACGAGCCGTTACGACTTCCTTTCGCGCGCGCTTTCGCTTTGCGGGTACGAGTCCGGCAAGGTGCTTGTTCCGAAGGCCGATCTGGTAACCGCCGAACAGGTGTTGCTGGAAAGTCTCATGTTGGAAATGTTCGGTGCCGAAATTCCCACGTGGGAAGACGACTTGGAAGACTACTTGAAGGAAGCGGGCTTGGCGAAGTAGCGACTGGTTTTGGGACGCTGATAAGAGAAAGGACAGATTATGGCTTTTCCGTACAGGCGAATTTTCGCTGCTCTCGATGGCTCCTCGACGCAGGAGGAGGTGGCGCGTCGGGCGGTTGCGCTCGCAGCGCACAACGGGGCAGAGCTCGTGTTCGGGCATGTGGTCGATTCCGTGTCGTCCGATGTGAGCGGTGCCGATTTCAACGCGCTGTGCGCCGAGGTTGCCGAACGTTTGGAGCGAGACCTCGCCGATATTTTGGCCGAGGCGCGCAACAACCCGGCTATTCCCTCGTGCAAGCTGGAAGTTCGTGCCGGTCGTGTGGCAGATGCCTTGGTCGATCAGCTCATCGAGCCGTGCGCGCCCGATATGGTGGTATGCGGTGAGCGGGGGCTTTCCAACATCAAGTACGCATTCGTGGGCAGCGTGTCGAAGCATCTCATCCGCACTGTTCGCTGCGATGTGCTCGTGGTGAAGCAAGACTAGCGCGGCCGCGCGATAGTGCGGTAGCGTGGGTCGCGCGATAGTGCGGTAGCGCGGTCGCGCGGCCGTTCTGCCTCTTTCCTGAAAGAGCGGCGCAGGCGTCAAGGTTGTGCTAATCTGTTCGGCGTTAATCGATATGTGCAAAGGCGCAGATGAAGCTTAGGGAAACGGAAGGCGCGACCATGATAAACGAGAGGATGCACGCACTTGGCGCCGAGCCGAG
>JAEYEL010000059.1 GCA_023403475.1 Actinomycetes bacterium
CTCGGCTGCGACTTCTTCGCTTTTTCCGCGCACAAGCTTTTCGGTCCGTTCGGCATGGGCGTGCTCTGGGGCAAAGACGAGCTTTTGGACGCCATGCCCCCCTTCCTCACCGGCGGCGAGATGATAGAGAACGTGACCGAACAGAGCGCCACGTGGGCGCCCGTGCCGGAAAAGTTCGAGGCCGGCACGCAGGACGCCGCCGGCATCTACGCCACGGCGGCGGCCATCGCCTACGTGGAAAGCGTGGGGCTTGACGTGATAGGCGCGCGCGAGCAGGCGCTCGTGCGCTACTGCATGGACGAGATGGAAAAGCTTCCCTTCGTGCAGATAATCGGCAGCCCTAACGCGTGCGACCACCACGGCGTCATAAGCTTCAACGCAAACGGCATCCACCCGCACGACGTGGCGAGCATCCTCGACATGGACCAAGTTGCCATACGCGCCGGCCACCACTGCGCGCAGCCCCTGCTCACCTGGCTGGGCGTGGAAAATCTGGCCTGCTGCCGCGCCAGCTTGGCCTTCTACAACGACAAGAGCGACGTGGACGCGCTCATCGCCGGTTTGAAAAACGTTTGGAGGACCTTCAATGGGAGCTAGCATATACACCGCTGCGCTCATGGAGCACAACGCGCATCCCGACTACAAGTACGCGCTCGCCAATGCCACTGTATCGCTTGAAGGGCACAACCCCAGCTGCGGTGATGAGATGACACTTTTCTTGCGCCTTAACGACGGCGTGATAGACGAGGCGTCGTTCACCGGCCACGGCTGCGCCGTAAGTCAGGCGTCTGCCGACATGATGGCCGACCTTGTAACCGGAGAGACCGTGGAAGAGGCCCGTCGCCTCGTAGCCGTGTTCCTGAAGATGGTGAAAGGCGAAACCCTCACCGATAAGGAGCGCGAAGACTTGGACGAGGCCGCCGAACTGGAAAGCATCAGCCGCATGCCCGCCCGCGTGAAATGCGCCGAGCTGGCATGGCGCACCTTGGACAAGGCGCTGGAAGGAAGGTAGCGGGACGAGGCGACAAATCCGTTTCGTACAGCCTCGGGCAACCTTGCTCCGATCCGAACGGCTTCGCCCGCAACGATCCGACCCGCACCAGCCGTCCGAACAGCTTCGCCCGCCACGGTCCGGCCCGCCCAGCCGTCCGAACGGCTTCGTCCCAGCCCCTTCATTCAACCCGTTCAATTATTTTGGTGAAAAGAGGGCACTTATGCACAGATTGTTTTCAAAATTCCATGCATAAGTACCCCTTTGCAGCCACTTTTACCAGACAAGCCGTGCATAACCCGCCCTATTTCACCAAAATCAAACTCGCGACCGCCCATTTTTCTGCTATCATACTGGGTTGCGCATCCGAAGGGAGGCGCAACCCCTTGCGCGTGCGGGCGTGGCGGAATTGGCAGACGCGCCAGATTTAGGTTCTGGTGGGCAACCCCCGTGAAGGTTCAAGTCCTTTCGCCCGCACCATGAATGCCCTCCTTCATTCCCCCTGCCTTTACTTTTCTACGAGTTACCTTTACTTTTAAAGGGGGTTCGGTTACAGTAGGTAAAGGCGAAAAGAAAACGCCCATGATTTCATACGAAGAACTCGTGCGAAAGCTAAACGACAGGGGTCTTACAAAGACCTCCCTCACAAAAGAACTGGGCATTTCATCGCGGACAATTGCCAAAATCGGTCGCGGAGAAAAGATTGCCGACCGTGTGCTTGCAAAGATTGCTGCATTTTTGAATTGCAAACCGGAAGAGCTGTACCGATGCATCTCGGACAATGCGCCGTTTGCAAACACTGCGTGACGAGAAGAGCATTCATATGCCCGGCGGCTTGTACCACGAGCTTCAGATTCGCATGACCTATAATTCCAATCGCATCGAGGGCAGCAAACTCAGCGAAGATCAAACCAGATTGATTTTCGAAACGAACACGGTTGACGTCGGCGAAGGCGTCCCCGTTGATGACATTATCGAAACGGTCAATCATTTCCGTGCTGTCGATTACGTGATCGACCATGCGGAAGAACCGTTAACTGAAAATATCATCAAGGAACTGCACCGCATTTTAAAACAGAGCACGAAGGGTTCCGCGCTTGCGTGGTTCGCTGTTGGCGACTATAAAAAACGGGCGAACGTTGCTGGCGGCCGCGAAACCGCGAAGCCGAAGGATGTGCCCGCAAGAATGAAAGCGCTGCTTTCGGGCTACGAGTCGCTTGATGCCGTTTCGATAGACAACGTCATCGAGTTCCATTACGATTTCGAACGCATTCATCCTTTCCAGGATGGCAACGGCAGAGTCGGTCGGCTGGTGGCGTTAAAGGAATGCCTGCGCTACGGCATCGTTCCGTCTATCATCGATGATTCCGAAAAGATGTTTTACCACCGCGGACTCTCCGAGTGGGAAACAGAAAAAGGCTATTTGACCGACACCTGCCTCGACGGGCAAGACACTTTCAAAGAGCTGATGGCTCTATTTGACATCCGACCGTAATACTGCATCCGAGGTCACATGCTGCGTCCGAGGTCGTCCCCCGTATTCGAACATACCGGCGCGCCAGAAGGCCGCCCGAAGACGGCATAGAGGCTGTCAAGGGAATCGGACGAGATTCACAACATGACGCCACAGAAATTCCCGTGCACAACAGGTCAATGAAGCGCGATAATGGAAGAGGGCGCGCTGCGCCGATAAATGCCGACAAACAACAGGCAGCACGCCGCGCCGACGCCGACTTACAAGAGAGGTTCCCATGATCAACAATTTCTGCAAGAAGCCGCTGTGGCAGTGCTCCAAAACGCTTACCGCCGTTGCGCAGGGGCAAACGCCCGCCGACACGGTCATCAAGGGCGCGAAGCTCATCAACGTGTGCACGGCCGAAATTCAGGAGGGCGTAGACGTGGCCATCGCGCAGGGGCGCATAGCGTACGTGGGCAACGCCGACCACTGCGTTGGCGAAGGCACGCGCGTCATCGACGCTGCGGGCGCATACATCGCGCCGGGCTTCCTAGACGGGCACATCCACGTGGAGTCGTCCATGATGGGCGCAGGCGAGTACGCGCGCGCCGTAGTTCCGCACGGCACCACGGGCATTTTGTGGGATCCCCACGAGATATGCAACGTGCTCGGACTCGAAGGCGTGAAGGTCATGGAAGGCGACGCTTTGCGCACCCCGCTCAAGGCCATGATAACCACTCCCTCGTGCGTTCCGGCCGTGCCTGGATTCGAGGACACCGGAAGCGCCGTGGGTCCTGCCGACATCGCCGAATCCATGGAATGGCCCACCGTGGTGGGCTTGGGCGAGATGATGAACTTCCCGGGCGTCCTTGCCGGAGCCGACCACCCGCACGGCGAGATCGCCGAAACGCTCAAAGCAGGGAAAATCGTGACCGGCCACTACTCCATGCCGGAAACCGACCGCGGCCTAAACGCCTACATCGCATCCGGCATTCGTTGCTGCCACGAGTCCACGCGCCCCGAAGACGTGCTGGCCAAGATGCGCTTAGGAATGTACGCGCAGCTGCGCTACGGCTCGGCCTGGCAAGACCTTCCCGTGTTGGCAGAAGCCATCACCGCACGCAACATCGACACGCGCTTCGCCATGCTCGTTTCCGACGACACGCATCCGCACACGCTCGTTGCGCAGGGACACCTTGACCATATTGTGCGCACGGCGGTGAGCTTGGGCATCGACGCTATAACCGCCATCCAGATGGTCACCATCAACTGCGCGCAGTGCTTCCAGATAGACCACGACATGGGCTCCATCACGCCCGGCAAGTGCGCCGACATCGTGTTCCTGAACAACTTGGAAGACCTGCAGGTCACGCGCGTGCTCATCGACGGCGACATAGTGGCCGAAGACGGGCGCGCCCTGTTCGAGCTTGCACCTTTCGAGTACCCCGAATGGGTCACGCACTCCATGCACTTGGGCGCAGAAATCACACCCGGCACCTTCGCCATCCCCTACGCGGACGTGGCAGAAGGCGCGGGCAACGAGCAGACCCATGCTCAGGCACAGGCTCAGGCTCAGGTTCAGGTTGCGCGCGTCCGCGCCATCGAGGTCATTCCCGGCAAGGTAGGCACTTTCGAGACGCACGTCGATCTTCCCGTTTTAGACGGCAAGCTGGAAAGCGATCTTTCCCAAGACGTGCTGAAGACGTTCGTGTTCGAGCGCCATCATGAAACCGGCAAGTTCGGCTACGGGTTCGTGAAGGGCTTCGGCATCACGCGCGGGGCAATGGCATCCACCGTGGCGCACGACGCGCACAACCTGCTCGTGGTTGGCACGAACGATGCCGACATGGCGCTAGCCGCCAACACGCTTGCCGCATGCGGCGGCGGCATGGTGGTCGTGGCCGACGGCGAGGTGCTGGGGCTTGTGGAGTTGCCCATAGCTGGTCTCATGGACGCCCTCGACGCCGAGACCATGAGCGCTAAGGTGGACAAGCTCGAACAGACGTGGGAGGAAATCGGCTGCACCATGCCCTCGCCCTTCATGACCATGGCACTCATCCCCCTGGCCTGCCTGCCCGAGCTGCGCCTGACGAACCGCGGCCTCGTGGACTGCACCACCTTCCAGTTCTCCCCGCTTATCGTGGCGTAGTGACCTGCGTCAAGATTTCGGATGCGGAAACGAAGACGGAGGACGGAAAATCAGCTAGGGAATCCTCGTCCAGAACGGGGATTCCCTCTGCAAGGAAAGCCTGCGCAGCCACGCCGTATCCTGGCACAAGAGTGCCGGAAAACGTGCCGTCGTAGATAAGCCCCGCCCCGCACGAGGGGCTCTTCGACTTCAGAATGGCGAGTTCGCACCCCTCTTCTCGCGCCGTTTCGACCGCACGGGCAGCGCCGGTCGCGAAGGCGGCCGTTTTGTCTTCGCCGGCTTCGTCCATTACGCGAACGGTTCCCTCACCTGCAACTACCTCGCAGCGCGTGCGCGGAACCGGCAAGCCTCCCAGCACTTCGGGACATACCGGCACCAGCTCGTGCGCGTGCGTGAGCGCACATACCGTCTCGTTTTCCTTCGCCTGTCCGTCGTATCGGCACGCCTCGCCCAAAAGGCACGCGCTCACCGCAATCCTCACAGCGCAAGCCCCCTTTCTCGCTAAGCTGGGTCTCCCCTTCTCGTTAGCCG